>JAWOLC010000076.1:0-79324 GCA_033853925.1 Candidatus Eiseniibacteriota bacterium
CGCCCCATGGGGGTGTTCAGTGACCGCACCTCCATGGAGCGCATCCTGTTCGCGGTCTTCACCCATGAGAACCAGAAGGAAGGAACCTCAGCCCCCTTCCTCCTGACACAGAACTCTTGACGTTACCGCCCGCGGCGCGAAGCCCGCGCGCCCCGCACCGGAGGGCCCGCTCCGCCGGCTGGGAGCCGGCCGATCTCCTCGGGGCGCGGCTCCACTTTGCCACGGCCCGCCGTCCGACTACACTCGCGGGCCGTCATGACCCGCGCCCGCGCATCGGCCGCAGTGCTGTGGGGGGGCCTCCTCGCCGGGGGCGCGCTGCTCGGCGCCGGGTGCTCGCGCGAGTCGCTGCCGCCGAGCACGACCTTCGTGTGGCTGGCCGGCCGGCCCCAGCCGCGCTTCGATCCCGCGATCTCGCCCGATCCCCTGCTGGCTTCGCTCGAGCGGCTCCTGTCGCGGGGCCTCACGGACGAGGATTCGAGCGGCGCCGTGGTGCCGGCCGCCGCGGAGCGGTGGGAATGGTCCGCGGACAGCCTGGCGCTCACTCTCCACCTCCGGCACGGCCTGCGCTTCGCCGACGGCTCTCTCTGCGGGAGCGCGGATTTCCAGCGGGCGCTGGAGAGCGGGCTCGATTCGCGGAGCGACGGCCGGAAGGCCTGGCTGCTCGGGGCGGTCGCGGGGGTGAGGGACATCCGCCCGGGCAGGGCCAAGCCCCGCCTCGGCTTCGCCGCACCCGACGCGAACACGCTCGTGATTCGCCTCGGCCGCCGCGACCCGCTGCTGCCGCACAAGCTCGCGCTTCCCGGCGTCTCCATGCCCTGGTCGGCCGCGGGGCCCGAGGGGCAGGGAATGCCCGCGGGAATTGGCCCGTACCGCGTCGCGCGCGCGGAGGAGGGGCGCACCCTCGTGCTCGCGCGGCGCGCGGGCTTCGCCGGACCGGATTCGATCGTCCTCCGTTTCCAGCCGGCCGCGTTCCGGGTGGTGCAGTTCCTGCGCGGGAGCAACGCGGATCTGATCTGGCCGCTTCCGGCGGGGCTGGACGTGACCGCCGTCCCGGAGGGCTATCGCCTCGTGACCCGCGCGGCCTCTCCGGCCCGCTGGCTCCTCCTGGTGATGCGCGCCGATCTGCCTCCCACGTCGCGGCTCGCCACGAGGCATGCGCTGGCCCACGCGGTGAACCGCGATCGGGTGCTCGAGGCCCTGGGATCGCTGGGCCGGCCCCTCGGGGATTGGCCGCCGGGTGCGGGCCCCTTCGAGTTCCCGGCTCTCGACGAGGACCAGGTGCGGGAATGGATGCAGCGGGCCAAGCTGGGACAGGCCTTCCACGTGGTCCTGGCCTACGACGCCGACGGACCCGCGGCCCGGGTGGCAAGGGTCCTGCAAGGGGAGTGGTCGAGGCTGGGGATCTACGCCGAGCTGCGGCCGCTGCGCGGGGGGTGGCTCGCGGCCGAGATGCTCGGCGGTCTCTCGCATCTTGCACTGGTGGAGGCCCAACCTTGGTCGGACGATCTGGCGGGAACCCTGGCGCTCCTGGTCATGCCTCTCCGTGGCCCCGCCACCAGCTCGTTCCGCACCGGCTGGCGCACCAGGGAATTCGACGGTTGGCTGGCTCCGGCCCCGGGTCTCGCACTGCCCGGCCCCGAGGTCGTGCAGGCACGGCTCCGGGACGAGCTGATCGCTCTTCCCCTGACCGAGCTGCCCTGGGCCTGGCTGGCCCGCGGAGGCGGTCCGCCTCCGGCATTTCACCCGCGCTTTGGGCCGGGATGCCCAATGATCTCTCGGCCCGAGCGGGCCGATCCGCGCCGCTGAGCACCCTCGAGCCCCCACCGGCCATTCCGGGGCTGGCCGATGACCCCGGCGCGGGGTTATCCTTGACGCCGGGTTGTAGCTCTTGACATTTTCCGGGCCCGCACGAGCTCCGCAGAATGACGTCACCCAAGCCCGAACCCACGGACGATCCCACCTCAGCCCCGCCGCGGCCAGCACTCGTGCTGGCCGACCCGTCTCCAGCTCCCGGAGAGACTTCATGAAGATGAACCGCTGCTCGGCTCTGCTCGGCTGGCTGATTCCCCTGGCCCTGACCACGAGCCCCGCACTCGCCTCGACCACTCAGGAGCGCGAGTTCCACTACGGCCCCGAGCGATTCCAGCTGGGTCGCAATGCCGACGGCACGACGCAGGTGGAGATGAGGGCCGTGGCCCGGGACTACACGCCCGGCCACCCCGATCTGCCGCAGGTCGGTGAGCCCATCGAGCTGCCCGTGGGCACGAGGCTCGCGGGCGTGGAGGTCCTGGGTCTCGAGACCGCCTCGCTCGCGCGCGGCGTGCGCCTCCCCAGCGCGCAGATCCTGCGGCACGGCACCGAGCCGGTCGAGCGCTCGACGCCCGATCCCGCGCTCTTCGGGCGCGCGGGCTTCGTGCCGGACGAGCTGGTCCGGGTGGGCATGGAGGGCTTCGAGCGCGGGCGGAACGTGGCGTATCTGCTCGTCTCGCCCGCGCGGTGGAATCCGGCGACGGGCGAGCTGGAGCGCGTGGATCGTCTGCGCGTGCGCCTGACGCTGGAGCCCACGACGGACCGCCCCCTCGAGCGCGAGCGCGTCGTGCCCGAGTGGGAGGAACCGAGCGCCCTCGCGGCGGCCGGAAGGGCCGCCACCCTGGCGGCGGCGGGAGTCTCGGGCGGACGCACGGCGCAGCCCTTCAAGGCCGAGCAGCTCCCCTCGGTGCAGGGCAGCCCGGTGGCCTATCTGATCGTCACCAACGACCTGCTGGCTCCCGTCTTCCAGCAGCTCGCGGATTGGAAGACGCAGTGCGGTGTGCCGGCGGTGGTGCGCACCGTGTCCTTCATCCGCCAGCACTACCCGCAGGGCGCCGACGACGCCGAGCGCGTGCGCGCGTTCATCCGCGACGCCTATACGCGCTGGGGCACGAAGTGGGTGCTTCTCGGCGGCGACACCGACGTGATCCCGGTGCGCTACGGGTACACGACCTACTACAACCCGGGCGGCGAGTACCTGCCCACGGACCTCTACTACTCGTGCCTGGACGGGAACTGGAACGCCGACGGAGACAGCCTCTTCGGCGAGGCCACCTTGAGCTCGAACGACAACGCGGATCTCCTCCCCGAGGTCTACGTCGGCCGGGCTCCCGCCAGCACGGTCGCCGAGGCGCAGCTCTTCGTGAACAAGACGCTGTTCTACGAGAAGCAGCCCATCGACGACTACCTCACGAGCCAGCTCTTCTTCGCCGAGGTCCTCTTCCCCCAGGACTGGACGCCGGGGGAGCAGCCGTGGACGGACGGGGCCGAGCTGATCGAGGAGAACGTGCTCCCCATCCTCGACACGACCCCGTGGGTGCGGTACGCCCGGCTCTACGAGAACTACACGGACACGCTCTGGCGCGCCGGCTCGCTGCCCGAGAACCGCCGGACGGTGATCGACTCGCTGAACCGCGGCTACAACATCGCCGTGCACGTGGGCCACGGCTACCGCAACGCCATGCACGTGGGCGACGACAATCTCAGCAACGCCGACATGATGGGGCTCACGAACGGCGACCGCCTCATCAACCTCTACGCCACGAATTGCGCCTCCGACGCCATCGACTACCCCTGCATCGGCGAGGCCTTCCTCAAGGCCCCGGCGGGAGGTGGGGTGACGAACATCGGCTCCACCGACTACGACTTCCCCAACTACGGCCGCTACTACCAGCAGGAGTACTTCACGCTCCTCTTCCAGGACAGCGTGACGGCCGTGGGCGAGGCGCAGGCCAGGCAGAAGCTGCCCTACGTGGGCGGCGCCATGTTCGACGGCGCCGAGCGCTGGACGCAGATGGTCCTCATCCTGCTCGGGGACCCCGAGCTGCACATCTTCACGAACACGAGCCGCGCGCTCGCCGTGACCCATCCGGCGTCCCTGTCGTCGGCCGACACCGCCCTGGCCGTGCACGTCTCCACGGGCGGCGTCCCCCTGCCGGGAGCCCGGGTGACCGCCTACAAGCCGGGCTCCGTGCTGGAGAGCGCGCTCACCGACGCCGGCGGGGACGTGACCTTGCCCGTTCGCCCCGACAGCGCGGGGGCGCTCACGCTCACCGTGACCGGCTTCAACTGCCGCCCCTACCAGGCCACGCTCGCGCTCACCGGCAGCGCCCAGCCGCTCCTCGCCGATCGCTACGTCCGCCTGCGGGACGACGGGACGAGCGGCTCGGCGGGCAACGCGAACGGCGCCTGGGACGCGGGGGAGACGGTGGTGCTCCTGCCCGTGGTCAAGAACACGGGCGGCTCGGCCGCCGTCTCGGTCACGGGGACCCTGAGCACGACCGACACGATGGTCACGGTGCTGCAGGCCTCGGCCAGCTACGGGACGATCGCCGCCGGGGACACGTTGGCCCCCTCCGTGGGCTACCGCGTGCGCATCCCCGCCTACGCGCCGGACCAGCGCGAGGTCCCGTTCGAGGCCCGGCTGAACGACGCGTCCGGGCACTCGTTCCTCGAGAAGTTCCAGCTCACGGTGCTGGCTCCCGAGCTGCACCACTATTCGCATCGGGTGTCCGATGTCGGCGGAGACGGTGACGCCCGCCCCGATTCGGGAGAGACGGACACGTACTACGTCAAGCTGATCAACCAGGGCACGGGCAGCGCGCCGGGCGTGACGGCGGTGCTGCGCTCTCTCGACGGGCTGGCGACGGTCAGCGACAGCTCGGCGTCCTGGGGCACCATCGCCGCGGGGCAGGAGGTGGAGGGAGACGGCTTCACGTTCACGCCGTCGAGCACGACCGCCAAGCTCCTCCTGGTGGTGTCGGACGCGTACGGAGAGCTGTTCCGGCAGACCGTGGACCTGCAGTATCCGGCCGCCCCGACGAATCTGACGGCCAGCGGGGGCACGAGCTGGATCGATCTGCTCTGGTCCAAGGCCTCGGCCTCCGACCTGTACGGCTACAACGTCTACCGCTCGTTGTCGGCTTCGGGACCCTTCACCAAGGTCACGACCGTGCCCACGGGGAGGACGGCGGCCTTCACCGACGAGAACCTGTCGCCGCTGACCAACTTCTACTACAAGGTCTCGGCCGTGGATTCCTCGGGCAACGAGTCCGGCCTCTCGGCCGTGACCGCCGTGACCACGAACCCGCCGAGCCATGCCATCTTCCCGGTTCCCACGGGACGCGAGACCCCCGCGCCGGTGGCCGTGGACCACATCTACCCCGGCTACCGGATGGACATCGTGGCCGGGTCCGACGTCCTGTACCTGTGGCACCCCGACGGCACGGCTCCCGTGGACGCCGACGGCTCGAGCGAGACGCCGGGCGACTTCACCCGCCTGGGCAGCTACTACGCCGGCGGCCCGTCGGTGGCCGACCTGGATGGCACGGGCAAGGTCATCATCGGGCCGAGCTGGAACGACGGATCCGTCTACGTCTTCGATCAGCAGGGGCACGTGAAGCCCGGCTGGCCCGCGGTGCTCGGCCCGGGCCTCTGGACCGGCGTGGCGGTGGGCGACCTCTTCGGCGACGGCCACAAGGAGCTGGTCCTCGGCTCCAACACCTCGTCGCTCTATGCCCTGCGCTCGGACGGCACGGAGCTGATGGACGGCGACAACAATCCGGCGACCTTCGGCGTCTTCAAGAAGCTGGCCGGCGGCTGGAATCTCGGCACGCCCGCGCTCGCTCCTCTGGAGAACAACGGCCAGCTCGCCATCGTCTTCGGCGGCCCCGACGGCCAGCTCTACGCCTGGCGCGCCAACGGCCAGAACGTCCCGGGCTTCCCCCAGACGCTGAACGGCCCCGTGAGCGCCTCGGTGGCCGTGGGCAAGCTGGACGGGCCCGGCGGGGGACTCAGCGTCGTGGTCATCACGGCCTCGAACGCCGTCTACGCCTTCAACGCCAACGGGACGCTTCGCTCGGGGTTCCCGGTCGCGGTGCCCTCCGGCGGGACGAGCAAGTCGCCCTCGCCGGCCCTGGCCGACATGAACGGCGACGGCTACCTGGACATCGTGGTCGCGGGCACCGACGGCCTGATCCGCACCATCGACCGGAACGGCAACCTGATCCCGCCCTCGAACGTGCGCTACAGCGCCAAGACCTCCGCCGCCTCGGAGTGCAGTCCCGTCGTCGCCGACATCAACGGCGACGGCCACCCGGACATCGTGATCGGTGACGAGAACCACCAGCTCGCCGCGATCTCGGGGGCGGACGGCTCCATGCTGCCGGGCTTCCCGATCCAGACGGGCGCCGAGGTGAAGGGCACGCCCGCCCTGTGCGACTGCGACGGGGACGGCAAGACGGAGATCGTCGTCGCCGGCTGGGATCGGAACGTCTACGTGTGGGACTACGACTTCCCCTTCTCGCCGACGCAGAATCCGCCCTGGCCGCAGTTCCAGCACGACGCCATGCGCACGGGGTACGCGGAGACGCCGACCAGCGTCGGCGTGGACGACGGGCCGCCACCCGTCCCGCGCCAGATCGAGCTGGCCGCGCCCGCGCCCAACCCGGCGCTGGGGCGCACGCGCCTGGCGTACGGCGTGCCCGCCGCGCGCGCGGGCGAGTCGTTCGAGCTGGCCGTCTACGATCTCTCGGGGAGGCGCGTGCGCACGCTGGGCCAGGGACGAGCCGCGCCGGGACGCTACAGCGCGACCTGGGATCTGCGCGATGCCTCGGGCTCGCCGGCGGCGGCCGGGGTCTATTTCGCCCGACTCACGCTCGGCAGCGAGGTCCGTTCGCGGAAGCTCGTCGTCATTCGCTGAAATCCATCGCCAGGGGGCCGGCACCTGGGTCCGAACCGAGGCGGGGTCGAAGAGACCCCGCCCGGTTCGTGTCCGGGCTCTTGACCGCGAGGGCGCCGCGAGCGGCGGAGCCCCTGCGGGCGCCGGGAGACGGGCCGCTCGGCTGTGATAGAGTCGCGAAGATGATCCTGCCGGCTTGGGGTCCTGGGGGGAGCGGGCGCCTGCCGGCGGGGCTCGGGGCAGGCCACGACGTGGACGGGGCGGGAATGGCACGATGAACCAGGACGACACGGCGAATCGCAGCGTCGAGACACCCGAGCACCAGGACTTCATTCGCGAGATCGTGCAGCGCGACCTGGCCGCGGGGGCCGTCCGGGGCGTGGTGACGCGCTTCCCGCCCGAGCCCAACGGCTACCTCCACATCGGTCATGCGAAGTCCATCTGCCTCAACTTCGGCATCGCCCGGCAGTTCGGCGGGCGCTGCAACCTGCGCATGGACGACACGAACCCGGCCAAGGAAGAGGTCGAGTACGTGGAGGCGATCACCGAGGACGTGAAGTGGCTGATCCGCGGCTGGGCCGACGATCGCCTGGGCCTGAAGGCGGCGGGGCGGACGCCCGAGACGCGGCTCCTGGACGGCCGGCCCGACTTCTACCTGGCTCCCGCGGCGTCCACGGCGCACGGGCCGGCGCTGGAGCCCTTCTACGCCTCCGACTACTTCGAGCCGCTCTACGAGTTCGCCCTGCAGCTCATCCGCAAGGGCAAAGCGTACGTGGACGACCTGTCGGCCGACGAGACGGACAGCTATCGCGGCTCGCCGGAGCGCCCCGGCAAGGAGAGCCCCTACCGGGACCGGGCCATCGCGGAGAACCTGGATCTCTTCCAGCGCATGAAGGCGGGCGAGTTCCCCGACGGCGCGCGCACCCTGCGGGCCAAGCTCGACATGGCCTCGCCGAACGTGTGGCTGCGCGATCCCGTGCTCTACCGGATCCGGCACGCCGAGCACCATCACACCGGCGACCGCTGGTGCATCTACCCGATGTACGACTTCGCCCACTGCCTGAGCGACTACATCGAGGGGATCTCCCACAGCATCTGCACGCTGGAGTTCGAGGTGCACCGGCCGTTGTACGACTGGATCCTCGAGTCGCTCGACCTGCCGCGGCCGCGGCCGCATCAGTTCGAGTTCGCGCGCCTGAACCTCACCTACACGGTGATGAGCAAGCGCAAGCTCCTGCGGCTCGTGCAGGAGGGGCGCGTGCGGGGGTGGGACGATCCGCGGCTGCCGACGATCGCCGGCATGCGGCGCCGCGGCTACCCGGCCGAGGCGCTGCGCGCCTTCAGCGAGAGGATCGGAGTGGCCAAGCGCGAGAGCACGGTCGAGCTGGGGCTGCTCGAGCACTTCGTGCGCGAGAACCTCAACCGCCGCGCCGCCCGGGTGATGGCCGTGCTCCGGCCGCTGCGGGTGGTGATCGAGAACTACCCCGAGGGCCAGGTCGAGCACCTGGAAGCCGTCAACAACCCCGAGGACCCGGCGATGGGCGCGCGCCGGGTGCCCTTCTCGCGGGTGCTCTACATCGAGCGCGACGACTTCCGGGAGGTGCCGCCGCCCAAGTATCACCGCCTCAGCCCGGGCCGCGAGGTGCGCCTCCGCTACGCCTACCTCGTGACCTGCACCGAGGTGATCAAGGATCCGCAGAGCGGCGAGATCGTCGAGATCCGCGCCCGCTACGACCCCGCCACGGGGCGCGGCCAGGCGCCGGACGGCCGCAAGGTGAAGGCCACCATCCACTGGGTCTCCGCGGCCCAGGCCGTGGACGCGGAGGTGCGCCTGTACGACACGCTCTTCGGGGTCGAGAACCCGGAAGACGTGCCCGAGGGACAGGACTTCACGCGCACGCTGAACCCGGGCTCGCTCGAGGTCCTCACCGGCTGCAAACTGGAGCCCTCGCTGGCAGCGGCCACGCCGGACACGCCGTACCAGTTCGAGCGTCTCGGCTACTTCTGCGTGGATCGCGAGGACTCGCGCCCCGGTGCCCCCGTCTTCAACCGCACCGTGACCTTGAAGGACACCTGGGCGAAGATCGAGAGGAAGCAGGGCCGAGCCTGATCCGGCAGGGGCGCGTCAGTGGGGGCTGCGCGCGAGGAGCTGGCGGGCGACGCGCACGGCGTCGGCCAGCGTCGGATCGGCTGCCAGGTCCTGCGCGCGCACGCCGCTCAACGCTCGCTCCGCGCCCTCCCGGTCACCGCCCGCCGCCCGGACGAGGGCCTCGTGCGCGGCGAACGCCGAGCCACCCAGCCCGCCCGCTCGCGCGCGCTCCAGGCTGCGGCGCGCGGCCGGCAGCTCCCCCTGCTGGACCTGCACGCGAATGAGCGCGCCCCAGGCCTCGCCCAGATCGGGCTCGCGCGCGACCGCCCGAGCGAAGAGGCTCTCGGCCTCGGCGAAGCGGCCCGCCCGGGCGGCCTGCCAGCCGCGGCTCGCGAGGGCCCGGCCCTCGCCGCCCACGAGCGCCGGCATCCGGCCGCGGATGGAGTCGGCCTGCGCCGCGCGGCCCGCCCGCGCGTAGGCGTCCGCCAGGGCCCCAGAGATGCCCGCGTCGTCGGGCGCCAGCTCCGCCGCGCGCTCGAGCCAGGGTCGCGCCTCCGCGGCGCGGCCGAGCTGCACGAGCGTGCCGGCGTACCCCGCGTAGAGCGCGGCCCGCTCCAGCGCCGCGCCAGGCGCGGCGGCAGCCGGCCGGGCAGCGCCCTGCTCCAGGCGCAGCGCTCGCGCGTACTCCCGCTCGGCCCCCGCGTAGTCGCCGCGCTCGGCCAGCCGCGCTCCCAGGTCCGAGGCGATGCCCCACTCGCTCCGGCCGTGGCTGATGCCGCGAAGGGGCAGCCAGGTCAGGGCGAGCCCCGCGAGCAGGGCCGCCACCGTGGGCAGGCGCAGCGACGCGGGCCGGCGGCGTGCCGCGGCGACCAAGGCCTCGAGGGTGAGCGCCGCCAGCAGCATCAGCGCGGGCACGAGGTGGTGGCGATAGCGATCGGTCACGAAGAACGGCACGATGCCGAGGGCCATCACGACCACGTACCCCACCAGGAAGCGGCCCGCGCGCTCGGCTCGCCTCCCCGCGAGCCACAGGCCGGCGAGACCGAGGGGACCGAGGAAGGCGAAGGTGCCCACGACGGGCAGGCCCAGGGGACCGGCGACCTCGCGGAACTCGTCCACGTTCTCGATCTGCGGGTACTCGCGCCGGTTCGCCAGCATCGCCAGCTTGGTGAGCGCCAGGCCGGCGGCGCGCGCCGGCTGCCGGCGCACGAACTCCCAGGCTCGAGCCGACCAGTAGGCCGAGCTGGCGCTCGCGCCGAAGGAGCGGCCGGCGGTGAGCCGCAGGAAGTCGCGACCGTCGGCCTCGACGCCGCCATCGAGGCGGTCCGGATCGGAGGGGCCGAGCTGGTGCGAGCCCGTGATCCAGACGAAACCGCCCGTGGCCTGGGGATTGTTGCCCACGCGGAGGTTGAAGCCGAAGTTGTAGGTGAAGGGAATCCACTCGCCGCTCACCACCCGGTTGCGGACGGCGACGGGCGCGGCCACGAGCAGGAAGCCGGCGGCCAGCGCCGCGACGGCTCCGAGCCGGGCGCGCGCGGGCCGCGCCGTGTCCGCGAGGGCGAGAAGCGCCAGAGGCGCGAGCAGCAGGGCCGAGGTCGCCCGCCCCTCGGCGATCAGCCCGACGAGGAATCCCAGCAGCGCCAGTCGCCCCGCCCCCGCGCGCGCGCCTTCCGCGCGCACCACGAGCCAGAGGAGCAGGCTCTCGAGGAAGAAGAGCAGCGATTCCATGAGCACCTGGCTGTCGAAGAAGACGCTCATCTCGTAGAACGCCGCGAGCAGGCCCACCGCCAGCCCGAGCCAGCGCGTCGTGAGGCGCCGGGCCGCGTCGGCGAGGAGGACGACGGCCAGCGCGCCCCAGGTCGCCTGCACGACGAGCACGTGCGGGACGGAGTCGCCGACCAGGCTCCTCAGAGCCGCGAGGACGTAGGGGTAGAGGGGCCCGAGGAAGAACGGATTCGTCCCGAGAAGGCCGTGGGTGCGCAGGAAGCCGGACCAGTTCCAGTAGAGCTGCGCGTCGTGCACCAGGCTGCCGCCGAGCGGGGTGAGGGAGAGGCGGTTCAGGAAGTCGAGCCGCCAGAGGAGGGCGACGAGGAAGAGCAGGGCGCCGGCCGGGGGCCACCAGCCGCCGCGACTCCGCGCCGCCCGCGGAGCCTCCGCCGGGCGCGGGCCGCCTTGCCGTGTGCTGGGTGCGGTGCCGCGACCGCGCGCCCGCTTCCCGACCACTTCACCTCCTCGAGGAGGGCCTCCGTTCGCGGGGCGCAGCCGCGCCGCGCGGCTCCGCGTCCTCGTTTCGCGCCCTCGGGGTGCCGCACGACGGGGTTGGAGCCCGTCGCCGCGGAGACCACGTCGGCCAAGGTAGCGCCGAAGCCGAGCCGGCGAAAGCGGCCGAGGCGAGGCTCGCGCCCGCCGGCGCCGGTCCTCGGCCGCGGGTTGCCTCGGCTGCCCGATCCCCAGTAGTGTGCGCGGTCACCCGTGGAGGTCTTCGATGTCCGTTCGCGTTCGCTTCGCCCCGAGCCCCACCGGCTTCCTGCACGTGGGGGGCGCGCGCACCGCGCTCTACAACTACCTGTTCGCACGCGCGAAGGGCGGGGCCTTCGTGCTGCGCATCGAAGACACCGACGCGGCCCGCTCCACGCCCGAATCGCTCGCGGCCATTCTGGACAGCCTGCGCTGGCTGGGACTGGCGTGGGACGAGGGGCCCGAGGTCGGCGGAGCCTACGGTCCGTACTTCCAGTCCGAGCGCCGCGAGCGCTACCGGAGCCACGCGGACGCGCTCCGCGCCGCCGGGCGCGTCTATCCCTGCTACTGCACCGCGGCCGAGCTCGAGGCCGCGCGCGCCGCCCAGGCCGCGGGGCGGGGGGCGCAGGTCTACGACGGGCGCTGCCGCGCTCTCGACGACGCGGCGCGCGCCCGGTTCGAAGCGGAGGGGCGGCGGCCCGCGCTGCGCTTCGCCATGAGCCCATCGGGTGAGACGGCCTGGGACGACGAGGTGCGGGGGAGGGTCAGCTTCCGCAACGAGGTGCTGGACGACTTCGTCGTGCTCCGCTCCGACGGGCTGCCCACCTACAACTTCGCCTGCGTGGTGGACGACCACGAGATGGCCATCAGCCACGTCATCCGCGGCGACGATCACATCTCGAACACGCCGCGTCAGCTCGCGCTCTACGAGGCGCTGGGCTGGGCGCCACCTCGCTTCGCCCACGTCTCCATGATCCTGGGCAGCGACGGCTCGCGCCTCTCGAAGCGGCACGGCGCCACGTCGGTGGCGGCGTATCGGGAGCTGGGCTACATCCCCGCGGCCATGGTCAACTTCCTCGCCCTCCTGGGCTGGGCCTGGGACGACAGCACGGAGCTGTTCACCCTGGCCGAGCTGGAGCGCCTCTTCGGGCTCGAGCGGGTGAGCCGCAATCCCGCCGTGTTCAACCTGGAGAAGCTGGAGTGGCTGAACGCCCAGCATCTCAAGCGGCTCTCCGAGGCCGAGCGCACGAGGCTGGCTCTCGACTACCTCGCCGCTCGGGGCCGCGACCTGGGCGCGCACGACGCCGAGTGGTGGACGGCGTTCGTGCGGGCCCTGGGTGACCGCCTGAAGACGCTCGCCGACCTCGAACGCTACGGAGCCTTCGCCCTCGAGGAGTCGCCGGCCGTGGACTCCGACGCCTGGGCCGAGCTTCTGCAGCGGCCGGGCACGGGCGAGCGGCTGCTCCGGCTGGCCGAGCGGCTCGAGCGGGACGAGGAGTTCTCGCTCGCGAGCCTGGAGCGTGCCACGCGCGGGCTGGCGGCCGAGCTGGGGATCAAGGCGGCCGAGCTGATGTCCGCCGCGCGCGTGGCCCTCACGGGCAGGAAGATCGCGCCTGGCCTCTTCGACGTGATGTGGCTCCTGGGGCGCGACACGTCGGTCGCGCGGCTGCGGGCGGCCGCGGAGCGCTGGAGCGCGGAGTCGACGCGGGCGCGCGCCTGAAGCCGGGCGGCCCGAGGGCCGGGCGAAGCGGTCTTGCCTGGTCCTCGGGCCGTGCGGTAGAGTCCACTCGCTTCGTTTGCTTGCCCGGTGGTGTAACGGTAGCACGACTGGCTCTGGACCAGTTAGTCGAGGTTCGAATCCTTGCCGGGCAGCCACTCTCGTCGTGAGTGTGCCTCGGGCGCGCGTGCAGCGCGCCCGTGTCGCTTCGCGCGGGATCGCGATGGGAACAGCGACGAGCGCCGCTCGCTTGACGCTCACTTCACCGGCGGCTAGATTCCCGCCCGCTTTCGTGGCGCTATCGTCTAGGGGTCTAGGACAGGTGGTTCTCAGCCATCAGACCCGGGTTCGAA
Organism: Candidatus Eiseniibacteriota bacterium; assembly: GCA_033853925.1. GTDB lineage: Bacteria > Eisenbacteria > RBG-16-71-46 > RBG-16-71-46 > RBG-16-71-46 > JANXPZ01. Next base: position 13,107 of record JAWOLC010000076.1, read on the forward strand.
TCCCGGTAGCGCTACCAACCTACGGGACCTGCCGGCGCTAGACGAGGCAGTGTCCCGTCTTCCTTCCTGGAACGAGCCGCGATCGGCATCATTCTCGAGCCTCCGGGCTGGCCCTCGGTCCTCGACGGACGCGGTACGGTCCGCCTCGAGCCGGCGCCCGGCCTATTCGTCTGCGCCGTGGGGAGCGAGCCGGGGGCACGATCTCGGTCGAGGCCGCCACCGGGGTTCTGGCGCAGCGCAGAGCGGGCGCAGCGTGTCGCTCGGCCGGCCTTCGCGCGCCCGCGCAGAGCGGCGCGCGGCGCGCCGACCGCGCCCGGCAATTCGCAACGGGCAATGCAGATTGCACGCCGCCGTTCGCGCGGGGAATCATCGTCGCTTTGCTTGACGCTCTTTCGCGACGGCCCATAGAATGCACCGGATCGGAGTGCGTGCTCCGAGACCCGCGATCGCCATGCACCCGAATCGCTGGAGGCGCCTCATGCTGAGCCTCCTCCGCCATGCCCGTGGCGGCACTGGACGCTCGGGGATTGCCCACCCGCAGCGTCAAGAATTCCGACTCCCGCGTCTGACGGCCCGGCCGACCCGCCCTCGCGCCGAGAACGCCGGAGAAGGGACGCCGGGCCGGTCCGGGGCGCGGCCGAGCGGCTCTGGCCGGTCGGGGCGCTGAGGCTCCAGGCGGCACCATGAACTTCCGCAAGGCGCCGCGGCTCCTGCTCCTCACGCTGGGCTATGCCCTGCTCGTGCAGCTCGCCTTCGTCCTCTCGCTCCTCCTCAGGTTCGAGGGGAGCGTGCCCCCGCTGCTCTGGCAGACCTACCTGCGGCTGACGCCCCTCTTCACGGTCCTGTCGCTCGCCGGCTTCTTCGTCGTGGGCCTCTATCACGGCCTCTGGCGCTATGCGAGCACGGTGACCCTGTTCCAGATCCTCAAGGGCGTGACGCTCTCGGCTGCGGCGCTGCTCGTGCTCGCGCTCTTCGCCGGCCCCGCCTCTCTGCCGCTCAGCCTGATCGCGCTCCTCTGGCTCTGGGAGCTGGTGCTCATGAGCGGGGCGCGCCTGGCCTGGCGTCTCTGGCGCGAGCAGGCTCTCGGCCCCGTGCCGCTGCGCACGGCGCGGGCGCTGGTGGTGGGCGCCGGGCCGGCGGGCGCGCATCTGGCCGCCGAGATGCGCCGCGGCGCGGGGCGGCAGGAGGTGCTGCAACCGGTCGGGTTCCTGGACGACGACCGGCGGCTGACGGGCCGGTTCGTGGAAGGCGTCGAGGTCCTGGGCACGCCCGCCGATCTCCCGCGGGCCGTGCGCGAGCAGCAGGCGGAGCTGGTGATCGTCTCGGACGCCGACCTGCCCGCCAAGGTGGTGCGCGAGATCGCCCGCGCCTGCGCGGAGGCCGGAGTGCGGGTGAAGACCCTGCCCGGCCTCGCCGACCTCGACCCCGGCCGCACCACGCTCTCGCAGGTGCGCGACGTGAGCATCGAGGATCTGCTCGGCCGGCAGGCCGTGGTGCTGAACCTCTCCGAGGTGGGCGAGTTCCTGCGCGACCAGCGCGTGCTGGTCACCGGGGCGGGCGGCTCCATCGGCTCGGAGCTGGCCCGGCAGATCGCCGGCTTCGCCCCCGCGTCCCTCGTCCTCCTGGATCACGCCGAGAACGGCCTCTACTACGTGCACAACGAGCTGACGGCGGTGCGGCCCGCCCTGGCGGCGCAGGCGGTGGTGGGCGACATCCGCGATCGCGACGCGATGGAGGCGCTCCACGCGCGCTTCCGTCCGACCGTGGTCTTCCACGCCGCCGCCCACAAGCACGTCCCCCTGCTGGAGGCGCATCCCCGCGAGGCGGTGCTGAACAACGTCACCGGCACGCGGATCATGCTGGACGCGGCCGAGAGGCACGCCGTGGACAAGTTCGTCTTCGTCTCCACCGACAAGGCGGTGAACCCGACGAGCGTGATGGGCGCGACGAAGCGGGTGGGGGAGATGCTCATGCAGAGCCGCGCCGGGCACGGCTCCACCCGCTTCGTGGCCGTGCGCTTCGGGAACGTGCTGGGGAGCGAAGGCTCGGTCATCCCGCTCTTCCAGCGCCAGATCGCGCGCGGCGGGCCGCTGACCGTTACGCACCCCGAGGCCCGCCGCTACTTCATGACCATCCCCGAGGCCGTGCGGCTGGTGCTGCAAGCCGGGGCCATGGGGCGGGGGGGCGAGGTCTTCCTGCTCGAGATGGGCGAGCAGGTGCGCATCGTGGACCTCGCGCGCCAGCTCATCCGCCTCGCCGGGCTGCGCGAGGGCGAGGACATCGAGATCGCCTTCACCGGTCTGAGGCCCGGAGAGAAGCTCTACGAGGAGCTGCACTCGGACGCGGAGCGCACGCGCATCACCCGCCACGAGCGCATTCTCATCTGGGATCTGGACGCTCCGCCGGAGGCCGAGCTGCTCCAGGCGGTGGATCGGCTCGAAGCCCAGGCGCAGGCGGGCGACGAGCAGGCCGTGCGCGAGCAGCTCCACCGGATCGTGCCGGAGTACCGCGAGCCGCCGCTCGAGGCACCCGCGGCCCCCGCAACGCAGGCCGGCTGTCCGCCCTCCCCGCCTCCCGTCGGCCGGGTGGAGAGCGGGCCGCGGACCTGAGGAGCCGGGAGGAGGCCGTGAACCTGGGCTATACGCCGCTGCAAGCCAGCGCCGTGACCGCGAGCGCGCTGCTGGCCTCGGCGATCGGGCTCTTCGCGCTGCTCCGCCGCGGGCACTGGCTCGTCACCCTGCTCTTCGCCTCGGCCTTCCTCAGCATGGGCGCCTTCCAGGCGGGCACGCTCGGCATGCTGCACGCGGACTCGGTCGTGGGGGCGCGCACCTGGGCCGCCTACCTGGCGGGGGTCTCGGCGCTGGCGTCGTGGCTGTGGCTCTCGCTGAGCGTCGTGCTCACGCAGCCCGACCCCTGGAAGCAGATCCGTGACGCCGGCGCCTATCTCGCCCTGGCGCTGGCGGGCTGCCTGGTGATGTGGGCCATGGCGGGCACGCCCTGGGTGGTGCGCGAGATCGTGGGGGAGCGAAGCGCCGCGCTGATCCGGTTGGGTCCGCTGGGCCAGGTCTATCTCCTCTACCTCGTCGTCGTGATGATCGCGGTGCTCATGAACTTCGAGCGCCTGCTGCGCGTCGCGCCGGGCCGGGTGCGCCACTGGCTGCGGCCGCTCTTCTACGCCCTCCTGGCGGGCGTCCTCACCGAGCTGCTCGTGGTCTCGAGCGGCCTCCTCCTGGGGGGCCTGCGCGTCGCCTGGCTCGCGACCAGCGCGGTGCCGCTCTTCGGCGTGGGAACCGTCACGTCCCTGGCTCTCGCGCGACGCCGGCTCTCCGACATGAGCGTGCCCGTGGCCCGCCCGGTGGTCTACTACTCCTCGGTCTCCCTCATCATGGCGGGCGCCTTCCTCCTGGCGATGGCCGTGCTCGCCACGGTCGTGCCCGGACTCTCGCCCGCGGCGAGGCGGGTCGTGGGCCTCGTCTTCCTGCTGCTCGTGGGCGGCGGGGGGCTGGGCCTCCTCCTGAGCCCGCGTCTCTACCGGGCCGTGCAGCAGTTCGTGGATCGCAACTTCTACGCGAACCGCTACGACTACCGGCGCGAGTGGGAGCGCGTGAGCGCGGGGATCGTTCCCACCGCGCGCCTGGAGGACGTCTGCCGGCAGAGCGAGGCCCTGGTCTGCGCGATCTTCGGGGCCGGGGGGGCGGCCGTCTACCTGCGCGACGAGCGGTTGGCCGCTCGCCCGGGCGCGCCGGCGGGCTTCCGTCTCCTGGACGGACCGGAGGGCATGCCGCCGGTGATCGATCCCGCGAGCGCGCTGGTCCGCGAGCTGGTCCGCAGGCGCGCGCCGATCCTCTTCCGCGAGGCGCGGCAGGATCCCGACCTCGCGGGCCTCGTGGGCGAGAGCCAGGCGGCGCTGGCGGCCATGAACGCGGGGGCGTGTGCCGCGCTGCCCGCGGGCGGGGGGATCGTGGGCCTCCTCTGGCTCTCCGAGAAGAGCCGGGACGAGGAGTACTCCTTCGAGGACGCCGAGTTCCTCGGCGCCATGGCTCGCCAGCTCGGAGCCGCGCTGTGGTTCGCTTCGCTGGCCGAGCAGCTGGCCGAGGCCCGCCAGCTCGAGTCGCTGAACCGCCTCTCGAGCTACGTCCTGCACGACATCAAGAATCACATCTCCGGTCTGTCCCTGCTGGCGCAGAACGCTCGCCGACATCTGGCCAACCCGGAGTTCCAGCGGGACGCGGTGAAGACCCTCGAGCAGACCGTCGAGCGGCTGACCGCCCTCACCGCCCAGGTGGCGGGGGCCTCGCGGCCCGCCGGGACGGAGGTGGCGGACTGCGAGCTGCGCGGCCTGCTGGAGGAGGCGGCCGCCGCGGCGGGGCTCGCGGGCGCCGGGGCGCCGCCGGAGGGCCTGCGCTTCCGGCTCACCTGCTGCGGGCCCGAGACGGTGCGCCTGGATCGCCGGCTCGTGCTCCGCGTCCTCGTCAATCTGCTCGCGAACGCGCGGGAAGCCCTCGGGGGCCCCGGCGAGATCGAGCTGGCGGCGGCGCTCGAGCCGGGGCCCGACGCGGCGCCGTGTCTCGTCTTCCGCGTGCGCGACACCGGGCGAGGCATGAGCGAGGAGTTCATGCGCACCTCGCTCTTCCGACCGTTCACCACGACCAAGCCCGCGGGGCTGGGCGTGGGCCTGAGCCAATGCCGGAGCATCGTCGAGGGCCTGGGCGGGGTGATCACCGTCCAGAGCCGCCTGGGCGCCGGCACCACCTTCTCGGTCCAGCTGCCGACCACGGCCGGGACCACGGGGCCGAAGGCATGAGCCGCGAAAAGGTGCTGATCGTCGACGACGAGGAGCCCATCCTCTCGCAGCTCAAGTGGGGGCTTCAGGACGACTACGACGTCGCGCTCGCGGGCTCGGCCGAGGAGGCGCGCCGCGCCCTCCGGGAGGTGCGCCCGGCCGTCGTGACCCTGGACCTCACGCTGCGGCCCGGCGGCTCGCCGGAAGAGGGCCTGGGCCTGCTGGACGAGATCGTGGACCAGTATCCCGCGACCAAGGTCGTCATGGTCACGGGGAACGACGATCCGCAGAACGCGCTGACCGCCATCCAGCGCGGGGCCGTGGACTGGTACGCGAAGCCCATCCAGCTCGAGGAGCTGAAGGGGATCCTGAGGCGCGCGCTGCACGTGCGGGCCATCGAGCTGCGGCGCGGCGACGCGCCGCCCGCGGGGCGCAAGCGCTATCACCGGCTCGTCGGCGAGTCCGAGGCGATCCGCAAGGTGTTCGCCCTCGTCCAGCGAGTGGCGGCGACCGACGCCACGGTGCTCGTCACCGGCGAGAACGGCTCGGGCAAGGAGCTGGTGGCCCACGCCATCCACACGGCCGGCGCGCGCCGCTCGGGCCCGTTCGTGCCCATCAACTGCGGAGCCATCCCCGAGCAGCTCCTCGAGAGCGAGCTGTTCGGGCACGAGCGCGGCGCCTTCACCGACGCCTACCGCACGCGGGAGGGCAAGCTCGAGCTGGCCGAGGGGGGCACGATCTTCCTGGACGAGATCGCCGAGCTGCCCACGCACCTGCAGGTGAAGCTCCTCCGCTTCCTGCAGGACAAGGTCGTCGAGCGCGTGGGCGGCCGGGAGCCGCGTCGCGTGGACGCCCGAGTCGTGGCGGCCACGAATCGGGATCTCCAGGCGGCGATCGCGGCGGGGCGCTTCCGCGAGGACCTGTTCTACCGCCTCAGCGTCGTCAACATCCCCGTGCCGCCCCTGCGCGAGCGCGGGGACGATCTGCGCCTCCTCGCCGAGTACTTCCTCGAGTTCTACGCCAAGCACCACAAGCGGCGCATCCGCGGCTTCACCCAGTCGGCGCTGCGCGCCATGCAGGCCCACGCCTGGCCGGGGAACGTCCGCGAGCTGGAGAACCGGGTGCAACGCGCCGTGATCCTGGCGGAGGACGCCTACGTGCGGCCCCGGGACCTGGAGCTGGAGGCGGCGCGCGAGGACGCGCCGCGCAGCCTGCAGGACGCGCGCGACGAGGCCGAGCGCCGGCTGATCGTCGCGGCCCTCACGCGCAACGCCGGCAACATCACGCGGGCCGCGCGCGACATCAAGGTCAGTCGTCCGACCTTCCACGACCTGCTGCACAAGCACGGGATCGACGCCGAGGGCTTCCGCCATCCCGCCCTCCCGGGACCCGAGGAGGAAGGCGGCGACGATCCCGGCGCGGCCGGCGACGCGCGCGAATGAGGCGGCCACATGCTCGCGGCGGCGCGCGGCTCGACAGCGCGGGGCCGCATGAGGCAGGATGCGCCGACCCGCGCGCGGTCGCGTCGGCCGAAAGACGAGCCACCCCGCCCGGTGGTGCCGAGCGGGGTGGCGAAGACGCGGGGGACATCGTTCTCAGAATCGCGGGCCGCACGCGAGTGTCGTCGAACTAGCCCCCCGACAACCCCAGCATAGGTGATCCCGCGCGGGCAGGAGTCCGGGAAACGCAAAAAGATGAAGCTTGGACGACGTTTTGACAGAAGGGAGGGTCGGGGGTGAACCCCGGCTACTTTCTCGCCATTGCGGGGAACATCGGGGTCGGGAAGACCGAGCTGACCACCCGACTCAGCGCCGAGCTCGGCTGGATGGCCTACTACGAGCCCGTGATCCAGAACCCGTACCTGGACGACTTCTACGCCGAGATGGCGCGCTGGAGCTTCCACCTCCAGATCTACTTCCTGAGCGAGCGCTTCAAGGCGCAGGTCCAGATCGGCTCCAGCGCGCTGCCCTTCATCCAGGACCGCACGATCTACGAGGACGCCGAGATCTTCGCCCGCACCCTGCACGAGCAGGGCTCGATGACCGACGTGGACTACCGGAACTACACCTCGCTCTTCCACGTGCTGGTGTCGTTCCTGCGCAAGCCGGACCTGATCATCTACCTCAAGGCGAGCCCCGACGTGCTCATGGAGCGCATCGCGCGTCGCGGCCGGGCGAGCGAGCGGAGCATCAGCCGCGACTACATCGCCCGCCTGAACCACGCCTACGACGACTGGATGCGGCGGGCCCGCGGCGAAGGGGAGGTGCTGGAGATCGACACCGACACGGTGCCGCTCCAGGGCGACACGCCGGCCTTCGTCCAGCTCGTCCACGACCTCAAGGCCCGCTATCCCCGCCAGGCGGCGCTCGACCTGGACGAGTAGGCCGACCCGAGGGGCTGCGCTCCGGCAAGCGGACGGCCCGCCGCTCGGGGGGAGCGACGGGCCGTGGCGCCGGCCTCCGGTGGCTCAGGGGACCTCGCGCCAGGAGAGCCGCACGAACTGCCCCCCGGCGCTGCTGATCGCCTGCTGGATCATCTCCGAGCTGTAGAGCACGTCGCAGGTGCCGTTCGCGATCTTGATCTCCGTGGCGCCCTCCACGATCATCCCGCCCAGGATCCAGGTCGTGCCGTTGATCTTCAGGTCGCCTTCGACGTAGATGAGGCCGCGGTAGGTGAAGTTGCCGTTCACCGTCAGGTCGCCGGTGATGTAGAGGAAGCCGGTGCCGTCGCCGCCCTGATACGACGCGCTCCCGTCTATGTACACGAGGCCGACCGGCGGATTGGGTGGGGACGACACCGGAGGCCCCAGCCAGGAATAGAAGTCCGCCTCGGTCATGCCGAAGACGTCCCAGGGCCCGGCATAGAATCCGTGCTCGCCCGTGTAGGCCCCGGTCCGGTACGTCGTCGTGTCCGGGTTGCCCTCGGGGGAGGCCGCGCCGTTGATCGAGATCGCATCCGTGCTCCACACGCCGGCCAGGTCGTCGTCGCCCGTGTGGTAGGGGTAGGGGTTGGCATCGGCGTACCCGGTGGGCGTGCTGGCGCTGTGGTTGTGGCCGCAGATGTAGGCGCTGCCCGTCAGCTCGACGCCGACGTTCGCCGTGACCGCGCCGTAGGTCGTCACCGGGATGGGCTTCTGGTAGACCTCCGTGCGGACGCGCCGCTGGTCCCCGCCCGCTCGCCCGGTGGAGGTGATCACGTAGATCGGGAGTCCCGAGGTGGACTGGACCGCCGGGTCCTTGTCCTCGTCGTACTTGAAGATCTTCGTCTTCCCCGAGTCCGTCTTGAACTCCACGGTCAGCACGTTCGGCCCGCGCGTGGCCGTGCTGTAGGCGAGCCACGCGCCCGCGGGCTGCGCGGTGGCCAGGGCGGTCGAATCGGTGCCCAGCACGGGCACGCTGCCCGCGGCCGCGTTGAAGATCTGCACCACGGCGCGGGGGTTGGAGGTGGCGAGGGCGATGTCACCCTTGCGAATCCGGGCCTGCGCCTCGCCGATGCCCGCCTCGGCGCAGTTCAGGGCCTCGCTCTGGCGCAACCCGTGGCTCGTGATCCGGGTGTCCACGTTCACCGAGACCATGAGCACCACGGCCAGCATCGAGAGCACCAGGAGCACGAGCAGGGCCACGACGAGGGCGATGCCGCGCTCACCTCGGGAGTTCGAAAGCGGTGCCATGCGCGCCTCCTAGCGGACGAAGACGTAGAGAGCGCCGGTGGAGGCCGTGACCTTGACGCCCGCTGCCAGGTCCGGCAGGAAGGGCGGGGTCGCCACCGGGTTCAAGCCGTAGTTGAAGTCGTTCGTGGTCAGCGCCGGGACCCAGTTCACCAGGGCGCCGGAGGATGGGTCCACGCCGTTGGGCGGGATCGTGCCCGCGTCGAGGTAGTAGAGGCGCAAGCCGCCCCCGTAGCTCGAGGTGCTCTGCCGCCAGCCCACGGCCAGGTCGGCCGCGGCGGAGCCGCCGAAGTCCGCGGCGACCAGTGAGGTCACGATGCCCGGTGCGTTGATGATGCGCGCCGTCTCGAAGGTCCAGGCGTTGTCCTTGTTGCGCAGCCAGATCAGGTGGCCGGTGCTCGTGCCCGACTGCGTGCCCGCCACCACGTCCAGCATCCCGTCCTGATCCACGTCCACGACGGTCAGCGCGTTGATGGCGTAGGCGCTGAACCCGAACCCGTAGCGGAAGAGGAAGTGCGGGTTGGCCGTCTTCCCCATGTTCTTGAAGAAGTAGACCTGCCCGCTCCCGCTGCCGGTGTGCGTGCCGACCACCAGGTCCTGCAGGCCGTCCCCGTCGAAGTCGCCGAGAGCCATGGCGTTCACCTCGCCCAGCGAGCCGGCCAGGAGTCCGCCCGCAGGCGGGTAGACCTCGGTGCGCGTGAAGGTGGGCGAGGCCGCGTTGCTGTTGGTCCACAGCTCGATGGTGCCGAAGTTCGCCGTGGGCGACTTGGTGCCGACGAGGATGTCGGGCAGGTCGGCGGAGGCGCCGCCGGCGCAGTCCAGGGTCACGACGGCCTGCACGTCGCCGTTGTCGCTCGTCTTGTAGGCCAGGCTGTACGACGACGGGTAGTAGCCCTCGTTGCCGCCGGAACTCTGGCACCACCAGACGAAGAAGTTGCCCGCGGTCGCGTACTTGCAGCCGGTGACGAGGTCGGGCCGGTCCAGAGGGGACTCCACGTTCAACTGGTTCATGGACATGGCCAGCACGGCGGCCGGCGCCGTGCGCGTGTACGTGGGGGCGGCGAGGAAGAGCGGGGTGCTGGGGTAGCGATTGAACCAGGCCGAGACCTGGTCGCTGCCGCCCGTGTCGGAGCCCAGGATGATGTCGTTGTCGCCGTGCCGGTTCTCGATGTGGGGCCCGTTCCAGTCGTTCTCGATCACGTCCCCGCTGGCCAGGGAGAGCACGCGGTTGGCCTCGAGCTGGATCACCGTGAAGGAGGCGACGCCGAAGTTCTTCCCGGTGTAGGTCTGCCCGGACTGCACCCAGATGTTGTTCAGCGAGGTGGGCGTGGTCGGGAAGTACCCGGTGGGCGGGATCATCATGATGCTGTAGGGCGTGGTGTGCGGCGGATCGTTGGCCGGCACGTCGAAGGAGTAGTTGCCGCTGGCGTCGGTGTAGGCGTAGGCGGGCACCGTGATGCCCCCGTCCGTGGTCGCTCCCACCCAGACGTTCTGCACGCCCTGCTCGCCGCCGTCCACGACGCCGTTCTTGTTGACGTCGCGGAACACCGTGCCCTTGATGGTGCCGATCAGGGGCCGGTAGACCCCGAAGCTGAAGCTCAGCGTGTCGTGATCGGCGATCGTCTGCACGATCGGGTTCGTGGTCGTCACGATGAAGGAGTCGGGCGGGGTGGCCGCGAGGGAGCACGGGCCCACCGGGGCGAAGAGCTTGGGATCGATGTTGCCGGTGGAGTTCGAGTAGGAGAACTTGCCGCTGGGGCGGGCCGTGACCCTGACCCTGGCCTTGCCCGGCTCGCCCGTGTCGAAGGCGCCGTTGTTGTTGAGGTCCTCGAAGACGAAGACGCTGATCAGCCCGCCCGGGACCAGGGAGTCCGGGAACGAGCGGGTCGTCGCCGGCGGCACGGTGACCGAGAGGCTCTCCTGACGGCAGCCGTAGCCCGGCGGGACTCGCTGCCGGAGCCAGTAGGTGCCCGCGGGGACCGAGAAGGAGAAGTAGCCGGCGGCGGTCGTGTTGCAGGAATAGGGGCCCATCTGGATCAGGACGCCCCCGAGGCCCGGCTCGCCCATCTGCCGGACCAGGTCGCGCGAGAGCTTGTCGTCGAAGACGTAGCCGTCCACGAGGTAGCCCGAGGAGGCTCCGCCTCCCTGCGGCGTGTTGCGCATGGAATTGACCTGGGTGCTGAAGCGGCTCTCGGCGTAGTGCCCGAGCCAGTCCTTCTTGCCGCTCGGCGCGACGACCTGCACCTGGATGCGCTCGATGCTCCCGAGCTGGCCGTTCGGCACCGGGCCGTTGGACCAGTCCCAGGGCGTGGTGCTGCCCTTCATGTAGACGGTGAACATGGGGGGCACGCCGTTGCCGGGCCGGCGGACGAGGGCCACGCGCTGCATGGTGCCGCCGTTGTTGTGGGCCACGCCCCCCGTGGAGTCTCCGTACACCTGCCGCACCAACTCGTAGTCGTCGGGGTTGGGCGTGCGCTGCGCGTCCACGGCGTTGGCGTCCGACTGGTCGTCCTCGTCGACCTGTCCGTCGTTGTTGAGATCGAGGGTCCAGCGCACGACCTCGGCTCCGGTCCGGTAGCGCACGGGCGGCGCCCAGACGGTGCCGTCCAGGGGGAACGGCCTGGGGCTGTAGTCGGGGTCGTACGCCAGGGGGAAGCCGCGCAGGAAGTCGTCGCGGACCGAGTCCGGGTAGGGGGCCAGGTTCTCGTTGATGAGCACCTGCATCGAGTCGATGTAGGCGATGGGCGGCTGGGGATTGCCGGGGTACGAGATGTCCGCCCCGTAGCCGGCCGAGCGCAGGTCCCGGGCGATCATGTCGATCGCCACGCGTCCCGCCTGCGAGGCCTCGATGTTGTTCGCGCTCGAGGTCTTGCTGCGCGAGGCGTTGTAGAGCACGGCGGTCAGCGCGCCGACGACCGTGGCCAGCAGCATCACGGTGATGAGCAGCTCGACCAGGGTGAAGCCCCGGTCGCGGACACGAGGGGGAGGCGGAGGCATGGGCATGGTCACTGCCTCATGTAGGTCGTGGCCGTGACGGAGCGCGTCCCTTGCTGAATCCACTCCACCGTGACCGTGACCCGTTTCAGGTTGTCGAGCGGCGAGGCCATCGAGCTGACCTCGTAGAAGCGTCCCATCCGCTGACTGGTGCCGACGGAGTCGAATCCGGACGCCGGATGCCGGCCATCTTCGAGCGCCGTGGAGTGCCAGTCCTCGCCCTTGAGCTGCTCGAGCTGCTCCTGCGCCAGGTAGTTCGCCGCCGAGGTCAGGCGCGCCGCCTCGCTGCTGCGGGTTCCCGCGGGGAAGAGCTGCCCGACGGCCAACACCCCGAGGGAGAGCACGACCAGGGCGATCATCAGCTCGGCGAGCGTCGTGCCGCGCTCGGCGTGCCGGTCTCGAGGCGCAAGTGTCCGCATGGTCCTACCTCGTGAGGATGAGGCCCGAAAGCTGAACGCTCACGGTGTCCCGCGTGCCGCGCGTGTTCTGCAGGACCACGAGGCCCGTCCCGGACTGGAACAGGCAGGTTCCGTCCGGCCGCAGCCGGATCCAGGAGTTCACGGTCGAGCCCGTGAAGCTGATGCCGCGCGGCAGGGTCCAGATCGTGGTGATGGGGCCCGAGGGGTAGTAGTGGATGTGATAGGTGTTGTTGTTGGGGAAGTGGAGCGCCTGCTCCTGGCCGGTGGCGATCGCCTTCTCGCGCGCCAGGCGGAACTCCCCCGCCACGTTCTCCGCGGCGCCACGGAGCTGGTACGTGGAGGAGAGGCTCTGGAACGCAGGGACGCTGAAGCTGAAGACGATCCCCAGCACCAGGACCGTGATCGCCAGCTCGACGAGGCTGAAACCGCGCATGGAATGGTTGGCCATGGGACAGGGCTCCCAAGTAGATAGCAGTGCTCGTGCCGCGCCGGGCAGGCTGGTCCAGCCGGTCTATCCTGCTCAGATATCGGCTGCCTGCGCGCGTTCCTGAAGCTCGGACCGCGGCCGGGAGGCGGTCGCTCAGGGGGCGCCGCGCACGGGCGACGTTGCGAATTGCGAGGGCGCGGCGGGCCTGCACGGCCGCGTCCGCGACGGGGAAGTGAGCGGCCAGGCCGGCGGGCGGGGCCGACGACGCGGGCCCGGCCGACAGGCGGAGGCTCTAGCGGGGTTCCCCGCGTCCCGCCGCCGGCCTGCGGACCGGGGCTCGGACCGCGAGGAGCAGGCAGGCGTCGCCCACGGTGGGGGGCGTCGCGCGCTGCACGCGGGCGGCGTCGCGCGTGGGGTGCTCGCTGCCCAGGCGGGAGAGACACGCCGCCGCGAGCGGTCCGCCATCCGGGGGCAGGGGCGGCAGCCGCGTGCCCAGGCGATCCAGGCGCTCGAGGTCCCGGAGCATCTCCGCCCAGGTCGGAGCCTGGGCCAGAGGCGTGTGCGTGCGCGCGGGCAGGAGGCCGTGCTGGATCAGGACGTCGCGCAGCGACTCCGGATCGCGAGGGAGGTCGAGCAGGGGAAGACGGGCCGCCGCGGCCAACATCTGCTGCCAGCGCTCCCGCGACAGCGGGTCGTCGGCGTCCGCGCCCGATTCGAGAAGGCCGCCGCGCTCGGCCCACTCGAGGTAGGGTCCTGCCAGGGTCGAATCCGCCGGGCCATCCGGCAGGCGGCGCGGGAGGAACGCGAGAGGGTCCACGGCTCGGGTCCGCTCCCAGCGCACCTCGGAGTCGTCCGCGAGACGAATCTCGAAGTGCAGATGATCGGTCGAGGCGTTGCCGCTGCGGCCCACCCGCGCCAGCTCCTGCCCGGTCCACACGCACTCGCCCTCGCGGACGCGGATGGTGCCCGCGAGCACGTGCGAGTAGACACTGTAGGCGAGCCCGCCCCGCCGGAGGCGATGGGCGAGCACCACGTGACAGCCGAAGCCGCGCTCCGCGGCCCCTTCACGCACGGCGATGACCAGGCCGGGCGCAGAGGCCCGCACGAGATCCCCGGCGCGACCATCGCCGAGATCCACGCCGCGATGCCGCTCCACGGAGTCCGCGACGTCGTGGAAGCCGCGCAGGACCTGCCACGGCGGCTCATCCGGCGAGGACGGGCAGCCCGGCTCGCTCTCGGCGCCCACCGGCCAGACCCAGGCCGTGGTCCAGGGCCAGCGTGCCGCCACGTTCTCGTCCGCCGGAAGCAGCCCGCCGATCCGCCGCGCCTCGGCGGCAGCCGCGCCGGCCGGGCTGATCAGCAGCACGGCCGAGACCAGGCCGGCCGCGAAGCGGCAGGCGCGGCGAAGCGGGCGCGAATGCGTCAGTGGAGCACCACGAGACGCTGGGCCGGGGGCGTCTCGCCCGCCGCCCTCACGCGCAGCAAGTAGACCCCCGTGGGCCAGCGCGCCGTGAGGTCCGACCCCAGACGCGCTCGCAACGAGGATCCGTCCTCGGCCAGAGGCACTCTCGCCACCCGCCGTCCGGCCAGGTCGAACACTTCCAGCGCCGCCGCCGGCCCGGCACCGCGGCTCGCGGCGGAAGCGCTCGCGTCCTTCTCCGCGGCCAGTCGTCCGCCCGCGCCCGGCACGCGAATCTCCACGGACTGGCCGGCACGCACCGGGTTGGGGCGCACGAGCACCCCGGGCCGGACCGAGGGAGGCGACGGGCTCGCGACCGCGGCCACCGGCGGGGCGTCGCTGAGCCGGCAGCGCTCCATCAGGTGGGGCGTGCCCTGGGCGTATCCGAGGTAGAGGACGGTCACGTTGCCGGGCGAGGTGGCCACGAGCCGCGGCTGGTAGCTGCTCCCATCGGCCGCCGTGGTGAGGTCGGTGCTCGCGGCGTCCCAGCCGAGCGTGGTGCGGTAGCGGCCGTAGCCGATCTGGGTGACGCCCGCCACGACCTGCTCGAAGGTCGTGTGCAGGCCGCCGCTCTGGTCGCAGGTGAGCCGTGCATTCGCGAGCGTGCCGGGGCTGGTCTCGAGGGTGGTGTCCTCCGGGGCGTAGAGGCCGGTGGCCGTCACACGCCGGTAGTGAAGCTCGCTCTCGCTCGTGCCGCGCTCGATCCACAGGGAATGGAGATCCCCCACGTCGTCGTAGCTCACCGAGGCCCAGCTCTGCGGGAGCGAGCTGGGACGCGTGAGCAGGTCCGGGTGCGTGATCGTCCCGTCGTCCTCGGAGCGCACGTACCAGAGGCGCGGCGGCCAGACCGCGTTGTCGGTCCAGGAGATCACCGCTCCGCCCGATGGCCTCGTGGTGACGCACGGGTTCGCGGGCGCCGCGTCCGGCAGGGACAGCGAGATCGGCTGTCCGAACGGGGTGAGGTAGGGGAAGCGCAGATACTCGACGCTCGTCTGCGTCGAACCCGTCGCGATCCAGGCCAGGTGAACCTCTCCCCGGCCATCGGCCGAGAGCGCCGGCGAGCGGGACTGCCCCGGTGGAGTGGGCAGCGCCGCGGGAGCCGTCCAGACCCCGTTCACCAGCGCCCGATAGTAGATGCGGGCTTGGCCGCCGCGCGTGTCGCTCCACGCCAGCCCCAGGCCGTCGTTGCCGATCGAGGTGAGCGCCGGCTCGAAGGCGTCGCCCGGGGAGGCCGAGATGTCCTCGCCGCTCCCCCAGGCTCCGTCCTGCTTGGAGCGCAGCACGATCTGCAGGTGGCCGGCTCGCACCTCGCTGGCCACGGAATACACGGTTCCGTCCCGCGCCTGGGCGACGGTGGTGGCCGCGGTCGGCTGGCCCGCCGGCGCGTACTCGCCCACGGTCCGGTCCGCAGCGGCCTGCCAGCCCGGCGCCCGGACCTGCGCATAGAACTGCACCCCGCCGGTGACGGGCTCGATCTCGAACAGCCCCACGCTCGTGGGCGCCCCCTGGAACGTCAGGGTGTTGGGCAGCAACGGGCTGTCGAAGAGATTGGTCCGCCCCGAGGACCCGGGGAACGCGTCACCCGCGTCTCCGCGGTTGTAGCCCCGCAGCAGCTCCGTTCCGCCGTCGGCTTCGACGACCGTCAGGCCGGGCGTCGGCCCGGAGTTGACGGTGTTCGATTGGATCCCCTGGCCGATCACGGCTTCGTCCACGTGGTAGACGATCAGCCCCTCCGCGGGAAGGTTGCGATCGAAGTCCGTCCGGGTGCGAGTCTCGACGAGGAAGTGCTCGGGGTAGGACTGTCCCTGGAAGGAAAGCTCGAGCACGCTCTGCGACTGGCTCAGCGGCGGCAGGACCAACGTCGTGTCGCGCGCCGGCTGCAGCGGCTGCGCCCAGCCCAGGAAGAGGCACGGCCACGCCCCCAGGTGCGTCGGGTACTCCGGCGAGTGGCCATTGCCCCCGTAGACGCCGCTGCCCATCAGGGACCAGTTGCCGGGTCCGACGTTGAACGGGCCCCCCGTGCTCCGTGTGTCGTAGAGGTCGGGCAGGCCCAGAGCGTGCCCGAACTCGTGGCAATAGACGCCGATCTCGGCTTGGTGGCCGAACAGGAAGTTGGACAGCTCCGGCAGGCAGGAGAAGCGATCCACCAGGATGTGCTGGGTCTCCGAGCCGGGGACCAGGTCGTGCGTCTCGAAGACGTTGCTGTTGGACCAGAACCCCGCCAGGCGCGAGGTGATGGACCAGAGGTCGTTGCTGAAGCGGTCGGCGGATCCCTCGCCGCCGATTCCCGAGTGCACGACCCACAGCATGTCCACGAAACCGTCGTGGTCGAGATCGAAATCGGTCCAGTTCACCTGCGCGTCGCAGGCCAGCAGGGCGTCGCGCACGAGGCCCGCGGTGTTGTTGGGCGTCGCCGTCCGCGACAGGCCCCAGGCGTTGAAGCCGTAGTAGTACTTGTCGTGCGGCAGGTGGACGGTGGCGACCACCTGGCCCTGGACGGTGAGCCGGCCTCCAGACACCCAGCGGTAGTAGTCGCGCACGGAGCCCGTCGGCGTGGACCCGGAGGCGTCGAAGAGGGAGAGGTCGAAGTCCGCGGCGGAGTAGGCCAGCGGCTGATCCGTGTACGAGACCAGGATGACGGGGATGCGCCAGACGGCCTGGACGCTGTTGACCGCCAGCCCGGTCGGCTGGGCCTTCGGCACGAAGAGTCCGCCGGCCGAGGCAGCGGAAACCTCGGCTGGCAACGCTCCGCGGAGGGGCGGCATCATCGCCTGGGCCGGGGCGGTCAGGAAGAGGGCCCCCGCGGCGCACAGAAGCGCCGCGAAGAGTGGGAGGCGAGACACGGGTGCCTGCATGGGCCGGTCGAGCTCCGGTTGGTGGTTGGCCCCGGTCACATCCATCATATAACCAGGCTCCCCCCGGTGCAGGTCAAGAAGATAGTCCGGCCGCAGCGCGTGGCGGCCTCGAGGACCGTATGCTAGCGTCCGGGGACCGGTTGCGGCCTCGGTCCTCGGCTGGGGCACTCGCGCTGGAGGGCGGGACGCGGCCGGATGGGATAGGGGCGGGCCGGGCGATCTCTCGCTCCAGCGGGTGAGCGCCTTCCGTGTGCGGGGGAGACCGCCCAGGGTGAGCTTGCGGCAAGGGATGGGAGGGCAGCCACGGTGGCTCTTTCTCCATGGGTCGAGGAGCGGTGTGTCCGCACCAGCGGGGGCGAGTCCAGCGGCGCGCCCGGCGGAAGCGTCGTGCCGGCCCGCCGGGGGGCTGGCGGGGGTGGCTCCTCGTGGGCAGGCGACGGCCGATCCCGCCGGCCAGGCCCGTCGTGTGGGGGGCTCGCCCTCCGATGAAGGCCACCCTCACGCACGCCGTCGTCTCGATCGCGGCGCTGGACGTGAGGCGCCGCCCTGACCATGCAGCCGAGCTGACGAGCCAACTCCTGCTCGGCGAGGTCGTGAGGCTCCTGGGGGGCACCCGCGGGGGCCAGTGGTGGCGAGTCCAGAATCTGGCGGACGGCTATCGGGGCTGGGTGCGCGGTTGGGGACTGGTGCCCACGACTCGATCTCGAGCGGAGTCCTGGAGGCGAAGGGCGCGCGCCAGGGTGGCGAGGCCGGTGGTCGATCTGACCGTGGGCCGCGGCCGCGGCGGAGTCGTGAGCCCCCTCTTCTTGAACAGCGCGGTCATCGCGGCGCCTCGTCAGGGCCGGCATCGGCGGGTCGAGCTTCCAGACGGGCGCCGGGGATGGCTGGCGGCCTCGGCCATCGGCGGCGACAAGCCGAGCCTGACCCTGGTCCAGCGGATTCGCAGCCTGATGGGCGTGCCGTACCACTGGGGCGGGCGGACACCGGTCGGGTTCGACTGCTCCGCCTTCACGCAGCAGGTGCTCTGGGAGCAAGGGCTGGCCTTGCCGCGTGATTGTCACCACCAGTTTCGGGCCTCGAGCCCGCTTGCCGAGGGGAATCCCCCCGGGACAGGCGACCTCGTCTTCTTTGCCGCCGCGGGGGCGCCTCCCAGCCACGTCGGCATCGGGCTCGGCGGAGGCTACTTCGCCCACTGCCGAGGCCGGGTGATGATCAGCTCGCTCGATCCTGGCAATCCGCTGTGCGACAAGGAGTTGGTTCCGCAGTTCGTAGGCTGGAGGCGACTGCCGAGCCGCCACGCCCGGCGGGGTTGGCGGGACCCGGGAGAGGGATAATCGGCTTGACAGCCTTTTGGCGCTTTCCCTAATCTGCCGGATCGGGCGTGTGCCGGGGACCTGAGCTTCAGTCCGGTCCTGGCTTTCTTCTTCGTGTGCTCCATCCGCATGGAGGCGGTGGAGCCATTGCCTTGCCTGAACTCAAGAGAGACGAACTCTGAAAGGAGGTGGGGCTTCGAACCAAACCGCGTTGCAGTGCCCCGGTCGTGCAGCTGGCGGTCGGTCTGTTTCGTGGGTTTCGTGGCTCTTCAGGAAGCAAGGAGGCTGAACCTATGAGTTCTCGCGTCGTGAAGTGGCTGCTCCTGGCCTCGCTCTTCCTCCTCGTGTTCCCCGTCGTGGCGAGTGCCTCGACGGCGCGCGTCGAGGGCATGGCGATCCAGGGCGACTACATCAAGGACTACACGAACATCTACACCTACCTGTCGAACATCTGCTGCGTGGGCAACCTGGTCTACGGCGAGCTGGGCAACACGGCGTTCAGCAGCTCGGCTCCGGCCGCCTTCGGGGATCGGGCCGTGGGCGTCGTCCTCGGCAACCTCTGGGACGGCCGGATCGGCACCTGGGCCCTCCACATGCGGGAGGAGACGGCTCAACTGGGTCAGGGCGACGATTCGAGCACGCCTGGGGCGGGCTTCGGGGGCATGGATCCGAACGTGAACCTGAACCAGTCCTTCGACCTGATGTGGGGCAAGAAGTTCGGCACCACGAGCCTGGGCCTGGACCTCAGCCGCGCGTACGGCCGGCTCGAGCGCTCCCCTCTGGACCTCAAGTCCGACGTGCTCCTCATCACGGGCTTCGACGACATCACGACGTTCCTCAGCGACGACCCGAACTTCTTCCGGAACGTCATCGGCTTCGGCGGCGGTCTGGGCTTCGAGCTGAGCCCGAAGACGACGGTGGAGGCCTCGTTCCTCTACCAGAGCCGGACCTTCGAGTGGACGGACGCGACTACCGGCGCCAGCTACAAGAACGACGGCCCCACGACCTACCAGATTGCGGCGCGCTTCTTCTGGCAGTGGCAGCCCAACGTGATGGTCGTGCCCGTGTTCAAGTACTACTCGTTCGACCTGTCCACGAAGGGTGACACCACCTTCAACGTGGCCACCACGGGCAACCCGGTCAACGACCAGTCCCTCAAGGGCTGGCAGGCGGGCCTCGCCGGCAACTGGACCCTCGGCTCGAACGACCTGTTCGTGCTCGGCTTCACGTTCGCCAACAACAAGGCCGAGAGCACTCCGCGCGGCGAGCTCACCTCGAGCATCACGGAGTCCATCACGCCGCAGTTCTTCGCCGCCCTCGAGACGCACGTGAACTCCTGGCTGACGCTCCGCATGGGCGCCAACAAGGGAGTCTTCTACTCGCAGAAGCTGGTGACGGCGGGCACCGAGGTCCAGAAGGCCTCCGGCTCTCCCTTCCAGATGTCGCTGGGCGCCGGGCTCAAGCTGAGCACCCTGCAGGTGGATGCGACGCTGAGCCAGCAGTTCCCGCACAACATGCCCTACTTCATCAGCGGCGAGAGCACCGCGAACATGTTCCCGAAGGTCTCCGCGACCTACGCCTTCTGAGGCGCTGGCCGCAGGCAGCGAGCTTCACTCGCGAGGGGGACGCCCGCAGAGGCGTCCCCCCGCGTCTTGCTCCGCCCCGTCTCGGAATGGATCCCCTCGTTCCCGAGCGGAGAAGCGGCCAGCGCGCGAGGTTGCCCGGGGCGAGCGCCTCGCCAGGAAACCGCCCGGGCAGCCGCGTAGGATCGTCGCGGCCCCCAGGGCGGCTCGAGGCGCTCGCGCTCCTCTCCTCCGAGGAAGGCTCTCCTCCTCGGATCACGAGAGCCCGCGCTGCTCCCCGGAGCGAGGGACCGCGGAGGGGCGCTCGCCGTCGAGGGCCATCGGGGTGCAGGACCCGTGAAGGGTCGCGGCCGCGCCGCGCGCCGCTGGACCCGGCGCCGAGGCGATGGGAGCCGCCGCCGCCGCGTTCGCCTCGACGCGGGGACGTCGCCGGCCGCGGGGGCGTGGGCGTCGGCGTGGCGCTCGCGAGGCTCCGCTCGGGCAGGGCGGAGCGAGCCGGCTCGGCGCGCGTTCCGCGCTTGACGCGCGCCTGACGAGCGCCGCAAGCGCTTGCGCATTCGCGCGATCTCGGCCGACGCGCGCAAGGCGCGGCGCCGGTCCGAAGGGGTGCGCGCCCTCTGCTCTCGCCACGCTTGCCGCGGCCCTCGCGAGCTTCGGGGTCGCGATGTCAGCGAACTGTGAGCCCTCCGAGGAGGCGAGGCGGGTTCGAGCCGCTGTTTTCGGGCCTTCGGTGAGCCGACGTCACAACGTTTTGTATTGACATACTCGGAGCGTGGCCATAGCGTCCAGGACGAGCCTCTCCCTTCGAATGGTTCTCGCCAGTCAGGACGGCGTACCCACGGAGAACCCCAAGATGGCTGTGGGAGACCAACAAGGCTTCAAGCGCAGCCCTGCGTCAGACCGCGCATCCCCCAGCGTCAACGTCGTGTGACCACGTCCGCCTCCGCACGGAGTGCCGGATTTACTGCGCTTAGGAAAGGAGAAACCGCTATGTCGCGCAAAGCCATTCGAGCCATCTGTCTCGCTGCGCTGGCCGCGGCCATAGCTCTCCTGCCTCCGCTCGCATGGGCGGGGACGACAGGGAAGCTAGCGGGCCGCGTCACGAACGAGAAGAACGAGCCGCTGGCGGGCGTGAACATCCGGATCGAGGGAACCCACCTCGGTGCGGCCTCCGATGAGCAGGGCACCTACTTCATCATCGGAGTCCCGGCCGGCGTGTTCACGGTACGGGCGGACCTGCTCGGTCAGGCCCCGTTCGTGGCGGAGAGAGTGCAGATCGCGCCGGACTTCACCACGACCTTGAACATCGTGATGAAGACCCAGGCGATCCAGCTCGGCGAGGTCAAGGTCGAGGCCGAGCGGCCGCTCTTGCAGAGGGACGCCACCGGCACCACCCGGTTCATCACGTCCCAGGACATCCAGGCGTTGCCGACTCGTGGCTATCGCGACGCGGCGGCGCAGCAGACCGGCGTCGTCAACTACAAGGCGCCGATCTTCAACACCCTGGAGACCCAGAACGCGCCGACCCTGATCGTGCGCGGCGGGCGGCCCGAGGAGACGGCCTACTTCGTGGATGGCTTCTCCCAGCAGGATCCGCTGACCGGTACCTCGAACACCGAGATCAGCAACAACGCCATCCAGGAAGTGGTGGTGCTGACCGGCGGGTTCAACGCCGAGTACGGGCGGATCATGTCGGGCGCGGTCAACGTGATCACCCGCGAGGGGACGAGCAAATACTCCGGAGCGGTCGAGAGCGTGACGGACGCCTTGGCCGGCAAGTGGATCGGCGCGCCCAAGGCCGACTACAACATCTACGACGCGTCGCTGGGCGGCCCCGTGATTCCCGGCAAGGACAACCTCACCTTCTACGGCTCCATGGAGCGCCGCTGGGAGGGCGACCGGAACCCCTCGTTCCTGCCCGGCACGTGGAAGGACAACCTCTCGAGCCTGCCCGGGGTGAACACGAACTTCAAGCCCGGCGACTCCTCGGACGGCTGGACCTTCCAGGGGAAGATCAGTTACCAGCCCACGGAGAACGCCACCCTCAAGATCGGCGGGCTGGGGTCCCGGGACCTCTGGAACGAGTACCGCAATGCCTACTTGTTCGACGTGAGCCACACGCCGAGGTACCTCGACCGGAGCGAGTCGTACTTCGGCAAGTACAACCAGCTCCTGACCAAGAAGACGTTCTTCGACGTGGCCTGGAACTACAACCTGACGGAGCGGAAGCGCGGGGACGGAGTGAGCTTCGACAACCTGAGCCCGCAGTACGTGTCCCTGGGCGACTCGCTCAGCGCGGGCGGGCTCTCACCCTTCGCGGACGGGCAGGCCCACCGGGTGATCTCGGCGCCCGGCGGCGTGATCTCGACCCCGGGCGGCTACTACCGCGTGGCCAACCCCACCTACGACCTGAACGTCCCGCTGTTCTGGGACAACGGGCACGTGTGGGACGACTATCTCCAGCGGCGGTCGGAGTACCAGGGGATCACGGCCTCGATCACGTCGCAGATCACGTCGCACCACCAGCTCAAGGCGGGCGGCGACTTCCAGTATCACACGCTGCGCTACTTCGACCACTACTTCCCCTCGCAGCTCGGTGGTGAGAATCCCAATCTCATCGATTGGGACGGGTACGGCTACAACCTCAACACGACCTTCGATTCGGTCTTCGTCTACGATCCCACGACGGGGACCGCGCGCAAGACGCAGGTGCTCACCTCGGCGGGGCTGAGCAACGCGAACAACGGCCGTGACGGCGCCAAGCACCCGAAGGTGTTCTCGCTGTACGTGCAGGACAAGTACGAGCAGGAGGGCGTCGTGGTGAACGGCGGCCTGCGCTACGACTACCTGAACGTGGACACGCCCGCCCTGCGGAATCCTTCGAACCCGCTGGATCCCGCGACCAGCCAGCTGCTCCCCAGCGACCTGGTGGGCAACCAGAACTATGCGCGCATCTCGCCGCGTCTGGGCGTGGCGTTCCCCGTCTCGGCGCGGACCCTCATGCGCTTCAACTTCGGGCAGTTCTACCAGCAGCCGGACCTGCAGGACCTGTACGTCTCCTACCGCTTCCTGGAGCACAAGGTCCAGACGGGCGGCTACTTCGTGGGCTTCGGCAACCCGAACCTGCGGCCCGAGCGGACGACGGCATACGAGGTGGGCGTGGGCCACGAGCTGAGCGACAACGTGCGGCTCGACGTGACCGCGTACTACAAGGACGTCAAGGACCTGGTCGAGATCACGACCATCCCCTCGTTCCCGAACAACTTCTCCTCGTACCGGAACCGCGACTTCGCCACGATCAAGGGTGTGGACGTGGGCTTCAAGATGCGGCCCATCAACCACGTCTCGGGTGAGCTGAACTACTCGCTGTCCTACGCGGTGGGCACGGGCTCGATCGCGCAGACGCAGAGCAACATCGCCTGGTACGTGGCGCAGCAGCCGAAGCAGACGGCGCCCCTGGACTACGACCAGCGGCACAAGATCGCGCTCAACCTCGACTACAACCTGGGCAAGGGCGAGGGCCTGGAGTGGAACGGCTTCCGTCCGTTCCAGAACACGGACGTCAACGTGCTCTTCAACGTGGCGAGCGGCACGCCGTACACGCCGGCTCAGGTGTTCAACGAGGTCACGTTGGCGGCCATCGCGTCGGTCCCCTCCGGTCCCATCAACTCGCAGTACGGGCCGTGGAACACGAACTTCGACTTCAAGGCATCGAAGAGCTTCGGGGTCGGCGGCCTGGACCTGAACGCCTACGTCTGGGTGCTGAACGTGTTCAACACGCAGAACCCGATCGTGGTGTACCGCGGCACCGGCTCGGCCACGTCGACCGGCTGGCTGGATACGGCGGACGGGCAGGCGTACCTGCAGCGCGCGGCCTCCGAAGGGAAGGACGGCGGCCTGCTGTACAGCCTCGCGCAGGACAATCCGAATCTGTATGCCAATCCGCGGCTGGTCCGGTTCGGTCTCCGGGCCAACTTCTAGCGTGAACCGTACTCTGGACAGGAGGCCACTCATGGACTTCCGTCGCACATGCCTCACGCTGGTTGTCGCGGGTCTCGCTCTGGCCGCGGGGGCGGCGCCTTCGCGGGCGCTGACCCCCGGGACGCGAGCGGCACTGCCCCAGCGTGTCGCCCGACCGGCCAAGGCGCTCGCCCTCGACATCACGCGGCGAATCGACATCAACAACATCAACATGTTCTTGACGAACTACGGCTCGTACGCCTGGGACCTGCACACCGGCCTGGCCGGGCTGATCTTCCCGAAGGGAACCGGGAAGACCGCCGTCTTCGCCGCCGGGATCTGGTTCGGCGCGAGCGTGAACGGTCAGATTCGGACCGTGGTCGCGGAGTACTCGCAGGAGTACGGACCGGGGGTGATCCTGCCCGACGGCTCCTGGGACGATCCGGCGAACCCGAACTACAAGGTCTACAAGGTGGCGAGGTACACCGGGAACCCGCTGGACACGGCCAACGTGCAGCGCTCGGCCTCGGATCTCCTGGCCGATCCTCAGGCGGACCCGCTCGTCCACCACTCGTGGAGCGAGTACATCTTCGGGGCGGTTCCCTACGGGGCGCCGTGGAAGAACTACCGCTTCCCCTCGCCCGAGAACCCGGCGGACACGCTGGACATACCGGGGCCCGACATCCTGGGCGACCAGATGTGCTGGGCGGTCTACAACGACGCCGATCCGGGCAACCACACCAACGAGGCCGGTCGCTCGGCGCCGCTCGACCTGCAGGTCAAGCAGACCACCTTCGCCTTCAGCCGCACGGGGGCGCTGGGCAACACGATCTTCCTCAAATTCGAGATCACCCACCCGCTGATCGCGAGCCCGCCCGTGGGCACGGCCTTCGGCGACACGCTCCAGGACATGTTCGTGTCGCTGTGGATGGATCCCGACCTGGGCGGAGCGACGGATGACCTGGTCGGCTGCGACACGACGCTTTCGCTGGGCATCTGCTACAACGGGGACAACAACGACCAGATCTACGGCACGACGCCTCCGGCGCTGGGCTACAACTTCTTCCTCGGGCCGCTGCGGCACGCGTTCCCCGGGGACACGACCCGGCTGCGCATGACGTCGTTCAACAAGTACATCAACGGCACCGATCCCGCGACGACCCAGCAGACCTACAACTACATGCAGGGCCTGAACCGCGACGGGACCATCGTCATCGATCCCACGACGGGTCTGCCGACGACGTTCACCAACCCGGGCGATCCGGTGGCCGGCACCGGCTGGCTGGACGACAACCCGGCCGACAAGCGCATGATGCTGTCCTCGGGGCCCTTCACCATGGCTCCAGGCGACACCCAGATCGTGGTCGGGGCGATCGTGATGGGACAGGGCAGCGACCGCCTCGCCTCGGTCACGGGTCTCAAGTTCTTCGACAAGTCGGCCGCGCAGGCGTTCGACTTCAACTTCAACCTGCCGCCGCCGCCGCCCCAGCCCACCGTGACCGCGAACATCTCCCAGGGCCAGGTGCAGCTCTGCTGGGATTCGCGGGCGCAGTTCGGCTACCAGGCCCCGGCGGGCTACGCGTTCGAAGGGTACAACGTCTATCAGGGCTCCTCGGTGGCCGGCCCGTGGAAGCGCCTGGTGACGTACGATCTGGTGGACGGCATCCAGGTCGTGCGGGACACGGTCTTCGACACGAACACCGGTCAGCTCATCACGGACTTCCCGGTCGCGTTCGGTGGAGACAACGGCATCAGCTACTGCTACACGGCGACACAGGATGCGATCACGGGCAACGCGCTCAGGGACGGAACGGCCTACTACTACGCGGTGACCGCCTACTCGGTCGGCCTGGGGAAGGAGCCCAAGGTCCTGGAGGACCCGCAGGTCCCGATCCAGGTCCTCATCCAGCGGCCCGCTTCGGGGACGGACCCGAGCACGGCGACGCCGTTGTGCCCGCAGTACGTGCGCGCGAATGCGAGCATTCCCCAGACCACGGACGTCATCGGGCTCAAGGTCGTGGACCCGGCCGCCGTCACCGGCGACACCTACGCCGTCACCTACTCGGCGCTCCCCAGGGACACGGTGATCGGGGCGGACACGGTCAGCGTGGGCTGGAACGTGGTGGACCTCACCACGGGGACGACGAAGCTCACGAACCAGGTCAACAAGTCGGGTGACAACAACTACCAGGTGGTGGACGGGATCCAGGTGAGCCTGACGGGTTCGTACACGCCCACTCTGGCCCTGAACACCGTCAACTACTACGGCGCGGCCTGCCCGGTCTTCGCCGAGAATAATCCGCCGCTGAGCGGCGTGGACGCGGGTCTGGGCTTCTTCGGCGGCGGGGCCGATGTCGCCTTCAACTTCTTCACCGGCATCGATCCCAGCGCGCAGCCCGATCTCTTCACCACCGTGGAGGTGCGGTTCAGCCACACGAACACGCAGATGGCGCACCGCTACTTCCGCTACGAGAAGGCGAGCACGGGCGGCGCCCCGCCGCAGGGCCGCGGCTACGCCTACGCCGGCTTCCACCCCCAGCCCTTCACGGTCTGGGACACGCAGAACAACATCCAGCTGAACGTGGGCTTCCTGGAGCGCTGCTTCACGGCCGACGACGGCACGATCCTGCCGCTCGCGGACCAGCCGGCGTCCCAGGACTCGCTGTGGGATCCGACCACGGAGAACTCGAGCGGCTCGAACCCGGGCGGACGTGAATACCTGTTCATCAGCCACCGTCCGTACACGGGCTCTCCGGATCCCAACCTCGCCGTGGACAACGCGCCGGGAGGGGTCGCGTCGCCGCCGCCGGACACGCTCTGGGAGTACTCGGCCTGGCTCTTCAAGACCTCGGCCGCGCAGAACATCCAGGACGGCGACGTCTTCCGCTTCACCTGGGGCTTCGTCCCCGGCACCGCGAACGACACGATCAAGTTCGGCACCACGCCGCTCGTGCGCGGCAACCTGGCCCTGGAGAAGAAGGGACTCAGCTCGATCCGTGTGGTTCCGAACCCCTACTACAACCGCTCCCGGTACGAGCTGAACCAGTTCAACCGGGTCATGCGGTTCATCAACATGCCCGAGATCGCCACCGTGAGGATCTACAACCTCTCCGGCCGACTCGTTCGCACGCTGAGGAAGACCGACCCGACCAGCTCCATCCTCAACTGGGATCTGCTCACGGACAATGGGCTCCCCGTGGCGAGCGGTGTGTACGTCTATCACATCGAGGCGCCGGGAGCCGGGAGCACCGTGGGGCGCCTGGTCGTGTTCATGGAGAAGGAACGGCTCAACACCTTGTAGGAGGGTGCGACGATGTTCGGGGATCCCCTGAAAAGGAGAGACAAGATGCCTCGTCTCAGCGTACTCGCGCTCGTCCTGCTGGCCTTCCTGGCGGGTGTTGCCACGCCGGCCTTCGCGGGATCGATCGGGCGAGTGGGAACGGATGGTGCGCCGGAGCTGAAGATTCCGGTCGGCCCGCGCGGCACGGCCCTCGGGGGCACGGTGACCGGGGACGTGACCGGGGCCGAAGCCCTGTTCTGGAATCCCGCGGGGCTGGGGCTGCTCCAGCACACGGAAGTGATGTTCTCGCACACGCAGTACTTCGCGGACATGCGCATCAACTACGCGGCGATCGGCACGAACCTGGGGGGCTTCGGCTCCCTGGGGTTCGCGGCCAAGGTGCTCTCGGTGGGCGACGTCATCGTCACCACGGAGGATGCGCCGGACGGCACGGGTGAGATCGCCACGCCCACCTTCACGGTGGCGGGCGTCACCTGGGCCAAGCAGTTCACCGACCGCGTCGTGTTCGGCGTGACGGCGAACTACATCAACGAGCACGTCATCAACATGACGGCCAACGGAGTGGCGTTCGACCTGGGCTTCCAGTACCTGACGGGCTGGCACGGGCTCAAGATGGGCGCGGTGATGAAGAACTTCGGGCCGAGCATGACCTACAGCGGGTCCGGTGGGGAGATCAGCATCGTGCCGCCCGGCTCCGATCCCACCTCGACGAACCGCGTGTTCAACAGCGAGACGGCGAGCTTCGACCTGCCCTCGTACTTCACGTTGGCGGCCAGCTACGATCTCTACTCGGATCCCGCCTATCGCGTGACCGCGCTGGGCGCGTTCCAGAACAACAACTACGAAGGCGACGCCGTCCGCGGCGGCCTGGAGTGGAGCTACCGCGACTACTTCGCCCTGCGCGGCTCGTACTACGGCACGTTCACCGGCTCGGTGGACCCGGTCAGCGGCAGCGAGACGCAGACGTTCGTGGGCGGAGACGACCTGTACACGGGCTTCGCGCTCGGCGCAGGGGCGAAGATGCGCACCGGCGAGACCGGCCGGCTGGGCATCGACTTCACCTGGCGGCCGGTGCGCCAGGGCCTGTTCACGGACATCATCGACGTCGGGCTGAAGATGTCCTTCTAGGGCGCGAACGCCAAGGACGCGGCCCGTGGGGCAGGCTTCCCACGGGCCGTTTCCTTTCCGCGTCCGACGATCCGCGCCGCCGCGCCGTTCCGCCGCGAGCGGGCCGGCGCCGGGGTCAGAACGAGAAGAGGCGCTTCACGTACCCCCAGGTGACGGTCTGCGAGAGGGCCTCCGCGGTCGGCGGGCGCCGCACCGCGGCCGCGGACACGACGCCGGCGCCGGGGCGCACCGCGGCCTCGGGCGTCGCCGGCTGCACCGCGGCCCCGCCGGCGGAGCCCGTCTGGTCCTCCCAGCGCTCGATGTACCAGCGGCTGGCGTCGCGGGCGAGATTGGGGACGAGGTCGTCCGAGACGTTGGCCGAGTCGCCGCGCACCACGAAGTAGAGCCCGTAGCCGGTGACGCGCCAGGTCTCGGTTCCGTTGTCGATCGTGAGGTTGACGCTGGTGCGGATCACCTTGTGCCAGGGATCGAGCTTGCCGGGGCGACCGTCGATCTGTGCGAACAGGTTCGGATCGAAGTAAAGGACGATCCTCTGCGCCGGGGGCTTCTGGCTCTCGGGCGTGCCCTGGAAGAGGTTGAGCGCCGCGTGCAGGTCCTCGTCCCGCGTCATGGCCCAGTCCTGATAGGCGGCGCCGCTCGAGTCGGTCTGGGAGAAGGCGAAGCGGTAGTCCTTGGTGAAGATGCCTTGGTACTCCGTGTAGGCGCGGTTCTCCCAGCACCAGCGCAGGAGTCGCAGCACGTTCTGCGGCGAGTCCGGAGTCGGCGCCGGCTCGGGGGCCGCCCGCGTGCTCGAGACGTTGGGGAAGAAGGGATTGATGCACCCGACGAGGCCCAGAGTCAGGCCCAGGAGGGCGGCGACGACGAGCGCGTGCCTCGTTCTCTTGCTCATTGCGATGAGTCCAGGCGCCTCGTGCTGAAGCTCACTTGGCTGGGGTCCTTGGGATCGGCCGTCGGATCGACGAAGTCCATCCAGCGGAATATGGCCCAGCGCGCCGGCGACGTCTTCTTGAACGAGAGCTTGGCGATGCCGATGGCGATGGGGGAGCCGACGACGTTGTTCTCGGCGTCGACCAGGTAGATCTTGTAGCGGCGCTCGAGGTGGGCGGTGTCCGCCGCGGCGTCCACGATGTCGTCGCCGCCTTCCACGTAGAGCTCCCAGGTCATGAAGTAGGCTTGCGTCGCGATCGCCGACATGTCCGTGTAGAACTTGCGCTCGCGCACCAGATCCCAGCCGGGATCCTGGCCGCCCTTGGCCGCCAGCACGATGGGGTCGAAGCCGAACAGCGTGGTCAGGCCGTCGCGGTCCGGGCTGGCGAAGGCGCCGACCCAGGCGTCCGCCCCGTTGGCCTGGTTCTTGAGGTTCATGGCCTTCAACAGGGTCTCGAGCGCGTTGCTCGGCTCCGTGTAGTCGGGCGTGAGCTGAGCGCCGCCGCCCGCCTGGGGCCGCTCGGGGGCCGTGGGCTTGAAGAAGCCGCAGCCGGCCAGGGACAGGACGCCCAGGGCGAGGACCAGCGGAGCGAGGCGGTGGCGCATGGCCGTCCTCAGAATTCCCAGGTGAGCTGCATGGAGCCGTCCCAGTAGTCCCGCTCGGAGCGCGGCGAGGGCTGCAGCACGCCCGAGAGGTAGGTCAGGTTGCGTTGCGCCTGGAAGTTCCGGCGGATGTCGCCCGTCAATCGGCCCTTCGCCGTCACCGGCAGGTTGAGGCTGGCCCCGCCTCCCAGGGTGAGGCTGCGCTGCCTCTGGCTCGGAACCGCCACCGAGCCCGAGGTGACGTCGCTGTTCATGGCCGAGTAGTAGGGGAGCACGCTGAGCGTGAGAACCGGCGCCGGCATGTACGACAGGCTCGCCGAGAGGACGTACTCCCGGCGCTCGCTGGCCGGGCTGAAGACGACGGTCCCGTCGGGCAGGGTGGTGAAGTCGCCGTTGGGCGAGACCGTGCTCCGCTGGGAGACCTGCATGCTGAGCCGGGGCGTGAGGACCGCGTTCAGGTTGGTCTGCGTGAGGTAGCTGAGGAGCAGGGCGTCGTCCGTCGAGAAGAGCATGTCCGTGTAGTCGGCGCCGAGCTGGTTCAGCTGGGTGACGGTGAGCCCCTTCATCATCCGGAAGGACCAGCTCCACTCGCCGCGGTAGCTGCGCACCTCGTTGCTGCTCGAGCTGCCGGCGGCCGGGAGCACGAGCTGGCTGCGGCGCGACACGTCCAGGGACAGGGTCGTGTTGAACTTCTCCATGGGCATGTACGTGCCGCTGATGCGGTATCCCTGTTCGTAGTCGTCCCGGTCGAACGTCCCCTGCACGCGCCGGCCGCCGGCCAGCGCGCGGTAGCTGCTGTCCGTGACGGCGTTCCGCAGCGTGGTGAGCGAGACGTGGCCGGTGGCCCTGATCGTCACGCGCCGGAAGAGCATGCGGGTCAGGGTGAACTCGACCGTGCGGGCGCGCGACTGCTGCTCCTCGCGGAAGTCCACGGTCGTATCGCTCAGGCCCGTGCCCCGGGCCACGTCCCGGCGAGGCATGTCGGTCGTCGGCAGGCTGTAGGTGAAGTGGCCCTCGACCAGGCAGCCGAGCAGCGCGTAACGGGCGTTGGCGTCCACGCCCTTGGTGGTCGTCGAGGTCGGATTCACGACGAAGAGCCCGTTCCGGCTGTCGGAGAGCAGCCGATCCGTCTCGGCGAGCTGTCCGCTGACGATGACGTACCGGTCCTGGTCGCGCCGCAACCGCAGCTGCACCTGGGCGGAGCGGCTCCCGCTGGGATCGCGCCGACGGAAGACGGAGGTGTCGGAGACGGTCACCAGGGTGTCGGAGATCGTCTGGCTGGAGCTCTCCACCAGGATGTCGGGCTTCTCCGCCTGGTCGCGGCGCCAGGCGAGGTCCACTCGCAGGCTCGCCGGCTGGGCCTCCAGCACGCTCAGGGAGGAGCGCACGTCGCGCGTGAAGTCGTGCGTGGTGAAGGACCCGTGGCCGAAGTAGGTCGCCTGGCCGAGCTTGTCGGTGTTCTGGACGCTCAGGTCCTCGTAGAGCCCGGCGCCCAGGGCGTAGCGCACCCGCGCATTCATCACGCCGTTCAGCCCCTTCTTCTGATAGGTGTCGTAGGGCTCGGTGTAGGGACCGCCGTAGAAGGTCAGCTCCGTGGTCAGGCTCTTGGCGAGTCGGGGGCGGGCGCGCACCGACATCTGGTACTGGTCGTTCTTGCGCGAGTAGTCGTAGATGGACGCGGGCTCGGAGAACGCGGCGTTCCTCTGCAGGTCGACACGGGCTCCCAGCGAGAGGTTGCGCACGACCTCCCAGCTCGCCTCGGTGGTGGAGGAGCGGTCCTGGTTCAGGCTGAGGAGCTGCCCGCCGCCCGCGCGCGACAAGGAGATGCTGGTGGCGTTGCGCAGGAAGAAGGGGCCCGTGCGCAGGTTGTAGTCCGTGTTGTTGGTCCAGATGCTCGTGCCGCCGCTCACCGTGTAGCCGCTCGTGTACCCGAACTTGGCGAGGTGCTTCCGCGACAGCGCCAGCGCGTTGAAGCGCTCGCGCTCCATCACGCTGCCCACGCTGTCCACCGGCATGTGGAGGCTGTCGGCGAGGAAGACCAGGCGACTGAGCGGCAGCCGAAAGCGGATCGCCTGGGCGCGCAGCGAGTCCGGCGTGATCATCAGGCTGTCGGCCAGCGGGAAGAGGCGGTCGAAGTGCAGGTTCAGGGTGTCGCGGAGCAGGGTGGTGTCCGCGAAGGCGAAACGCACCGACTCCGTGCCCTGCTGGGCATGCCCAGGGGGAACGGCGAGCACGGCCTCCAGCGCGGCCGGCAGGAGAAGCAGAGCAAGACGGCAGAGCCGGCTCATGAAGGCGTCGGGCCAGACAGAATCACGACAATCAAGGGTAGCATTCGCGTTAAGCGGGGGTCAACGCGGTGCCAGGTCGCCCGTTGCTACCCCGCACCTCGCCCTGCCTGCGAAGTAATCGGTTACGGGCCGGGCGGCCTTGAGAGGTATCTCCCGGCGGGGCCGAGCGGCGTGGCCGACGGCAGAGGCCGGCCCCCCGCCGATCCCCGCCAAGGATGCCGGCGTAGGGGGCCCTGGGCCCTGCCCACAGCCGTGCACCATGGTCGCGCCCCGTCGGACGAGTCCCCGCCGCGGGGCGCCGCGGGCCAAGGCGCTCCCTCTAGCGCGCCGCGCCCGGCCGGGGCGCTCACCCGGACTCTCCCCTTGCGCCTTGGCGGGCGGGGATGCTAGCGTGCGGCGGCGCATCGTCATGGATGACCGAGCCAACCTACCGGACAGCGTGCCCGCCAAGGCTCCTCCAAGAGCGCCTGTCGCCAACCCCGGCTCCCCGAGCCGCTACCGCAGAGGCAGGGATGTTTCTCAGTAACCTGATGGGGTTCTTCTCCACGGACGCGGCCATGGATCTGGGCACGGCGAACACCCTGGTCTTCGTCAAGGGCCGCGGCATCGTGCTCAACGAGCCGTCGGTCGTGGCGGTCGAGAAGGCCACGGGCAAGGTCCGCGCCGTCGGGGGCGAGGCCAAGCTCATGCTCGGCCGCACTCCCGACGAGATCAACGCGGTGCGTCCTCTGAAGGACGGAGTCATCGCCGACTTCGAGGTCACCGAGGATCTGCTGCGGGAATTCATCCAGCGAGTCCAGAAGCACAAGGTCCTCTACCGGCCGCGCATCATCATCTGCGTGCCCTCCGGGATCACCGAGGTCGAGAAGCGGGCCGTCATCGACTCCGCCGAGCGCGCGGGGGCGCGGCAGGTCCTGCTCGTGCCCGAGCCCATTGCCGCGGCGATCGGCGTGGGGCTGCCCGTGGACACGCCGACCGGGAACATGGTGGTGGACATCGGCGGGGGCACGACCGAGATCGCCGTCATCGCCCTCAACGGCATCGTCACGAAGACGTCGATTCGCGTGGGCGGCGACGAGATGGACGAGGCCATCGTCAACTACGCGAAGAAGGCGTACAACATGCTCATCGGCGAGCAGACGGCGGAGCGCATCAAGATCGAGATCGGCTCCGCCTTCCCGCTCACCGAGGAGATGGACATGGAGATCAAGGGCCGCGACCTGGTGCGGGGCATCCCGCGCACGCTGCGGGTCTCGAGCGTCGAGATTCGCGAGGCCCTCCAGGAACCGGTCACGGCGATCGTGAATGCCCTGCGCGAGTCCCTCGAGCGGACGCCGCCCGAGCTGGCCGCGGACATCGTGGATCGTGGGATCTACCTCACGGGGGGCGGTGCGCTCCTGCGCGGGCTCGACCTCCTCATGCGCGAGGTCACCAACCTCAACATTCGGGTGGCCCAGGATCCCCTGACCTGCGTGGTCCTCGGGGCGGGGCGGATCCTCGAGCAGATCGAGGACTTCGAAAAGGTGATCCTGAGCGGCCACAAGGACTGAGCCATGGGAGGATTCCTCCCGCCCGCCGAGCGCCGCAGCGGAGTCCTGCTCGGACTCTATGCGGCGCTCGGCCTCTTCCTGCTCCTGACGGGGGAGCGAATCCCGCAGTCGGCGCTGCGCGGCGTGGGAGCGTGGCTCTTCGCTCCCCTGGATCGCGTGGTCCTGGTCGCCGACCGCATGAGCGCGGCCTGGCGCGAGAACGAGCGGTTGCACCAGCGGATCACCCGTCTCGAGCTGGAGAACGCGCGCCTGCGCCAGGCCGGGGTCGAGAACCGGGCGCTGCGGGACAGCCTCGGGCTGCCGGCCTATCGCTCCCTGGCGCTGAGGCCGGTGGAGGTCCTGGCCCTGGTCGGCGAGCCCCTGCCGAATGCGGCCACCTTGAGCGCCGGCTCGGCACAGGGCGTGCATGTCGGCGACGCCGTGGTGACGAGCGAGGGGCTCGTCGGCCGCATCGGCGAGGTCTATCCCGGGCTCTCCCGCGTGGTTCTGCTGACCGATCCGAACTCGGCGGTGGCCTGCGAGGTGGAGAGCACCGGAGTCCAGGGAATCGTGCGCTTGTCCACTTCGATCCGGCCGGAATTGCTGCTCACCGGCGTGCCCCTGGCCGATACCGTGCGCGTGGGACAGCTGGTGCTCACCTCGGGGATGTCGATCCGCTATCCGCGCGGGCTGCCGGTGGGACGCGTGGCTCGTCTGGGTCGTGACCCGAGCGGGCTCATGCAGGAGATCGTGATCGAGCCGGCGGCGCGCCTCTCCCGGCTGCGCCACGCCTTCGTGGTCCCCGGGCCTGCGCGGGCCGCGGGCGGCTCCCCGGAGGCCTCGCCGTGAGAGCGATCGGGAGCCTCATCCTCCTGGCGGGCGTGGCCTTGCTCATCCGCTCGACCGCGCTCTCCGTGCTGGCGGCGCGCGGGGTGATTCTCGACGTCCTCGCCTTCGTGACCGTGGTGTGGGCGCTGCGTTGGGGCGAGAGCTGGGGGTCCACGTTCGGGTTCGTTCTCGGGCTGGCGGCCGACCTGGACGCCGCCCACTGGCTGGGGCGCCACGCGCTGGTCCTGGCGCTCGTGGGCTACGTCGTGGGCCGGCTGGGGCGGGCGCTCGTGCGCGACAATCCGCTCACCCAGCTCCTGCTCCTGTTCGCCGCCACCCTCGTCCATCAGGCCTGGGCCCTGGCCTTCGAGCTGGGCCAGGTGGCGAGCTGGCGCTTCCTCCTCGGTCACATGCTGCTCGCCGGTCTGGCCACCGCTCCCCTCGGCGTGGTCCTGCTCGCCCTCGTTCGGTTGGGGAGCGGAAGGTCCCTGTTCACCCTTGCACCCGTCGACACCGATTCGCGAGCTTAGGCAGCGACGCTACCGCGTCCTCGCCACCCTGGCGCTGACGGGCTTCGGCCTGGCGGTGGTGGGGCTCCTCGTGCTCCAGGTCGTGCAGGGGCAGATGTACGCGGAGCTGGCCAAGGAGAACCGCGTGCGGCCCGAGGTCTTGAGGGCGCCGCGGGGGGCGATCTACGACCGCCACGGCGAGCTGCTGGCGGACAGCGCGCCCAGCTTCGCCATCCTCTTCCAGCCCTTCCCGGCCGAGAGCCTCCAGCGCGCTCGCGAGGCCCTGAGCCCGGCATGGCTCGTCCGCGTGGCCGGCCTCGTGGGGCTGGACACGGTCGAGGTCAGGCGTCGCGTGAACCTGGCGAACGTCACGGGGCAGAGCGCCGTCCTCAGGCGCGACGCCCCCTTCGCCGTGCTCGCGGGAGTCGAGGAGACCCATGCGGAGCTGCCCGGCATCGAGGTGCAGGTGGAGCCGCTGCGCCACTATCCGTACGGAGTGCTGGCCGCGCACCTGCTCGGCTACGCCGGGGAGATCAACGGCCAGGAGCTGGACTCGCTGGCGGCGGGGGGCTACCGGCCGGGCGACCTCATCGGCCGCACGGGGGTGGAGCGGACGTACGAGGACTACCTGCGCGGCCAGGACGGCGTCGAATACGTCGTGGTGAACGCGCGCGGGCGGCGCGTCTCGACGCTCAAGGAATCGGGAGCGCGAGCCGCGGTCCCCGGCCAGAACCTGACGCTCACCCTCGACCTCCGCGTCCAGAAGGCCCTCGAGGAGGCCATGGCCGACGTGTCGCGGGGGGCGGCCGTCGTGCTCGACACGCGGGACGGAGGCATCCTGGCTCTCGTGAGCCGTCCGGCCTTCGACCCCAACGAATTCTCGCACGGCTTGACGCGCGCCCGCTGGGAGGAGCTGAGCCAGGGAGGGGCGAACCCGCTCCTGGACCGCGCCATCCAGGGCGTTTATCCGCCCGGGTCCACGTTCAAGATCGTGACCATGAGCGCAGCCCTGGTGCACGGCCTCGCCGTGCCCGAGACGCGGCTCAATCCCTGTCCGGGGGGGATGAACTACGGGGGGCGCTGGTTCTCCTGCTGGGAGCATCGGGGGCACGGCTCGCTCACCCTGGTGGAGGCCCTCCAGCATTCCTGCGATGTCTACTTCTATCAGCTCGGGCTGAGGCTCGGGCTGGGGAACCTCGAGCAGACGGCGCGGGCCTTCGGCCTGGGCGGCCGCACCGGAGTGGATCTGCCCCAGGAGTCGCGCGGCCTCATTCCGAGCAGCGCCTACTACGACAAGCGCTGGGGAGTCGGGAAGTGGCGGTCGGGCCTCCTGCTGAATCTGGCCATCGGCCAGGGCGAGCTGCTGATCACCCCGCTGCAGCTCGCCCTGGTCGCCGCCGAGGTGGCCGGCAACGGGCGAGCCCTGCGGCCGCATCTCGTCGAGCACGTGGGCAGCTCGCGCGGGTATCGCATTCCGCGCCCGCTCCAGAGCGGACTGCCCACGGATGCGAGCACCTGGAGACCCGTGCAGGAGGCCATGGAGCGCGTGGTGTCCGCGGGGACCGGCACGGCCGCGCGCGTTCCCGGGGTGCTCGTGGCCGGCAAGACGGGCACGGCGCAGAATCCCCACGGGCCGGACCACGCGCTCTTCGTCTGTTACGCGCCGGCCGACTCCCCGCGCCTGGCCGTGGCCGTCGTGATCGAGAACGCCGGGCATGGCGGCAGCATCGCGGCTCCCCGGGCCGGGCAGATGCTGCGGACCCTCTTCTCGCCGGATTCGTTGCGGCGGGTCGGCGGGCGCGTCGTCCGCGACACGGCGGGCACCGCCGTGATCGACTCGGAGGCCGTGAATGGCGACTAGCTGGCGCCTCAAGTCGCCCGGCCTGGACACGCCGCTGCTCCTTGCGGCCGTCGCGCTGGTGGTCATCGGACTGCTGACGGTCTACAGCGCGACCTCCGTTCCGGGCGCGCACCAGGGCCTGTGGGCCCGGCAGCTCCTCTGGGCCGTGGTGGCCGCGGGGCTGGCCTGGATCGTGGCGAGCCTGCACTATCGGGCGTACGACGCCCTGGCCTGGCCGCTCTACGGGATCTCGCTGCTCCTGCTCGCCGCGGTGCTCGTCATGGGCTCGAGCGCCTACGGCGCCAAGCGCTGGCTCGAGCTCGGGCCGCTCCGCTTCCAGCCTTCCGAGATCGCCAAGGTGGCGACCATTCTCGTGCTCGCCCGCTACTTCGACCAGGAGAAGCTGGACCTGCGGCGCTTCACGCGCTGGTTCCCCGCCCTGCTGATCACGGTCGTGCCCTTCGCCCTGGTGGTCAAGGAGCCCGACCTCGGCACGTCGCTCTCCTTTCCCATCATCCTCGTGGTCATGTACTACTGGGCGGGCATGCCGGCGAGCCGCCTGCTCCTCGGCCTCTCCCCGCTGGTGCAGGCCGTGCTCTTCCTCGTCACGAAGTCGCAGGGGTGGGCCGGAGGGCTGGCCCTGACCCTGATGCTGCTCTGCTGGGCGCTGGGCCGGCCGCGGCCGCGCTTCCTGGCGATGGTCTCCCTGCTGCTCCTGAACGCCGCCGTGTTCGTGGCCGTGCCCCGGATCTCGAACCACCTCGCCGACTACCAGATGCGGCGCATCGAGACCTTCCTGAATCCGGGCAGCGACCCCTACCACGCCGGTTATCAGGTCCTGCAGTCGCGCATCGCCATCGGCTCGGGAGGCATCACCGGCACGGGTTACCTGCGCGGCACGCAGAAGGCTCTCGCCTTCCTGCCCATGCGTCACACCGACTTCATCTTCTCGGTGGTGGGCGAGGAGTGGGGGCTGCTGGGGACCCTGACGGTGGTGGTACTCTACGCGTTGCTCGTGCTGCGCGGCTTCCGCCTGGCCCTGGTGGCGCGCAGCCGGTTCGCGAGCCTCCTGGCCGTGGGGATCGTCTCGGCCCTCTTCTATCACGTCATGGTGAACATCCTGATGACGATCGGCTGGGCGCCCGTCACGGGCCTGCCGCTGCCCCTCATCTCCTACGGGGGCACCGCGCTGGTGGCGAACGGCATCCAGATCGGCCTCCTCCAGAACGTGGCCCTGCGGCGCTCGGAGCTCTGACGTGCACCCCGACATCCTGCGCTGGGGCATCGTGCACGTCACCTCGTACGGCCTCATGCTGGACGTCGCCTTCCTGGTGGGGACGTGGCTGGCCCTGCGCGAAGCTCGGCGGATGGGCCTGGACGAGGATCGCCTGGTGAGCGTGATCCTCCTGACCCTCGTGGGCTCGATCCTGGGCGCCCGCGCGCTCTACGTCATGGAGCACCTGCGGGACTTCCGCGGCGCCTATCTGAGCGTGCTCGCGCTCTGGCAGGGGGGCCTCACGCTCTACGGCGGCATCGCCGCGGGCACGCTCGTCGGCTTGGTCGCCGCGCGCCGCCTGGGCCTGCCGATGTGGCGGACGGCCGACGCGCTGACTCCGTCCCTGGTGCTGGGCACGGCCTTCGGGCGCGTCGGCTGCTTCCTGAACGGTTGCTGCTACGGCCGGCCGACCAGGCTGCCCTGGGGCGTCGTCTTCCCGCCGGGCTCCTTCGCCAGCCTGGAGTTCGGCCCCGTGCCCGTTCATCCCTCGCAGCTCTACTTCGCCGCGACCGGTCTCGGCCTCTTCCTGCTGGCCTGGGTCCTTCGCCGCCGCACGCGCGTGCCGGGCGTGCTCTTCTGGGGGATGATCGCCGTCTTCGCCCTCGTGCGGATCCCCCTGGACGAGACCCGCACGTACGAGACCCAGGCGACGGTTCTCTCCCTGGGATCGTTGCCCGTCACCGAGAGCCAGATCACGAGCGTGGCGCTCATCCTCTTCTCCCTGCTGATGATCCTGCGCTTGCGCCGCGAGGCCCGGGCAGAGGTTCCCGCGACCGTCTCGTCATGAGCGCGACCGTGAGGCTGGCCGTGCTCGGTGAGCCGCTGGCCTTCACGCTCTCGCCCGTGCTCCACCAGGCCGGCCTCGAGGCCCTGGGCGTGAGGGGAGAGTCGCGGGCGCTGCGCACGGGCCAGGCGGATCTGGGCGAGCGCCTGCGCACGCTGGCCGCCGCAGGCTTCCGGGGAGTGAACGTGACCCAGCCGCTCAAGGCGGCTGTCCTCGATCTGCTGCCGCGTGTGGCCGAGGAGGCGCGCCGGGCTCGCTCGGTGAACACCGTGGGCTTCGAGCCGGATGGCTGGTGGGGCGCGAGCACGGATGGCCCCGGGTTCCTGGATCTGCTGGAGGATCTGGGGGAGACGCGGCGGCTGGAGCGGACGCACCTGCTGGGGGCCGGGGGGGCCGCCCGCAGCCTGGCCGTGTCGCTGGCGGCGGCCGGCGCGGAGATCACCGCGAGCGCGCGCGACGTGGGGCGAGCGACGTCGGCATGGCGGGAGGTGGCTCCCGCGCGCTTCGTGGCCTGGCGCTCGGCCGGCGAGCGCCAGGCGCTGCAGCGGGCGACCTTGCTGGTGAACTGCACGCCCCTCGCCGATGAGCCGGCGCCGCTGGCGGATCTCGGGCCCGACACGTTGATCGTGGACCTGGTGTACGGGCCACGGCTGACGGACTGGGTGGTCCGGGCCCGCGCCTGCGGCATCCCGGCCTGGGACGGGCTCGGGCTCCTCGTCTTCCAGGCGCGCCGCTCGCTGGCCCTGTGGACGGGACAGGACGTGCCCGTGGAGGCGCTGGCGCGGGCCGTGGGCTGGCCGCGATGAGGCTGCGCTCCCTCGGGTGCGCCCTGGGCAGGGCCCTCGGGAACCTCGAGGCCTTCGCGCTGCCCCAGCGCTGCCCCGGATGCGGGGCTCCGGCAGAGCCGGCCACCCTGCTGTGTGCGGCGTGCTTCGCCGCGATTCCCCCGATCTCCTTTGCCGTGTGCGCGCGCTGTCTGGTCCGCGACCTCGAGCCCGTGGGCTGCCGACGCCATCCCGAGGCCGTGGTATGGCCGGCGTTGGTCTACGACGAGGCGGCGACCCTGCTCGTGCACGCGCTCAAGTACGCGGGGCGCCCGGGTCTGGCCGCGGCGCTCTCCCGGCGGCTGGCGGAGGCGCTTCCCCGGGTCCTGGAGGCCGACCTGGTCACGGCCGTGCCACTGCACCCGGCGCGCCGGCGGGAGCGGGGCTACAATCAGGCCTGGTTGCTGGCCTCCGGCCTGGCGAGCCACCTGGGCGTGCCCGCGCTCGAGGACGCGCTCGTGCGCGTGCGGGCCACCCCGGCTCAGGCGCGGCTCGACCCGCGCCAGCGGCGGCGCAACCTGGCCGGGGCGTTCCGCGTCCCCGAGCCGCGGCGCCTGCGGAACCGGCGCCTGCTCGTCGTGGACGACGTGCTCACGACCGGCGCCACCATGGAGGCCTGCCTCGAGGCGCTGGCCGAGGCAGGAGCGCGACCGGTCGGGGCCGTGTTAGCCTGGGCCCAGTAGATGTCTCACCTCCACATACCTGACGGCGTGCTGCCGGTCGCGGTCTGGGCCCCCGGGCTCCTGGCCGCGCTGCTCCTCCTCGGGCTGAGCGCGCGCTCCCTGCGCCGCGCCTCGCGCCAGAGCGTGGCGTATCAGGGCGCGCTCGGAGCCCTGGTCCTGGCGGCGATGGCCATCGAGGTGCCGCTCGGTCCCCTCGAGTACCACCTCACCCTCGTGGGTCCGGTGGGCGTGCTCCTCGGGCCCGCGGCCATCTTCCAGGTCGTCTTCGTGGCCAGCGCGATCCTGGCGCTGGTCGGGCACGGCGGGCTCACGGTCGTGGGACTCAATGCGCTGGTGCTGGGCGCGGGCGGGGCGCTGGCCCGCCCCCTCTACTCGCTCCTGGCCCGGCGGCTGCCGGCGGCGGGCTCGATGGCGGGCGCCACCGCGGTGGCCCAGGCGGTCTCGGGGGCCCTGTGGCTGGCGGTGGTGGCTCTCGGGCTGCGGCTGAGCGCCGCGAGCGCGGCGCGGCTCGGCTGGGTGGCGGGACTCGCCCTGCCCATGTGGCTCGTGGGCATCCTCGTCGAATCGGCCGTGGCCTTCGGCATCGCTCGCTTCATCGCCCGAGTGCGGCCGGACCTGCTCCCGGCCGAGGCGGGCCATGGAGCCGCGCCGTGATCAACGCCCTGGCTCGGATCGACCAGGCGGCGAGCGCCGGGCACACCGTCTGGCACAGGGCCAGCGCCCTGTCCAAGATGCTGCTCGCCGCCGCGCTGGTGCTGCTCGCCGTCTTCGCGCCATCGGTCCGGCTCCTCCTCTGTCTCTACGGCATGACCTGGGTTCTCGCCCTCACGAGCCGGCTCCCCTGGCAGTTGGCGCTGGTCGCCTCCGGCTACCCTCTCGCATTCTCGCTCCTCTTCCTGTTGGCGCGCTGGGACGGCACCATGGCGACACCCGCCCGCCTGATCGTGCGCCCCCTCACGGCGAGCCTCGCCGCCGTCTGGCTCGTGGGCACGACGCCCTATCCCGACCTCTTCGCGCCGCTCTCCCGCATCTTGCCGCGCAGCGTGGGGGACGGGCTCTTCCTGACCTACCGGGCGCTCTTCGAGCTGATGGAGCGCATGGGCGGCCTGTGGCGCGCGCTGCGCCTCCGCGGGGGCACGAGCGGTCCCGCGCGCCGGCGGCTGGGGCTGGCCGGCGAGGGCTTCGCGGCCATGGTGCTGTACGGCTCCGAGCGCAGCCAGCGGCTCTACGCCACCATGCTCCTGCGCGGCCACAACGGGCGCATCTGCGGCTGCCGCCACTACGCGGACTGGACGCGCGCCGACCTGCTCGTGGCGGCTGCCGGGTTGGCGGTGGCCGCGGGCGCCGTGCTGCTCTGGAGGCTGCCATGAGCGAGCCGGTGGTCCGCGTCTCCTGCGTGCGCCACACCTACCCCGACCGCACGCAGGTCCATCTGTGTGGTCTCGAGTTCCTGGTTCGCCGCGGCGAGCGCGTGGTCGTGGTGGGACCCAACGGCTCGGGCAAGACGACGCTGCTCTTCCACATCCTGGGCCTGCTCGAGCCGCAGGAGGGCGAGGTGATGGTCTTCGGCGTGAACCCCGCCCGCCACTTCAACCACGTTCGCGAGCGCATCGGGGTGCTCATGCAGAACGTGGACGAGCAGATCATCGCTCCCACGGTGTGGGACGACGTGTCGTTCTCCCCGCGGAGCTCCGGCTACGACGACGCCGAAGTCGAGCGCCTGGTGAGCGCGGCGCTCGCGCGCACCGGCATCGCCCACCTCAGGCACAAGGTCTGCCACCATCTCTCGGGCGGCGAGAAGCGAAAGGTGGCCCTGGCCGGCGCCCTGGTGCTCGAGCCGGAACTGCTGGTGCTCGACGAGCCCTTCGAGGGCCTCGACCCCACGTCGCGCAGCGACCTGGTGGAGCTGCTGAATCGCCTGCACCGCGACCAGGGCGTCACCCTGGTCATGGCCACCCACGACATCAACGTCGTGCCGGCCATGGCCGACATGGTCTACGTGCTCGTCGGCGGGGGAGAGATCGTGGCGCAGGGGCCGCCGCGGGACATCTTCCGGGATCCGAGCCTCCTGCGGCGCAGCAACGTCGAGCCTCCCGTCCTGGCCGAGCTCTTCCAGCGCCTCGAGCATCAGGGGCTCTCCCTGGG
Source organism: Candidatus Eiseniibacteriota bacterium (assembly GCA_033853925.1). Lineage (GTDB taxonomy): Bacteria > Eisenbacteria > RBG-16-71-46 > RBG-16-71-46 > RBG-16-71-46 > JANXPZ01. Next base: position 55,232 of record JAWOLC010000076.1, read on the forward strand.
CCGGCCGCTCACGCTGGAGGAGGCGGCGCGGGCGATCCTGGACTGCGCCGGATCCCGCGCCGCCCCGGCGGACGGCGGGCGGCCGGGTCTCGAGCCCTCCGGCGAGGCGTTGCCCGGCCCCGTGACCGAGTCGCGTCCGGGACGCGGGACGAGCGGCTCGTGAGCGGCGACCTCTTCGGCGGCGCGCCGCCTCCGGGCTCGGGCGGCGAGCGCGGAGAGGGCGGCGGCAGCGCGGCTGGGCGCGGCGCCCCGCTCGCCGATCGCATGCGGCCGCGAAGCTTCGACGAGCTGCTCGGCCAGCCGCAGCTCTTCGAGCCCGGCTCGCCGCTGGCCTTGATGCGCGAGGGCCGGCACCTCTCCTCGATCATCCTCTGGGGACCGCCCGGCTCGGGGAAGACCACGATCGCCCGGCTCATCGCCGCCACGGCGGGCGTTCCCTTCGTGGGCTTCAGCGCCGTGCTCTCGGGCGTGAAGGAGGTCAAGGAGACCATGCAGCGCGCCGCCCTCGAGCGCCGCCGCTCGGGTCGGCCCACGATCCTCTTCGTGGACGAGATCCACCGCTTCAATCGCGCCCAGCAGGACGCGTTTCTCTCCCATGTCGAGAAGGGGGACATCGTCCTCATCGGGGCCACCACCGAGAATCCTTCCTTCGAGGTGAACGCGGCGCTGCTCTCGCGCGCGCGGGTCGTCGTCCTGAAGGAGCTGGCGCCCGCCGACCTCGTCACGCTGCTCGCGCGCGCCCTGGCCGATCGCGAGCGCGGCCTCCCGGCGAGCTTCGAGGTGGAGCCGGGAGCGATGGAGCTGATGGCGCAGAGCGCGGACGGGGACGCCCGCCGGGCGCTGAACACGCTGGAGCTGGCCGCGGCCTCGGTGCGCCCGGCGCGCCCGGGTGCCCCCGGCCGCATCACCGTCGAGGCGGTCCAGCAGGCGCTGGCGCGCCGGCACCTGCGCTACGATCGCGCCGGGGAAGAGCACTACAACCTGATCTCGGCGCTGCACAAGTCCCTGCGGGACTCGGATCCGCACGCGGGACTCTACTGGCTGGCGCGCATGCTGGCGGCGGGCGAGGATCCGCTCTACGTGGCGCGCCGGCTCGTCCGCTTCGCCAGCGAGGACGTCGGGAACGCCGCCCCCCAGGCGCTGCCCCTGGCGGTGGCGGCGTTCCAGGCCTATCACCAGCTCGGGACGCCCGAAGGCGAGCTGGCCATTGCCCAGTGCGCCGTCTACCTCGCCACGGCGCCGAAGAGCAACGCCGTCTACGTGGGCTTCCAGAAGGCGGAGGCGGAGGTGGAGGAGAGCGGCAGCCTGCCGCCGCCCCTGGTGATCCGCAACGCCCCGACCCGCCTGATGAAGGACCTCGGCTATGGGAAGGGCTACCGCTACGCCCACGACGAGGAAGGCGGGATCGCCGACCAGCAGCACCTCCCCGACGAGCTGGGGGGAAGGCGCTACTACGAGCCCACGGACTCGGGCTACGAGGCGGAGATCGCCAAGCGCATGAAGGCCTGGGAGAGGCTGCTCGAGGGAAAGCGCAAGGCGAAGGGGTGAAGGTCCTCAGCGGGGATCCGGGCGCGGCCCCGGGGCGCCGGCCCGCGGGCGGAGTGATCCTGGCTCGCCCCGTGCCCTGGCGCATCTATCCTCTGTGAAGTTCGCCATGGCGAGGCCGAGCCGCTTGACTCACCGGAGCACGAAACCTAATCTAACCCGTTCTTGTCCAGCCCACTAGCGCGCCAGGGCCTCCGGACCTACTCTTGGACCGCTCGCCGGGAACGGGGAGCCCGAGCGCCCGCGGGCTCGTGCCGTCCCCAGCGGACGCCGACGCCTCGGGACATCGCGGCGCGTCTTTGGAGATCGACCATCCACATGCCGTCCATCCGCACGGAAGACGTCCTGAAGGCCCTGAGCACGGTTCACGACCCGGACCTGGGCCGCGACCTCGTCACCCTGGGGATGATCGAGGACCTGGCCGTGCGAGACGGACAGGTGTCGCTCACGCTGGTGCTCACGACCGCCGCGTGCCCGCTGAAGGGCGCGCTCGAGGACGACGTGCGGCGGGCGGTGCTGGGCGTCCCCGGAGTGCGCGAGCTGAAGCTGAGCACGACCTCGCGGGTGCGCAAGCCGAAGGATCCCACCGCCGACCGGCGCGCCCTGCCCGGAGTGGCGCACATCATCGCCGTGGGCGCGGGCAAGGGAGGCGTGGGCAAGTCCACGGTGGCGGCGAACCTGGCGATCGCCCTGGCCTTCACCGGCGCCAAGGTGGGGCTCCTGGACGGGGACATCTACGGCCCGAACCTGCCGCGCATGCTGGGCGCTTCCCGCCAGCCCTCGCAGCGCGACAACAAGATCCTCCCGATCGATGCCTACGGCATGAAGTTCATCTCGATGGGCCTGCTGGTTCCGCAGGGCGAGGCCGTGGTCTGGCGGGGGCCCATGCTGCACGGGGCGGTCAAGAGCTTCCTGCACGACGTGGACTGGGGCGACCTGGACTACCTGCTCGTGGACCTGCCGCCCGGCACCGGCGACGTGCAGCTCTCGCTCGTCCAGCAGACCTTCGTCGAGGGCGCCATCGTCGTGACCACGCCTTCGGTGGTGGCCCTCGAGGACGCGGTGAAGGCCGTGGACGCCTTCATCAAGCTCCAGGTGCCGGTGCTCGGCATGATCGAGAACATGAGCTACTTCGTCTGCCCCAACTGCCAGACGCGCCACGCGATCTTCGACACCGGGCGCACGGAGGAGCGGGCCCTGGCCCTGGGCGTGCCCTACCTGGGCGCCGTTCCCCTGCACGCCGACGTGCGCCGGGGCGGCGACGAGGGGCGGCCGGTGGTGGCCGCGGACCCCGGCAGCGAGTACGCTCGGGTGCTGCGCGAGATCGCGGGCCGGCTGGCCCAGCGCGTCTCGATCCAGGCGTACCGCACGGGATAGAGAGCCATGCGCGAGGTCTACGCCGATCACGCCTCGACCACCCGGGTGGCCCCCGAGGTGCTCGCGGCCATGCAGCCCTTCTTCGGCTCGGCCTTCGGCAACGCCTCGTCGGTCCATCGCCGGGGCGAGGCCGCGCGCGAGGCGGTGGAGGAGGCGCGGGCGCGGGTGGCCGATCTGCTCGGGGCCCTGCCCGAGGAGATCGTCTTCACGGCCTCCGGCTCGGAGGCCAACAACCTGGCGCTGAAGGGGGCCCTGTTCGCCGCGGCGCAGGGCTCGGCCGCCGGCGTGCGGGGCGCGGCGCGGCGCCGGCTGGTGGTCTCGGGGATCGAGCACCCGTCCGTGCTCGAGACGGCTCGCCACCTGGAGTCGCGCGGGTTCCCGCTCACCGTCGTCCCGCCGGGGCCGGACGGCGTCGTGGATCCCGGCCGGCTCGGCGAGGCCCTGGGCGAGGACGTGGCCCTGGTGTCGGTGATGTGGGTGAACAACGAGGTGGGCACGATCCAGCCGGTGCGCGAGATCGCGGCGGCGGCTCACGCGGCCGGCGCCCTGATGCACTGCGACGCGGTGCAGGCCGCGGGCAAGCTGCCGATCGCCGTCCGCGAGGCGGAGGCGGACCTCCTGAGCCTGGCCGCGCACAAGCTGGGCGGTCCCCCGGGCGCGGCGGCGCTCTTCGTGCGGCGCCGCGTGAGGCTCGTGCCGCTGCTGCACGGCGGGCACCAGGAGCGCTCGCGGCGCGCCGGGACCGAGAACCTGCCGGCCCTCGTGGGCCTGGGACTCGCCGCCGAGCGCGCCGGGCGGCGGCTCGCGAGCGGAGAGCCGCAGCGGCTCGCGGCGCTCGGCGAGCGGCTGCGGATCGGCTTGCTCGCGGCCTGCCCCGGCGCGCGGCTCAACGGCCACGTCGAGCGGCGGGTCGCGACCATCGTGAACCTGTGCTTCCCGGGGGTGGACGGGGAGGCGGTGCTCCACGAGCTGGACCGGCAAGGCATCTCGGTCTCGACCGGCTCGGCTTGCAGCGCCGCGGACCCGGGGCCCTCGCACGTGCTCTCGGCCATGGGCCTCTCCGCCGCGGACGCGCACGCCAGCGTGCGCTTCTCGCTGGGCGAGGGGAACGACGAGGCCGACGTCGACTGGCTCCTGGAGGCCACGCCGACCGCCGTGTCCCGCCTGCGGGCGCTGCAGCCCGCGCCGGGGGACGAGCGGTCGGCGGTGCGCCGCAGCGCTTAGGGGAGGGAGACGGACCATGAATCGAGACGAGCAGTTCCGCCTGAAGGTGGGGCTGGCCGAGATGCTCAAGGGCGGGGTGATCATGGACGTCATGACCGCGGACCAGGCCCGCATCGCCGAGGAGGCGGGAGCCTGCGCGGTGATGGCCCTCGAGCGCATCCCCGCGCGCATTCGCCGCGAGGGCGGCGTCGCGCGCATGTCGGATCCCCAGCTCATCAAGGAGATCGAGAAGAGCGTCTCGATCCCGGTCATGGCGAAGGTGCGCATCGGACACATCGCCGAGGCGCAGATCCTCGAGGCCCTGGGCGTGGACTTCATCGACGAGAGCGAGGTCCTCACCCCGGCGGACGAGGAGAACCACATCGACAAGCACGCGTTCAAGGTGCCGTTCGTGTGCGGCTGCCGCGACCTGGGCGAGGCGCTGCGCCGCGTCGGCGAGGGCGCGGCGATGATCCGGACCAAGGGCGAGGCGGGCACGGGGAACATCGTCGAGGCCGTGCGCCACATGCGGGCCGTGATGAAGGAGATCCGGCGGCTGCAGGGGCTGCGCGACGACGAGCTGATGGCCGCGGCCAAGCAGCTCGGGGCGCCCTACGAGATCGTCCAGCAGGTGAAGGAGCTGGGGAAGCTCCCGGTGCCGAACTTCGCCGCGGGCGGAGTGGCCACGCCGGCCGACGCCTCGCTCATGATGCAGCTCGGAGCGGAGTCGGTGTTCGTGGGCTCGGGGATCTTCGAGGTCGGGCTCGACCTGAAGCCCGAGGAGCAGCGCCACGAGCAGCTCCGCATGGCGCGGGCCATCGTCCAGGCGGTGGCGAACTACGACAAGCCCGAGCTGCTGGCGCAGCTCTCGGAGGGACTGCCCAAGGCCATGAAGGGGATCTCGCTGGAGGCGATCCCGGCCGAGGAGCAGCTCGCCAAGCGGGGCTGGTAGGCGGGTGACGCGTCCACGAGTCGGCGTGCTGAGCCTGCAAGGTGACTTCGCTCGGCATCGCGCGGTGCTCGCCCGCGCCGGCGCGGAAGCGGTGCGCGTGTCGCTGCCGGAGCATCTGGAAGAGGTCGAGGCGCTCGTGATTCCGGGAGGCGAGTCCACGACGATGCTGCGTCTGCTCGAGACCACGGGGCTGCGCGGTCCCGTCGAGAGGTTCGTGCGGGAGCGCGCCGTGCTCGGGACGTGCGCCGGCCTGATCCTGCTGGCGCGGGAGGCGGGGGAGCTGCCCGCGCCGCCTCTGGGGGCGCTGGACGTGACCATCGAGCGGAACGCCTACGGGCGCCAGATCGACTCGTTCAGCGCGCCGGTCGAGGCGCCGGCCCTCGGGGCCCCCTTCGACGGCGTGTTCATCCGCGCCCCTCGCATCCGCCGGCTGGGTCCGGGCGTGGAGGTCGTCGCCCGGGCGGCCGACGGCGAGCCGGTGGGCGTGCGGGCGGGGCGGGTGGCGGGCCTGGCCTTCCATCCCGAGCTGACGGCGGACGCCCGCTTCCATCGCTGGTTCCTGAGCGAGGTGGCCGGTCTCGCCGCGCCGGAGGCGGCGAAGCCCGCGCGCCCCGGGGCCGGAGGACGCCCGTGAGCGGCGCGAGCCCGGAGCGCCGGGCGTTCCACGAGTTCGTCGCTCGGCACCAGGTCTTCCTGCTCACGAGCCACGTGAACCCGGACGGCGACAGCCTGGGCAGCGAGGTGGCCATGGCGCGCTGGCTGCGCTCGCGGGGCAAGCAGGCCCGGGTGCTGAACGACTCCCCCGTGCCGGACGCGTTCGGCTTCCTGCAGAGGCACGATCCCCTCGAGGCGTTCGAGCCGGAGCTGGCGGAGCGCCTCTTCGCGGCCGCGGACGCCCTGATCGTGCTCGACGTCAGCGCCCGCCAGCGGCTGGGCCGCCTGGATCCCCTGCTGGATCGCCACCGCCTGGCCGTCGCGGTCGTGGACCACCATGTCTCGCACGCGGACGGGTTCGGCGAGGTGAACGTCATCGAGCCCGAGGCCTCGGCCACCGGGGAGATCGTCTACGACCTCATCCGCGAGTCGGGGGCCGAGCTGGACGCCGCGCTCGCCGAGGCGCTCTACGTCGCCCTGATGACCGACACGGGCTCGTTCCGCTACTCGAACACGGACAGCCCGGCCCATCGCATGGCCGCCGACCTGCTGGGGCACGGCCTGGATCCGGAGCGCATCCACGCCCAGGTCCACTCGCACGCCTCGGCCGCCCGCCTGCGCTTCTTCGGCGAGGTGCTCTCGGCCCTGGAGCTGGCGGAGGACGGGCGCGTCGTGGTGCTGGAGGCCGGGCCCGAGCAGTTCCTGCGGCACGGGCTCGCGGGCTCGGACACCGAGGGCCTGGTGGACATGCCGCGGAGCATCGCCGGGGTCGAGGCCGTGGCGCTCTTCTCGGAAGCCGAGCCGGGCAAGGTGAAGGTGAGCCTGCGCTCGACGGGCCGGATCGTGGTGGACCGGCTCGCCACGCGCCTGGGCGGCGGCGGTCACCCCCACGCCGCGGGGGCGTCGCTCGCAGGCACGCGCGAGCAGGCGCGCGCGCTGGTGCTGCCCGAGCTGGGGAGGCTCGTCGCGGCGCTCGAGCCCGTCGAGGAGCCCCACCCGTGAGCGCCGTCTCGGCCACGGCCATGGCCACCGTCGAGGTCGCGGCGCAGGGGCTCGAGCACTTCTACTCGGGTCGGCGCGGGCTCTCGGCCGTCAGCTTCACCCTGAGCGCCCCGGGCGTCGCGGCGGTGACGGGGCCGAACGGCTCGGGGAAGAGCACGCTGCTGCGGCTGCTGGCGGGGCTGCTCCGGCCCACCGGGGGACGCTCGACCCTGACCGTGGACGGCCGGGTCGTGGCCCCCGCGGGGCGTGGCGCGCTCCTCGGCTTCGTCTCGCCGGAGCTGGCCTTCTACGACGAGTTGAGCAGCCTCGAGAACCTGACCTTCGCGGCCGAGGCGCGGGGCGCGCGGGAGCCCGAGGGGCTGGCCCGGGCCGCGCTCGAGCGCGTGGACCTGGGCGAGCGGAGCCGTGACCGCGTGGCGGCGCTGTCCTCGGGGATGAAGCAGCGGCTGCGCCTGGCCTTCGCCCTCCTGCACCGCCCGCCGCTCCTCCTCCTGGACGAGCCGGGGAGCCACCTGGACGACGAGGGCCGGAGGCTCGTGGAGCGGATCGTGGGCGAGCAGTCCCGCAGCGGGCTGGTCGTCATCGCCACCAACGACGAACGGGAGTGGAAGCTTGCCGCCGAGCGGATCGAGCTCCGTGGCCGCGGTCTGGGCCATATTGCGTAAGGAGTGTCGCAGCGAATGGCGCACCCGCTACGGCATCAACGCCGCGCTGCTCTTCGCCGTGGCCACGCTCACGGCGGTGAGCTTCGCCGTGGGCCGACTCCCCGATCGCACGGACCTGCTGGCGGCGCTGCTCTGGGTGGTGCTGCTCTTCGCGGCGCTGGCGTCGCTCGCCCACACCTTCGTGCGCGAGGTGGAGGGGCACACGCTCACCTTCCTGCGGCTCGTGGCCTCGCCGGCGGCCATCGGGATCGGCAAGCTCCTCTTCAACCTCCTCTTCCTGGCCGTGCTCGAGCTGGTGACGGTGCCACTGTACCTCGTCCTGATGGGCGGGCCGCCGCCTCGCTGGGGCCCGTTCCTGCTCGTCCTGGGGCTCGGCAGCCTGGCGCTGGCCACCACCACCACGCTCGTGGGCGCCGTGGTCTCGCAGGCGCGCGGGCGGGGAGCGCTGTTCGCCGCGGTGTCGCTGCCCCTCCTGATGGTGGTGCTGGCGGCGGGCGTGAGCGGTCTCCGCGCGCAGTGGGAGGGGAATCCCGCGGGGCCGGAGGCGCGGGTCCTGCTCGCCTACGTGGCCACGGTGCTGGGCGCGAGCCTGCTGCTCTACGATCACCTGTGGGAGGACTGACGTGGCGCTGAGGCTGCTGCTCTTCCTGTGGATCGCGGCCGCGCTCCTGGCCGGCTTCCTGTGGGCGCCCCTGGCCTCGGGCCTGGGCGAGACCACGCGGGTGCTCTACTTCCACATCCCCTCGGCCTGGGTGATGGCGGTCGCCTTCACCTGGTCGTGCGCGCACAGCGTGCTCTACCTCGCCCGCCGCAAGCTGGAGCACGACGATCAGGCCGCCGCCGCGGCCGAGCTGGGCATCCTCTTCTGCGTGGCGGCGGCGATCTCGGGGGCCCTGTGGGCCAAGGCCAAGTGGGGCGAGTACTGGAACTGGGATCCGCGCGAGACGACCATCTTCTTCCTGTTCCTCATCTACGGCGCGTACCTGGCGCTGCGCGGGGCCATCGAAGGGGAGGAGAAGCGGGCTCGGCTCGCCGCGGTTTACTCGGTCATTGCATTCGTGACCGTGCCGTTTCTTACCTTCGTGGTGCCGAGGCTGTACTCCAGCCTCCATCCGTCGCCCATCGTGCCGCAGCGAGGGGAGCAGGACAGCATCGATCCCAGGATCGCCGTATGCTTCGTGGCCATGCTGCTGGGATTCACCGCCCTGTTCTTCTGGGTCACCTCGCTGCGGGTCCGGCTCGCGCGCCTCGAGCGGCGGCGGGAGCGGGCGGCGGCGGCGGCCGGAGGGACGGCGTGATCCGTGCGCGTGCGGGGTTCGACCCCGGGGAGCGTGAACTCTGAACGGAAATCTCGTGGTGCTCGGCGTGGCTCTCCTCGTGTGGGGGCTGATCTTCGTCTACCTGCTCCGTCTCGAGCGGCGGGTGCGCGAGCTGGAGAAGCGATGAACGTGAAGGTGGTGCTGGCCCTGGTGCTGGTCGCGGTCGGCGTGGCGATCGGGGTGACGAGTTTCAGGAAGTCGGTGACGCCCTACATCAGCTTCGCCGAGGCCCGGCACGCCGCGGGCGAGGTGCAGGTCAACGGCCAGATCGCGAACAAGAACTACGTGTTGAAGCCCGAGGAGCAGTACCTCGAGTTCGAGCTGCGGGACCAGAAGGGCGAGATCATGCCCGTGGTCTACCATGGCATCATCCCCGGCAACTTCGACCAGGCGACCATGGTGGTCGCGGTCGGGCGCTACCAGCAGGGCCGCTTCCGCGCGGACAAGCTCCTGGTCAAGTGCCCGTCCAAGTACCAGGCCGAGGCCGAGAGGATGAAGCCTCGCTCGTGAACCTCGGCCAGCTCGCCAGCTGGGCCGCCTTCCTCGCTTCGCTCGTCGCGGGACTCGCCTGGCTCGCCGCCCTGGGTGGCCGAGCCGGAGCCGAGCGGCCCGCGCGTATCGCCTTCCGCGTGCAGTGGGTGGCGTGGCTGGCGAGCGCCGCCTTCCTCTGGCTCATCATGTTCGGCCACGACTTCCGCTACCAGTACGTGGCTTCCTACTCGTCGCTGGCCATGCCCGGCCGCTTCCTCTACGCGGCTTTCTGGGGCGGGCAGGAGGGGACCTTCCTCCTCTGGGCCCTCCTCACCGCCACTCTCGGCCTGGTGCTGATGCGGGTGAGGCATCCGCTCGTCCCCGGCGCCATGTTCTTCCTGAACCTGCCGCTCGTGATGCTGGGGCTCGTGACCGTGATGCGCGGCCCGTTCCTGCTCTTCCCGAACGGCATGGCGCCCGCGGACGGCCAGGGCCTGAACCCCCTCCTCCAGGACCCGTGGATGACCATCCATCCGCCCGTGCTGTTCACCGGCTTCTCCTCGTTGGCCGTGCCCTTCGCCGTGGCCGCGGCGGCGATGGTGAAGCGGCAGTACGACGGCTGGGTGCGTCTGGCCCTGCCCTGGGTCGTCTTCTCGACGGCGATGCTGGCGACCGGCTTCGTCATGGGCGGCGTGTGGGCGTACAAGGTCCTGGGCTGGGGCGGCTACTGGGGCTGGGACCCGGTGGAGAACGGCTCCTTCGTCCCCTGGCTGGCGAACGTCGCCCTGCTCCATGGCCTGCTCGTCCAGCGGGTGACGGGCAGCCTGCGGCGCTCGAACCTGTTCCTCGCCGTCACCAGCTTCGTGCTGGTGCTCTACGCCTCGTTCCTCACCCGCAGCGGGGTGCTCGCCGACTTCTCGGTGCACTCCTTCGCCAATCTAGGCCTGACGGGCTTCCTCCTCTCCTTCCTGCTCTTCATCGCGGTCCTCGGCTACGGGCTGCTGCTCTTCCGCCTGCGCGACGTCCCCGGCCCCGCCCAGGCGCTGGGCGGCTTCTCGCGCGAGTCCATGATGTGGCTCGGCCAGCTCGTCTTCCTGCTCCTCTGCGCGCTCGTCACGGTGGGCATGAGCGCGCCGCTCGTCAGCAGGCTCTTCGGGCCCCCCGCCAACGTGCAGCCCACGTACTACAACCTGGTGAGCGCGCCGCTCGCCGTCGCGATGGGCCTCCTGCTCGGGCTCGCGCCGCTCATGCGCTGGCGGCGGCAGGAGCCGGCCGCGCTGCTGCGCGCGGCCGTTCCGGCGGTCGCGGTGGCGCTGATCCTCACCCTGGCTGCCGTCTTCGGCGGCGTGCGTCAGGCCGTCCCGGCCGCCATCCTCTTCGCGGCGGCGTTCGCGCTGGCCAGCAACGCCTGGGTGACGGCCCAGGGCTTCCGCAGCGGCTGGAAGCACGGCGTGGCCTACCTGGGCCACACGGGCGTGGCCCTGCTGCTGATCGGCATCGTCGCCTCCAGCCGCTACGGGGTGTCGGCGCAGGTGCAGCTGCCCGAGGGGCAGGAGCGGCAGGCCCTCGGCTACCGGCTCACCTACCAGGGCCTGCAGAAGGAGCCGGACGGCAGGGACCAGGTGAGGATCGCCGTGAGCGCCCCCGAGGGGCGCTACGAGGCGACTCCCGCCCTCTACTGGAGCGAGTTCAACCAGGGTTACATGAAGAAGCCGCACATCGAGCGCTACCTGACGCACGACGTGTACATCTCCCCCCTCGAGATCGTGGGAGAGGAGCCGCCCGGCGCAGGCGATGTCTGGCTCGCCCCCGGGGAGACGAAGCAGGTCGGGGGCACGAAGTACACCTTCGAGGGCTTCGACCCGCAGATGACGCCGCCGGTGGTGCGGCTGGCGGCGCGGCTGCGGGTCGAGATGAACGGGCGCACGGTCCCCGCCCGCCCCGTGCTCGAGATCAACACGAGCAACGGCTCGCGAAACAGCATTCCCGCCTACCTGCCGGGTGGCTCCTCCGTGGAGCTGGCCAGCGCCGATCCCGGCTCGGGCCGCGTCGCCCTGCTCCTGCCGGGGATGGCGCATGGTAGCGTTGGCCAGGTCCTGGCGGTCGAGGTGAGCACCAAGCCCTTCATCAACCTCGTCTGGCTGGGAGCGGTCCTCATGCTGGGAAGCGCGTTCGTGAGCGTCCTGCGCCGCGCCCGGGAGCTGCGGCTGAGGAAGGTCGTCCGGGCGGCCAAGGCGGCCTGACGGGCGAGGCTGCCGGGCCGGGTGACGAGATTTCGACTCCCGTCTTGCCGACTGCACGAATGTGCAGTAGCCTGTCCACGTGCCAGGCCCAGCCATGTTCGAATCGCTCAGCGATCCCGTGGACGTGCTCACCGTGTTCGTGGACGGCCGCCTGCGTCCGCTCCGCTTCCGCTGGCAGGGGCGGGTGATCCGGGTGCGACGGGTGAGCGGCGAGTGGACCCGCCGCGAAGGCCAGGCGCTGCTCCGCTACTACACCCTCGAAGGGCAGGGGCGGGAAACCTACGAGCTGTGCTTCGATCCCCGCGGCCCGCGCTGGATACTCTCCCGCGCCTGGGCGCAGGGGAGCTGAGGAGGCCGAGGGGGCGGCAGCTCCGGCTCGGGATCGCCATGTGGATCCTGCTCTCGGACATGGATGCGTTCTTCGCCTCGGTGGAGCAGCTCCACCATCCTCACCTCCGCGGCAAGCCCGTCATCGTTTGCGGCGATCCCGGTCGGCGGGGCGTGGTGACCGCCGCCTCCTACGAAGCGCGCCCCTCGGGGGTGAGAGCGGGCATGAGCCTGGTGGAGGCGCGCCGGCTCTGCCCCGAGGCCGAGTACGTCGAGGGCAATCCGGAGAAGTATGTCGCCCTGTCCCTCCAGCTCCTCGATCTCTATCTTTCCTTCACACCCGATGTCGAGCCCTTCAGCGTGGACGAGGCCTTCCTCGGCCTCGCTCCGAAGGTGGCCTCACTCGGCGACGCCCGCGCCGAAGCGGAGCGGCTCCAGCAGGCGATCCACGCCCGCTTCCAGCTGGGGGCGTCCATCGGCGCGGGGCCGAACAAGCTCGTGGCCAAGATGGCCGCGGGACTCCACAAGCCCCGCGGGCTCACGGCTCTCGACGAAGAAGGCTTTCGCCGCGCCTTCTGGCCGCTCGCGGCGCAGGAGATGTGGGGCGTGGGGCCGAAGCTCGCCGCGCGCATGCGGTCGCTCGGGATCCTGACCGTCGGCGATCTCGCCCACGCCCCCGTTCCTCTCCTCAAGGCCACCTTCGGCATCGTGGGCCCCGCCCTGCGCGAGGCGGCCTGGGGCCGCGACGATACCCCGCTCGTGCCCTATCATCGGGGCGTGGATCCGAAGTCCATGGGCCACGAGCTGACGTTGTCCGAGGACTCCACGGATCCCGCCTACCTGGAGGGCATCCTGCTCAGGCTCTCGGATCAGGTGGCTCGTCGGCTGCGGAGCGAAGGCTTCGTGGGGCGAACGGTGACCCTGAAGCTCCGCGATCATCGCTTCGTGACCGTCACCCGGCAGCGGGCGCTCGAGCGCCGGACCGACGATCATCGTCTCGTCTTCGAGACCGTGCGGGGACTGTGGCGCGCCCACTGGCGAGGCGGGGCCTTGCGGCTCCTGGGCGTGAGCGTCTCGGGGCTCGCGCGCCGCGCCCCCGACGAGCAGACCGAGCTTTTCGACGCCGATCGGCGCGAGAGCCGGCTCACCGCGGCGATGGATCGGCTGCGGGACAAGCTGGGCGAGGCCGCGCTGGTTCCTGCGGGCTCCCTCACCCATCGCCGGCCGCTCGGCCACGTGCCTTTCGGCGCCCTCTCCGGGCGCGTCCGGAAGAACCGTTCCCCGGTGGAAGGAGGCTAGCGATGTCCGCTCGCTCCCGCCCGCTCCCCCCTCGCGGCGCTCGGCCGTGACGACGGGCGATCTGTTCGCCGGTTGGCCGGACGAGACGGGCCCCCGCCCCTACGCTCCTTCCGCCCGGATCGTGATCGGCACCTCGGGATACTCGTTCGCGGACTGGGTCGGTCCTTTCTACCCCCCGGGCACGCGCGCCGGCGACTTCCTCGCCTTCTACGCCCGCCGCTTCGGCGCCGTGGAGGTCAACTCCACGTACTATCGCGTGCCGCCCCCCCGCGTGCTCGAGCAGATGGAGAGGAAGACCCCCGCGGGATTCCGCTTCGTGGTCAAGGTGAATCAGGCGATGACCCACGAGCGAGCCGTGGAGCCCGCGCTGGTGCGCGCCTTCCTGGCGGCGCTGGAGCCGCTGAAGGCCGCGGGCAAGTACGACGGGCTGCTGGCGCAGTTCCCCTGGAGCTTTCGCCGGAACGCGGAGAACGAGGCGTACCTCGGCGCCCTGCGCGAGTCGTTGCCGGACGAGCCGCTGTTCGTCGAGTTCCGCCACGCCTCCTGGGTGGAGCCGGGGCTGGAGGACGAGCTGCGTCGCCGGCGACTGGGGTTCTGCGCCGTGGACGAGCCTTCCCTCGAGGGTCTCATGCCGCCGGTCACCCTGCTCACCAGCGAGGACGCCTACGTGCGCTTCCACGGCCGGAACGCGCGCAACTGGTGGGGAAGGAGCGCCCCCGCCGCGCGGGCCGGCGAGGGCGAGCGGGGGCTCCCGGCCGGGCGATCGTCGCCTGCGGGGCGCGCCACCGGCGATCGCTACGACTACGATTACGCGGCCGAGGAGCTGAGGGAATGGGTGCAGCGGGTGCGCGAGCTGGCGGAGAAGGCCCGGCGCACCTACCTCTTCTTCAACAACTGCCACGCGGGCCAGGCGGCGCGCAGCGCGAAGCTCATGCAGGAGCTGCTGCGGCAGCAGAACCTGCCCGCCTGAGGGATCGCCCGAGCCACTCCCGGTGTGGAGGAGCCAGCGAAGGGATCGCGTCCGGCAGGCCGTCGTGGGCGGGCGGTGCGGCGCGCCCTGGTCCTCGGCGCCGCGATGGTGGTGATGTCCCGTGCGCTTCCACGAGTACGCGGCCTTCCAGCTCACCTGGGGGCCCCAGCCGGACCAGTGAGGCGACGCCCGCCGGGAGCACCGCCGGCTCGGGCGGGCGCGCCCCGGGCGGGTCGGCGGGCCGCTATCGCGCGGTTCGGTCTCGCCCCTCCGTGCCGAGCGCCGGGTGGCGACCCTGGATGAACTCCTCGCATTCGCGCACCTCTTCGCAGCTCCCCAGCACGAGAGGCGTGCGGTCATGGAGCGTCACGGGCGTGATGTCCATGATCCGGCGCGCGCCGTCGCTGGCCGCGCCGCCGGCCTGCTCGGCGACGAAGGCGAGGGGGGCCGCCTCGTAGAGCACGCGCAGCTTGCCCTGCGGCTGCTTCCCGCTGGCGGGATAGAGATAGATCCCGCCGTAGAGCAGGTTGCGGTGGAAGTCGGCGACCAGCGAGCCCACGTAGCGCGCCGTGTACGGGCGCCCCGAGGCGGCGTCCTCTTCCTTGAGCCAGTCCACGTAGCGGCGCATGCCCGGGGACCACGTGGCGTAGTTGCCCTCGTTCACGCTGTAGATGTGGCCGCGCGTGGGCGTGTGGATGTCGGGGTGCGAGAGGAGGAACTCGCCGATGCTGGGCTCGTAGGTGAAGCCGTGCACACCGTCACCGGTCGTGTACACGAGCATCGTGCTCGAGCCGTACATGACGTAGCCGGCCGCGAGCTGGCGGTAGCCCGGCTGCAGGCAGTCCTGCAGCGTGCCGCTGCCCTTGCGGCTGACCCGGGGCAGGATCGAGAAGATCGTCCCGATGTTGACGTTGGCGTTGATGTTCGAGGAGCCGTCGAGGGGATCGAAGTTGACGACGTACTTGCCGTAGCGCTGGCCCTGCGGGACCGGGATGATCCCCTCGTCCTCCTCGGAGGCGAGCACGGCGAGCTGGCCGGTCGAGCCGAGCAGGCGGTGCAGGGTCTCGTGGGCGTAGACGTCGAGCCGCTGCACCTTCTCGCCGTAGACGTTCTCGTCTCCGGTGTCGCCCAGGATGTCGACCAGCCCCGCGCGGATGACCAGGTTGTTGATCATCTTCGCCGCCAGCGCGATCTCCATCAGCAGCCCCGTGAACTCTCCCGAGGCCTCGGGGTGCTGGTACTCCCGCTGGAGGATGAACTGCGACAGGGTCAGCGCGCGCGGCACGGCGGCTCCTAGTCGGCCAGGCCCGAGACGTCCTCGTGTGCCCGTCCGGCCTGGGCCGAAAGCACGGGATACGAGCCGGGCACGAACGGGGCGTAGGTCGCCGTCAGCTTGGCCGTGCCCGTCACCTGCAGCTTCTGCAGGAGGAAGCGGAACTTGTCCTCGAGCGCCCGCCCGATCTCGGTGCGCACGGGCCCGGGCAGGCTCCACAGCTCGCGCTTGAAGAGCCCGAGGGCCTTCTTGCGCGTCTTGTAGAAGAACTGCTCGTCGGTGTCGCCGGCCTTGCGCTCGTCGGCGGCCGCCGTGCGCAGGCGCTCGTACACGGCGCGCTTGAGATCCTCGGGGAAGATCGGGTGGTCGTAGAGCATGTTCTGGAACTCGGTGGCCAGGTGGATCTCCACGGCGCCCAGCCTGGGGAAGCGGTCGAACAGCTCGGCGGGGAGCGTCGAGGCGCCGTGCTGCACCACGCCGCCGAGGCCGTAGCGCTCGACCGCCAGGCGCGAGAGTCGCTCGATCGCCCCGAAATCCACCTTGACCTGGGCCACGGTGCCGTCCGGCAGGGGGACACCGCCGTGGGACGTGCCCGTCTGGATCGAGATCTTGTTGATGCCCGCCGCGCCCCGCGCGTCCCGGGCGAGCGCCGCGCCGTAGACCGTCATGAACGCGGTCAGCTCCTCGGCCGTGGAGTTGTGGCCGCCCACCTCGCCGATCTCGCCCCCGACCGAGATGGTCACGCCCTGGGGCTCGCGGCTCCGGATGAAGGCGGTCAGCTCGGCGCAGAGGCCGCCGTTCAGCTCCTGCTGGGCCTCCAGGCTCGGCTTGGCCAGGTCCACGAGGGTCGAGGTGTCGATGTCGATGTTGTAGAAGCCGGCGGTGACCGCCTGCGTGGTGATGTCGCGCACCGCTCGGACCTCGGCCTGGGCGTCGGCCGCGTAGCGCTTGGCGTTGACCTGGAAGTGGTCGCCCTGGATGAACAAGGGACCCTTGCAGCCCTCGCGCAGCGCGGCGGCGATCATGACGAAGGCGTACTCGGCGGGAGACTGGTCGGTGTAGCTCGACTCCGAGCGGGCGATCTCGCAGATCACGGCGCCGGCGTCGAGCGCCTTGCGGGCCCGCATCAGGGCCCGAGCCGTGTCGTAGGCCAGCCCGCGCACGTTGATGGCGGGCACGGTGAAGTTCGCGGGGATCTCGCGGCGGCCGCGCGCCGAGTAGAGGCCGTGGATGGAGGCGGGGTAGATGCCCGCCGCGCGGGCCTGCTCCAGCACGGCGGCGCGCGCCTGATCGCGCACCTCGCCGCCGCCGAAGACGCCGGTCCAGACGAGCCGGTCGAGGGCGTCGGGGTTCCCGAGGGGGAGGGCGGCGGCGGCGTGGCGGACTTCTTCGGGGCTCTTGAGTTCCATGGGGCTTCGGGTCTCCTGGAGGGTCCGGGGCGGGCGGACGACGGCGGCCGCCGCGCGCCGGGAAAGGGGCATGGCTCACGAACGGGGCGCAGTATAGCCCGCGCCCGGGGAGGCGAGAAGAGACCGAGGAGCGCCGTGCCGCGCGACGCCGTGATCAGGGGGCAGACTGCGTCCGCAGCAGCGGGACCATGAACAGACCGGGCTACGGGGCGCTGGCGCCCAGGAGGGTCAGACCCTCGCGCAGGGTGCGCAGCTCCGCATAGCGCGCCGGATCGAACGAAACGATGCCCGGCGCCTCCTTGAACTGCAGCAGGGCCGCCAGATCGAGCGTGCAGCCCGGGGCCAGCCCCAGGCCGTGGCCGGTGAAGCCGGCGCAGATCGCCAGGTGGTGCGCGGCGTCGAGCCAACCCACGAAGGGGCGGCCGTCGCGGGCGAACCCCATGGTCCCGGCCCAGCGCCGCTCCACCACGGCGCCACCCGGGACGAGCGCGTGCAGGCCCGACTCGATGCCGCCCTGCACCGTCGCCGTCACGTTCACGTCGTAGCCGGCCTCGGCGTCCCGGTCGATCTCCCGCCAGCCGCCGATCAGCAGCCGTCCGTCGGCGGTCTGCCGCCAATAGCGGTAGCCGAAGTGCGCATAGGCCGGACGCGCGGCCACGACCTGCTTGAGCGGGACGGTGGCCAGCATCTGCCCGCGGTGCGGCTGGATGAGGGATTGCAGGGCCGGCACGAGCAGGGGCGCGTAGGCGTTCACGCACAGCACCAGGATGCGCGCCCGCACGAGCCCGGCGTCGCACCGCACCTCCCAGTTGCCGGCCTGCCACCGCGCCCCGGTGAGGCGCGAGCCCTCGTGGATGCGCGCGCCCTTGTCGGCCGCCTGCCGCGCGAGGCCCCGCACGAAGGCGACGGGATCCAGCTCGCCGTCCTCGGAGGTGCGGAAGGCGGCGGTGAAGTGCTCGGCCGCGTACGGCGGCACCGCGTCGGAGAGCGGCACCTCCTCCAGGGGGAAGCCGTCGGCGCGCATGAGCGGGAGGGAGGCGCGGATCGCCTCTGCTTCCTCCTCGTCGGCGGCGAGCCGGTGGCTGCCCGAGGCCCGGTAGGCGCAGGCGAGCGGCAGGCTCTCCACCAGGCGGCGCACGCGTTCGTGGCTGCGGCGCCCCATCTCGAGCATGGCCCGCGCGCCCGCCCGGCCCCAGAGCGCGATCATCTCCTGGTATGGCTCGGCCGGGGCGGCCAGCACGAGTCCGGCGCTGCGTCCCGTGGCGCCGCTCGCGAGCCGACCGGGCTCGAGCAGGCCCACCAGCGCATCCTGCTCGGCCAGCGTCCAGGCCAGCGTCACCCCGCTGATGCCGCCGCCCGCGACGAGGACTTCGACCTCGGCCTCGCCGGTCAGGGGAGGAAACTCCGGGGCGGGCTCGGCCCACCACGGGGATTCGCGCGGCTCCGCGGGCTCGAACATGGTCTCGACATTCTGCCTCGCGGGCACGGCGACCGCAAGGGCAGCGGTTGACACCCGCAGGGCGAGCCGCTTCAATCGCCCCGACGTGCCGCATGGTCCGGGAGGGTGAGTGATCGACGAGCCGAGGGAGCCGTTGCCCGAGCCCGAGGGCGTGCCGGCGGTGGGCGCCGACGCCGAAGTGGGCCCGGCGACGGACGAGGACCGGGTCTGGGCCACGCTCGCGCGCTGGCGCGCCGAGCGGAGGCGCTTCGCCCTGCTCACCGTCGTCGAGGCGCGTGGCTTCACGCCGCGCAAGCCGGGGGCGCACATGCTCGTCTCGCCCGAGGGCGAGTGCGTGGGCACGGTGGGGGGCGGGGCCATCGAGCAGGCGGCTCTCGAGCGCGCGCGCGAGGTCCTGGCCCGGGGCGGCTCGGCGCTGCTCCAGCACCACCTCACCCGCGACCTCGGCATGTGCTGCGGAGGCGAGATGAGCATCTTCGTCGAAGCGGTGGAGCCCAAGCCCCGGCTGTTCGTCTTCGGGGCGGGTTACATCGGCAAGCCGCTGGCGGCGATGGCCGGCGCCTGCGGGTTCGAGGTGACCGTGGTGGACGGGAGGCCCGAGTGGGCCGTCGCCGAGCGGTTCCCCGGGGCCGGCGTGCACTGCCAGGAGCCCGAGGACGCCGCGCGGGCGCTGGATCTCCGCCCCGGCGATTACGCCTGCGTGGTCACGCACGACCACGCGCTCGACCACCGGATCGTGCAGGTCCTGCTCAAGCGGCCACTCAAGTTCCTGGGCATGATCGGCAGCCTGCCGAAGCAGCGCAAATTCGCGCTGCGCCTGCGGGCGCGAGGGTACAGCGACGAGGAGATCGTCCGCCTGCACACGCCGCTCGGCTTGAGCATCGGGGCCGCCACGCCGGAGGAGATCGCGGTGAGCGTGGTCGCCCAGCTCGTGGCCGTGCGGCGCGGGGCGGCGATCGCGCCGGGCTGGTTGCCGGGGCCCGGAGCGGGACGGGCCGAGGAGAACGAGCCTGAGACGGTGGATCCCACGGAGGTGGAACGTCCATGATGATCGGGGTGCTGCTGGCTGCCGGCGCTTCGACGCGGATGGGCCGCGCCAAGGCGCTCGTGAAGTCGGGGTCGGAGAGCTTCGTCGCGCACGGCATCCGCAACCTCTGGTGCGCGTGCGACACCGTCGTGGTCGTGCTGGGAGGGGAGGCCGGCCGCGTGCGCGAGCGCACGGAGGAGGAGTTCGTGCGCCTCGTGGAGACGGGCTGCTTCGATCGCGAGCTGCGCACGGCCCGTGCCCACCGCGCCCAGCGGCTGGAGGTCCGCTTCGCCGTGAACCGCGAGTGGAAGAAGGGCATGTACTCCTCGGCCCGGACCGGCCTGGCCGCGGCGCTCCGGCTCCGGCCGCAGGCCGTGGTCGTGCTGCCGGTGGACCATCCCTTCCTGCGGCCCGGCACGGTCCTGGACCTGGCCACGGTGATGGCCCAGGCGCTGCAGGCGGCGAAGAGCCGCAAGGGCGGGCGTGGCGCGGGGAGCGCCTTCTCGTACGCGCTCGTGCCCCGGTATCGGCGTCACCGCGGCCATCCGGTCGCGCTCTCGGCCGGCTTGGCGCGGGCGATCGCCGGCGATCGCGGCGCCGAGAGCTTGAGCGACGCCGTGCGACGGAACGCGCGGCTGGTGGGCTACCTGGACGTGCGGGACCCCGGCGTCACGCGCAACGTGAACCGGCCGGGAGACTGATCCCGCCCGCGGAGAGCCCGTGAGCCAGCGTCCCCTCGTCGCGGTCTTCGGCAGCAGCACGATCCGCCCGGGCAGCCCCGCCTACGCCGAGGCGCTCGAGCTGGGCCGGCGCCTGGCCGAAGCG
This sequence comes from Candidatus Eiseniibacteriota bacterium, assembly GCA_033853925.1. Taxonomy (GTDB): domain Bacteria; phylum Eisenbacteria; class RBG-16-71-46; order RBG-16-71-46; family RBG-16-71-46; genus JANXPZ01. Next base: position 75,252 of record JAWOLC010000076.1, read on the forward strand.
GGTGCCGATGTCATCACCGGCGGCTACGGCGGGGCCATGGAGGCCTGCTCGCGAGGCGCCCGCGAGGCGGGCGGGCACGTGGTCGGGGTGACGGTCGAGATCTTCGAGCGGCGCGGCCCCGTCAACCGCTGGGTGGCCGAGCGGGTCCACACGCCCGACCTGTTCGAGCGCTTGAAGCACATCATCGGCCGGGCCGACGGCTTCGTGGCGGTCTCGGGCAGCGTCGGCACGCTCACCGAGGTGCTGCTCACCTGGACGCTCCTGAGCGTGAGCGCCCGGCCGCAGGCACCGCTCGTGCTCCTCGGCCGTCCCTGGGCGAGCTGGCTCGAGGCCCACCATCACCCCGACCTCGTGTTGCCTCACCTGTTCACGTACGTGCGCACGGCCGAGACTCCGGCGCAGGCGGTGTGGCTGGTGCTCGACGGCGCTCCGGCCCGGCCTCCGGGCTGAGCCGGAGCCACGCGGCCCCGCGGAGATCCCGATGTCCCCGACCGGCGTCACCTCCGACCCGCTCCTGGCCTGGCGCCCGGAGTTTCCCACGGTGGAGGCCACCCTCCACTTCGCCTCCCACACCCTGGGGGCCATGCCGCGCGGGGTGGAGTCGGCGCTGCGCCGCTATGCGCACCTGTGGATGGCCCGCGGCATCCGCGCCTGGGAGGACGAGTGGTTCCGCCTGCCCCTCGAGACGGCCGACGTGCTGGCCTCGATCCTCGGCGCGGACCCGGGGACCGTGACCATGGTCGAGAACGTGACCGTGGCCCAGGCCATCGCCCTCTCGGGCGTGGACTTCTCGGGCCCGCGCCGGCGGCTGGTGTGCACCGACGAGGACTTTCCGTCGGTCCTCTACCTCTACGAGGGGCTCGCCCGCCGGGGCGCCGAGATCGTGCGCATCCGGGCGCGGCCGGCACCCGGCGAGCCGGCCGGCGCGGCGGCGCACCACATCGACGTCGCCGACGTGGTCGCGGCGGTCGACGAGCGCACGGCGGTGGTGGCCCTCTCGCACGTGCTCTTTCGCACGGCCGAGCAGCTCGATCTCGGGCCCGTCCTGCGCCGGGCTCGGGAATGCGGGGCGCTGGCGCTCGTGGATGCCTATCAATCGGTGGGCACGGTGCCGGTGGACGTGCGGGCGCTGGACGTGGACCTGATGACCGGCGGCTCGGTGAAGTGGCTGTGCGGCGGCCCCGGGGCGGGGTGGCTGTACGCGAGTCCGCGGGTGCGCGAGCGGCTGGAGCCGGCCGTGACGGGATGGTTCGCGCACGCGGAGCCGTTCGCCTTCGATCCGGGGCCGCTGCGCCGCGACCCCGGGCCGCGGCGCTTCTACACCGGCACGACGGCGATCCCGGCGTACGCGGCGGCGCGGCCCGGGTACGAGATCGTGGCCCGCATCGGCGTCGGCCGCATTCGCGAGAAGTCCCTGCGCCAGACGAGCCGGTTGATGGCGCTGGCGGACGAGTACGGTTTCCGGGTCGTCTCGCCGCGGGCGCCGGAGCGCCGCGGCGGGACGGTCTGCCTGGACGTGCCGCGGGCCGCGGAGGTCTGCGCCGCTCTGCTGGCGGGCGACGTGCTGCTCGACCACCGGCCGGGCGTGGGGCTCAGGCTCGCCCCGCACTTCTACACGCGGGACGACGAGGTCGAGAGGGTGATGCGCCGCGTGCGCGACGAGGTCCGGCGGCTGGGGGGCTGAGCGCCCGCGCGGCCGGCGGCGGGCCGGAGAGCCACGAGAGGGGAGGTCCTTCATGGAAGCGACCGGCACGAGTCGTGCCCGCGATCTCACGATTCTTCGCGAGCCGCGCGTCTATCTGGTCGGCCGGCAGGTCGTGGACGCGGAAGCGGTCGAGCGGTTCCTCGCCGAGCACGAGCTGAGCTGGAGCACGGACACCGAGGTGGGGGCGGAGCGGCTGGCCGAGATGGCCGGGCGCCTCTGCTACCTCTCGTACGGAAAGGGCCGCAAGTCGAACCGCGAGTTCCTCGCGCACCTCGTGGAGGTCGGGCACGGCTCGGTGCTCGAGCACGCGGTGTGGAGCTTCCTCGTCACCGGCGTGTCGCGCTCGTTCACGCACGAGCTGGTGCGCCACCGGCACTTCTCCTACTCGCAGCTCTCGCAGCGCTACGTGGACGAGTCGCAGTCGCCCTTCGTCGAGCCGGACGTGATCGCGGAGGATCCCGGGCTGCACGCGGTCTGGGTCGAGGCGGTGAACGTCGCGCGGGCGGCCTACGACCGGCTGGTGGAGGGGCTCGAGCGCCGCTATGCGGGCGAGCCGGACAAGACGCTGCGGCGAAAGCTGGCGCGGCAGGCGGCGCGCTCCGTGCTGCCCAACGCCACGGAGACCCGCATCTTCGTGACCGGGAACGCGCGGGCCCTGCGCCACTTCATCGAGATGCGCGGCGCCGAGGCGGCCGACGTCGAGATCCGCAAGGTGGCCGTGCGGGTCCTGGAGATCATGCAGCGGGAATCGCCGGCCCTCTTCTCGGACTACGAGATCGTGGACCTGCCCGAGGGCGGGCGCGGGGTGCGCGCCGCCCACCCGAACGTCTGAGCGGGAGCGGGAGCGCCGGCCTCGACCGTGGTGAAGGAGAGGCCGCGGGAGAGTAGGCTCGGCGCGCAGGGCCTCGGGCGCGGGAGGCGCCGGGCCAACGGGCGCGGCCTCGAGGTGGGATCGGCGCCCTCGTGACCGAGCATGGTAGAATGACCAGGGAGGGTTCGACCATGTGGAAGACCGCGCCCGGGAGCACCGGGCGTTTGCGTCAGCGCTGCGTCGCCTACTTCGGCCTGTACGTCCTCAACGGCATGTTCGCCAAGATCTTCACGGGCGGCTCGCCGTACCACATGCCGGAGATGGCGTACCTCTTCAACAACACGCTGGGCGGCAGCGCCATCGCGCTCGCCGTGGTCTTCGCCCTCGGCTGGATCAAGCTCAAGTCGAACCGGCTCGTGAAGTGGGGGCCCTTCACGGTGCCCTCCGAGGCGGCCTACATCGTCCCCTCGGGCATCTGCACGGCCATCGTCATCCCCACCACCACGCTCATGTACACCCTGCCCATCTCGGTGATGGTGGCCATGGTGATCATGCGGGGCAGCATCATCGTGATCAGCCGGCTCGTGGACGCCGTGCAGATCCGGCAGGGCATCCTCCACAAGCGCGTCTACGCCGAGGAGAACTGGGCGGTCCTCTTCGCCCTCCTGGCCGTCGCGACGAACGTCGTGCTGCTGCCGCTCGTGTCCTACCTGGAGGGTCACGGCATCCAGGCGTCGCACTGGGTCGGCCTCAAGCCCGGCGCGGCCAGGGGCAGCTTCGACTTCCTGCACTCGCCTCAGGCCATGACGATCATGGGCCTCTACATCGTCAGCTACACGATCCGCATCTACATCATGAACTTCTTCAAGAACACGCGCGCGAAGGGCGTGCCGCTCGACAATCAGGGGTTCTTCGCCGTCGAGCAGATCGCCGCGAGCCTGACGATGGCGGCGATCGTGGGCTTCTTCTACTTCGGCTCGCCCGGGTTCGGCTGGACCTCGAAGCCGCTCGCCGACTTCCGCGGCGCCGTCGCGCACCCCAGCCTGGGGGCCTTCCTCTCCGGGCTCCCCTACGGCGCGCTGGCGTTCTTCTCCGTGTTCATCTGCATGTTCAAGGGGCGGACCGCCACGTTCGCGGGCCTCGTGAACCGGCTCACGTCGCTCCTGGCGGGGACGGCGGCGACGCTGCTCATGTTCTTCATCTTCACGGCCAAGTTCCCCACCGTCCAGGACTGGGTCTCGGTCTTCTTCATCCTGGTCGCGGTCTACTTCCTGGCCCGCGCCGAGACGCAGCGCATCGCGGAGCTGGCGCGCGAAGCGGCGGCGGAGGCGAAGCCCGCCGGGACGGCGGTGCCGGCGCCGGCGGCCGGCTAGCGGCGCCGCCGGACACGAGCGGGGCGGGACGCGTCGGCGTCCCGCCCCGCGGCGCTTCGGCGCGCTCAGGCCGCCGATCGCACGGGCTGCGCCGTGGGCGCCTCGGGCAGGACCTGCCGCCGGGGCTGGGCGTTCCACAGGGGCAGCATGAGCACGGCCCCCATGGCGGCGAAGCCGATCATGC
>JAWOLC010000077.1:0-29684 GCA_033853925.1 Candidatus Eiseniibacteriota bacterium
ATCCGACAGAATTCGGCTTATGGGAGACTCGGGTTGATGTCCGCGGCCGAGCGCCGGCCGCGGGGCAAGGGGCCGGCGCCGCGCCGGCCGGAGGGCAGGCGGGTGGGGGCCGCGCCCGCGCGGGCCCGATTCGATCCGGGCGCGCGGGCCGTCCTGGCCGTGGCGCTGGCCGCCCTCGTCCTCTACCTGCCGGGGCTCGGGGGCGCCTTCGTCTGGGACGATCATCTGCTCGTCGAGCAGAACCCGCTGCTCCGCACCGCGGCCGGGGTGACGCGCGCGCTCACCTCCGACTTCTGGGCCGCGAGCGGCGGCGCCAGCGCCTCGGGTCTCTGGCGCCCGCTGGTGACTCTCTCCTACGCCGTGGACGGCGCGCTCTCGCACTGGAGCCCGGCCTGGTTCCGGACGATGAACGTGCTCGCGCACGTCGGCGTCTCGGCGCTCGTCTCGGCCCTGGCCCTGGGCGCGGGGCTCACGCCCCTCGTCGCCGGGCTGGCGGGCCTCCTCTTCGCCTCGCTGCCCGCGCACGTGGAGTCGGTGGCCTGGATCTCCGGACGCACGGACGTCTACTGCGCGCTCTTCCTGCTCCTCGCGCTGCTGCTCGACCGGCGGGCGCGGGCGCGGGGCCGCCGCTGGCCCGGGGCGTGGCCGCTCGTCGCCCTGGCGCTCGCCCTGCTCAGCAAGGAGACCGCCGTGCCCTTCGTGCTCGTGGTGGCCGCCGCCGAGCGCGTGGGTCTCGGCGCGCGGCGGCCGAGCCTGCGCTCGAGCGCGCTCTGGCTCGCGCCCTACGCCCTGCTCACCGCGCTCCACCTGCTCGCGCACCAGGCCTGGGTGCAGGCGCCGCAGGCGAATCCGGAGCTGGCGGCGGGCGCGCAGGGCTGGCGGGCGCTGGCGCTCATGTTCCCCGGCTACCTGTCCTTCGCCTGGCCGTGGTTCCCGCACTCGCCGGCGGTGACGCTGGAGCCCGCGCGCGTGGCGGGCGGGCTCGTGCTCGCCGCGCTGGGAGCGCACCTCGCCTTCGCGCTCGCGCTCGCCTGGCTCCTCTGGCGGCGCGCGCCGGCGGCGGTGCCCCTGGCCCTGTTCTGGCTGACCCTGCTGCCCACGATGCTCGTGGACGTGACCCACGGCTACTTCCTCTACGCCGAGCGCTTCTTCTATCTGCCTTCCGCCGGGTTGGTCTGGGCGGTCGGGGTGGGAGTCGAGGCATTGCGCGGGCGGCCGCGGCTGCGCCTCGCCGCCGTCGGCCTGGTGCTGGTGCTCGTCGTGGGCGGCGCCTTCACGCTCGAGTCCCTGCTTCCCGAGTGGCACGACGACGCGGCGCTCTTCCAGGCCATGGCCCGTCGGGCGCCCCGCAACTACATGGCCCGCACCCAGTGGGCGCGGCAGCTCGCGCTCACGGGCCGCGACGCGGAGGCGGCCCGCGAGCTGGACGCGGCCGAGGCCCTCGATCCGGCGCGCCCGGAGGTCGCGAGCCTGCGCGCCCTGCTGGCCTACCACCGCGGGGACTGGGTGACGACCCTGGCGCAGGCGGACCGCGCGCTGGCGCGCGGCAACCGGGACCTGGAGCCGCGCCTGCTGCGCGTGGCCGCGCTCTTCTCCCTCGGGCGCGTCGCGGCGGGGCGCTCGGCGCTCGACGAGCTGCGGCGCCAGGCGCCGGGCCAGCCGGCCGTGGAGTCGCTCTGGGGCCAGTACCTCCTGCAGTACGGGAAGCCCGGCGAGGCCTACCCGGTACTGGCGGAGGCGGCGCGGCTGCTGCCCGGCGACGCCGACGTGGCCTACAAGCTGGGGCTCGCGGCGAGCGACGCCGGCAGGAGCGGCGAGGCGCGGGCGGCGTTCGCGCGCTCGGTGCGCCTGGATCCGGCCCGCTACGACGCCTGGCTCGAGCTGGCCCGGACGAGCGCGGCGCAAGGAGACCGGAGCGCGGCCGCGGCGGCGCTGGCTCGGGCCGAGCGCCTGCCGGCCGCGGCGGACGGTCGCGCGGCGGCGCTGCGGGCGCGGCTTCTGCCCTAGCGGCGGGCGGCGAGCGGGGCCGCGGCGGGTGCGCCGGGAGCCTTGACCCGCGCGCGCAGCGGCTGCTAGCGTGCGGCGTCGCTCCCTCTGCGCGCCCCATCGAAGGCATCTCGTGATCGCTTCGACCGCCACTCCCGAATGGGTACCGCACCCCCGGCGAGACCCGGCCCGGGCGTGCGCGCTCGCCCGCGACCTGGGCGCGCCCCTGGCCGTGGCCCACGCCCTCGTGAACCGCGGCCTCGAAGGTGCCGACGAGGCGCGCCGCTACCTCGAGCCCGACCTGGACGATCTGCACGATCCCTTCCTGCTCCGTGACCTGGACGTGGCCGCGCGGCGCATCCAGAGCGCCATCGCCGCGGGGGAGCGCATCTTCGTGCACGGGGACTACGACGTGGACGGGATCACCTCCACGTTCCTCATCTACTCCGTCCTCCGCGAGCTGGGTGGGCGGGTGGAGGTGCGCATCCCGCATCGCACGCGCGACGGCTACGGCCTCTCCCTGGACGCGGTCGAGGAGGCGCACCGCCAGGGCTGTCGCCTGGTGGTGACGGTGGACTGCGGCGTCACCGCCCTGGAGGCGGTCGAGCGCGCGCGGGCGCTGGGGCTGGACACGATCATCACCGATCACCACGCGCCGCCGGCGACCCTGCCCGAGGCGGTGGCGATCGTGAATCCGCTGCGCCCGGGCTGCGCCTACCCGTTCAAGGCCCTGGCGGGCGTGGGCGTGGCCTTCAAGCTCGCCGAGGCCCTGTTCAAGGGGCGCGGAGGCGTGGAGCGGGCGCGCGCGTTCCTGGACGTGGTGGCCCTGGGCACGATCGCCGACGTGGTGCCGCTGGTGGGCGAGAACCGCGTGCTCGCCCGGCTGGGCCTCGAGCGCCTGAACGAGACGCGCCGCGTCGGCCTGCGGGCGCTGATGGAGGTGGCGGGGCTGGGTGGGCGTCCGGTCACGAGCGGGCAGGTGGCGTTCGTGCTGGCGCCGCGCATCAACGCCGGCGGCCGGATGGGCAACGCGGAGCAAGGCCTGCGCCTGCTGCTCGCGCGGGACGCCGCGGAGGCGCGCGACCTGGCCCAGAGCCTGGAAGACGACAACGAGCAGCGCCGGCGCTTCGACGAGGAGGCGCTGCTGGAGGCCTCGGAGCGGGTGGAGACCGAGCTGAGCTGGCCCGCCTGCCGCTCGATCCTGCTCTGGTCGGAGCACTGGCATCCGGGCGTCATCGGCATCGTGGCCTCGCGGCTGGTGGAGCGGTTCCAGCGCCCCGCGGTGCTCGTGGCCCTCGACGGGGAGCGTGGCCGCGGCTCGGGCCGCAGCCTGCCGGGCCTCGATCTCAACGCGATCCTCACGGAGTGCGACGATCTGCTGGAGGCGCACGGCGGGCACGCCTTCGCCGCCGGGCTCACGGTGCGCCGCGCCCGCCTGCCGGAGCTGCGCGAGCGGCTCGAGCGGCTGGTGCGCGAGCGGTTGCCCGACGAGGCCTTCGTGCCGCGGCTCACGATCGACGCGGACCTGCGCCTGAGCGAGTGCGATCCGCCGCTCGTGGACTGGATCGAGCGCATGTCCCCGCACGGGCTCGACAACCCCGAACCGCTCTTCCAGGCGGCCGATCTGGTGGTGGAATCGGTGACGACGGTGGGGCGGGGGCGGCATCTGAGGATGCAGGTGCGCGACGGCACCGGCCGCGCCGCGGCGATCGGCTTCGGCCTGGGCGGGCGGGCCGACGAGGTGGCGCGCGCGGGGCGCTGCGCGCTGGCCTTCGTGCCCGCCCGCAACGAGTGGATGGGGGAGAAGCGGATCCAGCTCAGGGTCAAGGGGGTGCGCTGCACGTGAGCGTGGCGGGTAGCGGGGCGGCGGTGGCCGAGCTGCGGGCGGCCCTGATCGCGGCCCTCGACGAGAAGGCGCCGCGCGTGGACCGGGACCGGGTGGCGGCGTGCTTCGACTTCGCCGCGCAGGCGCACGGGGCGCAGCGCCGGGCCTCGGGCGAGCCCTACATCTCGCACCCGGTGGCGGTCTGTCGCATCCTCGTGGACCTGCTCGAGGCCCGGCTGGACACCACGGTGGCCTGCGCCGCCCTGCTCCACGACGTGGTCGAGGACACGGGCGTCACGCTCGAGGAGGTCGAGAAGCGCTTCGGCCGCGAGGTGCGCGGGCTGGTGGAGGGGGTGACCAAGCTGGCCGGCCTCCACTTCGAGAGCGCGGAGGCCGAGCAGGCCGAGAACTTCCGCAAGATGCTGCTCTCGATGTCGCGGGACCTGCGCGTCATCTTCATCAAGCTGGCGGACCGCCTGCACAACATCCGCACCATCGAGTACCTGCCGCCCGAGCGGGTCCAGCGCATCGCCGTCGAGACGCGCGACATCTACGCGCCCCTGGCCCACCGCCTGGGCATCGCCAGCATCAAGCGCGAGCTGGAGGACCTGAGCCTCAAGGCGCTGGATCCCGCCGCCTACCAGGACCTCACTCAGCGCATCCAGGCGCGCCGCCAGGAGCGCGAGCGCTTCCTCTCGGGCGTGCGGCAGCGGCTGGAGGAGGGGCTGAAGGCCGTCGCCATCAAGGCCGAGGTGAGCGGCCGCCCCAAGCACTTCTACTCCATCTACCTGAAGATGCGCTCGGGGCGGGACTTCGAGAACATCTACGACCTCTTCGGCCTGCGCATCATCACGCACACGCGCAGCGACTGCTATCGCGCCCTGGGCGTGGTGCACGACCTCTTCATGCCGGTGGCCGAGCGCTTCAAGGACTACATCGCCACGCCGAAGAGCAACATGTACCAGTCCCTGCACACGACCGTGCTCACGCCCGGCGGCGAGATGGTCGAGATCCAGATCCGCACCCGCGACATGCACCGCACCGCGGAGACCGGCGTGGCGGCGCACTACGTCTACAAGCAGGGCGGGCGGGTGGACGAGGAGCTGGACGCGAAGCTGGGGGGCTTCGTGGCCCAGACGGCCGACTGGCAGCGGGCGGCCACGGACGACGAGTACATGGACTTCCTGCGCACCGCGCTCTACCAGGAGGAGGTCTACGCCTACACGCCGCGCCGCGAGCTGAAGCGCCTGCCCAAGGGCGCGACCGCCCTGGACTTCGCCTTCGCCGTGCACACGGCGGTGGGGCAGCACACCGTGGGGGCGCGCGTGAACGGCGAGCTGGTGCCGCTGCGCTACGTGCTGCAGAACGGCGACACGGTGGAGATCATCACCTCGCCCCAGGCCCAGCCGCACGAGGACTGGCTGCACGTGCTGAAGACGGCGGGCGCCCGCGGCAAGGTGCGGCACTGGCTCCGGCAGCGGCGGCGCACGGACAGCATCGCCCTGGGGCGCGAGATGCTGGAGCGCGAGCTGAAGCGCCTGCGGCGGAAGCCCGCCGAGGAGCCGCTCGAGGACATCGCCCGGGCCCTGGGCTGCAGCGACCTCGACTCCCTGTACGCGCGCCTGGCCGAGGGCCAGGTGTCGCTGGTGCAGATCACCCGCAAGCTCGAGCCGCCGAAGGAGGGCCTGGCCGAGCGCCTGGCCAAGCGCCCGCTGGAGACGCTGGGGATCGGGCGCAAGCCGGCGGGCGGCATCCGCATCCAGGGCGTGGACAACGTCATGGTGAACTTCGCGCGCTGCTGCCAGCCGGTGCCCGGAGACCGGGTGGTGGGCATCGTGACCGTGGGGCGAGGCGTGTCCGTGCACCGGCAGGACTGCCCCAACACCTTCGGGGACCGCGTGCCGCCGGAGCGCCGGGTCCCCGTGGAGTGGGACGTGGGCCTGGGCGAGACCTTCCCGGTGCGCCTGCTGATCTACGGGAACGACCGCACCGCGCTGCTGGCGGACATCGCCAAGGCCATCTCGCTCACGAACGTGAACATCCGCAGCGCCGGCGTGGCCAGCGAGGACCGCACGGCCCGCGGCGTGTTCGTGGTGCTCGTGCCGCACCGGGCGAAGCTCCAGGAGGTGATGCACGCGGTGCGTCGCGTGCCCGGGGTGACGCGCGTCGAGCGGCGGCGCCGGCTGCTGCGCTCCGCGCGGCCGCCCGGCCGGGTGGGCGAGGGGTGAGGGCGCTCGTGCAGCGGGTGACCCGCGCCCGGGTCAGCGTGGAGGGACGGGTCACGGGCGAGATCGGCCGCGGGCTGCTGGTGCTCCTCGGGGCCGGCCCCGCGGACGGCGAGCCGCAGGTGGCGTGGCTGGCGCAGAAGCTGGCGGGGCTCCGCATCTTCGGCGACGCGGCCGGCCTCATGAACCTGGACGTGCGCCAGGCGGAGGGCGCCGCCCTGGTGGTGCCGCAGTTCACCCTCTACGGCGACGCCCGCCGCGGGCGGCGTCCCGACTTCGTGGGCGCGGCGCGGCCGGAGCAGGCCGAGCCGCTGTTCGAGCGCTTCTGCGAGCGGCTGGCCGCGGCGGGCGTGCCCGTCCAGCGCGGCGTCTTCGGCGCGCACATGCAGGTGGAGCTGGGGAACGACGGGCCCGTGACCCTGAGGGTCGAGACGCCTCCCGCCGAGGAGGCGAGGCGCTCCGCGCCCGCATGAGCCGCGCGCGTCCGGAGGCGGGGCGCCTGTTCTTCGCCGGCCGGGGTCCGGTGGTGCTGGCCTCGGCCTCGCCCCGGCGCGTGGCCCTGCTGCGGCAGGCCGGCCTCGTCTTCACCGTGGTGGATCCGGGGCCCGACCGCGACTGGCCGGGTCAGGCCGAGCCCCGGCACGGCGTGCGGGCCCTGGCGCTCGAGAAGGCGCGACGCGTGGCGGCGCGCCGCCCGGAGGCGCTGGTGATCGCGGCCGACACGGTCGTGGTCGCTCGCGGCGTTCGCCTGGGCAAGCCGCGCGACGAGGCCGAGGCGCTGGAGATGCTGCGGCGGCTGCACGGCCGGACGCACGAGGTCTGGAGCGGGATCGCCGTGGTGCGCGGGCGCGAGCAGCGCACCGCCGCCGAGGTGACGAAGGTGCAGTTCGCGCGCCTGGACGAGGCGGAGCTGGAGGCCTACGCGCGCAGCGGCGAGCCCCTGGACAAGGCCGGCGCCTACGGCATCCAGGGTCTGGCGGCGCAGTTCGTGCGGCGGATCGAGGGTGACTACGCCAACGTGGTGGGGCTGCCCCTGGCGCGGCTCCGGCAGGTGCTGAAGGAGTTCGCGTAGGCGGGAGATGCGCCCGCGCGCTTGACACCCCTTCGGGCCGCTTGCTAGTCTCCGGCGCTTCTTGTGGATAGGGGAATCCGCGGCCTCGGGACCCGCTCTGCGGCGGTCGGGGCCGCTCCCCGGGGGATCGTGCAGTGGAGGACGGCATGAAGACATACTCCGCCCGGCCGAGCGACGTCCAGCGACAGTGGCTGGTCGTGGACGCCGAGGGCAGGACGCTGGGGCGGTTGGCCACGCAGGTGGCCATGGTGCTGCGGGGCAAGCACAAGCCGATCTACACGCCCCACATCGACACGGGCGATCACGTCGTGATCGTGAACGCCAGCAAGGTCGTCCTCACCGGCAGGAAGCCCGAGGACAAGCGCTATTTCCACCATACGCTGTACCCGGGCGGCGCCACCTGGACCTCGCTGCGCGAGCTGATGGCGAAGCACCCGGAGCGCGTGGTGATGCGGGCCGTGCAGGGCATGATGCCCAAGACGAAGCTGGGCCGGGCGATGGTCCGCAAGCTGAAGGTGTACGCGGGCCCCGACCATCCGCACGCGGCGCAGCAGCCGGTTCCCTGGAACCCAGAGTAGGCGCGAGGAGAGGCATGGCGACGGAGATCTCGAACCGGCCCCTGACCGGAAGGCGCAAGCTGGCCGTGGCCCGCGTGCACCTGCTTCCCGGCAACGGCAAGCATCTCGTGAACGACCGGACCCCGCTCGAGTACCTGAAGCGGGAGACGCTGGTCCAGACCGCGTTCCAGGCGCTCAGCGTGGCGAACGCCACGGGGCGCTACAACATCGTCGCGCGGGTCCACGGCGGCGGCCTCACGGGCCAGGCGGGAGCGCTGCGGCTCGCGCTGGCGCGGGCGCTGGCCCGCGAGGACGAGACCCTGCGGGCCGTGCTCGGCCGCGCCGGGCTGCTCACTCGCGATTCGCGCATGAAGGAACGGAAGAAGTACGGACAGCCGGGCGCCCGCAAGCGCTTCCAGTTCAGCAAGCGGTAGCCCGCGGTCCGAAACCACACGCCCCGCCGGAGCGCCGGGGTCCCCACGGGGAACAGCGCTCGCGGACGACGGCAGGGGCGGAGGAGCGAACCCCGAAGGAGGATGGTCGTGGCGGAGATCACCATGAAGGACCTGCTCGAAGCGGGAGTCCACTTCGGGCATCAGACGCGACGCTGGAATCCGCAGATGAAGAAGTTCATCTTCATGGAGCGGAACGGCATCTACATCATCGACCTGCAGAAGACCCTCAAGTGCATCCAGGAGGCCCGGGCCGCGATCGAGCGCGTGGTGCGCGGCGGCGGGCACATCCTCTTCATCGCGACCAAGAAGCAGGCCAAGCCCATCGTGGTCGAGGAGGCCGCGCGCGCCGGCATGTTCCACGTCACCGAGCGCTGGCTGGGCGGCATGCTCACCAACTTCAAGACCATCCGCAGCAGCATCAAGCGGCTGCACGACCTCGACAAGATGGCGACCGACGGCACGTTCGAGAAGATGAGCAAGAAGGAGGTCTCCCGGCTCCAGCGTGAGCGCGAGCGCCTCGAGTTCGCCTTCGCGGGCATCAAGGAGATGCCCGGCCTGCCTTCGCTCGTCTTCGTGATCGACACGAAGAAGGAGAAGATCGCGGTCGCCGAGGCCAACCGGCTGGCGATCCCGATCGTGGGGATCGTGGACACGAACTGCGACCCCACCGTGGTGAACTTCCCGATCCCGGGGAACGACGACGCGATCCGCGCGATCCGGCTCTTCACCCGCATGGTGGCGGACACCGTCCTCGAAGCGCGCTCCTTCGCGCTCGAAGGCGCGGACCAGGAGACCGTCTCGTTCGGTGGCGAGGAGTCCGAGGGCGAGACCGAGACCGCGAGCCTCCGGTAACCCGGGAGCGTGCCGAGTGACGCCCGTCCGTGAGCGTGTCGCGGGCGGGCGTCGTGACGACAGGGGAACGAGATGACCATTACGGCCGAGCAGGTGAAGCAGCTCCGGGACCGCACGGGCGCCGGGATGATGGAGTGCAAGAAGGCGCTGACCGAGGCGGCGGGCGACGTGGACAAGGCGATCGACCTGCTGCGCAAGGCGGGCGCGGCCCGCGCGGGCGCGCGCCAGCAGCGGGCGGCCAGCGAGGGGCTGGTCGAGGCCTACATCCATCCCGGCAACCGGGTGGGCGTGCTGATCGAGGTGAACTGCGAGACGGACTTCGTGGCCCGCACGCCCGAGTTCGCGGAGCTGGTGCGGAACCTGGCCATGCAGGTGGCGGCGGCGGGCGCCGAGTACGTGCGGCGCGAGGACGTGCCGGCCGAGCGGGTGGCCAAGGAGCGCGAGATCTACGCCGGCCAGCTCGAGGGCCAGAGCAAGCCCGCGCCGATCGTGCAGAAGATCGTGGACGGCAAGCTGGAGAAGTACTTCGCCGAGGTCTGCCTGCTCGAGCAGCCCTACATCCGGGACGACAAGACCACGGTGCGGGACCTGGTGCTCCAGGCCGCCGGCCGGACCGGGGAGAACATCGTCGTGCGGCGCTTCGCGCGCTTCCGGCTCGGACAGGAGTGACGGCGGTGGCCGGCCGCTGGCAGCGCGTCCTGCTCAAGCTCTCCGGCGAGATCCTCGCCGGGAACGTCGGGCACGGCATCGACGAGAACGCCATGGCCGCGCTGGCCGGCGAGATCCGCGAGGTGCGCGAGCTGGGCGTCCAGGTGGGCATCGTGACCGGCGGGGGCAACATCTTCCGCGGGCTCGCGGCCAGCACCCGGGGCATGGACCGGGTCGGCGCCGACTACATGGGCATGCTGGCCACGGTCATCAACGGCCTGGCGCTGCAGCACGCGCTGGAGAAGCGCGGCGTCTACACGCGGGTGATGTCGGCGATCGAGATGCCCCGGGTGTGCGAGCCCTACATCCGCCGCCGCGCGGTGCGGCACCTGGAGAAGGGGCGGGTCGTCGTGCTCGCGGCCGGCACCGGGAACCCCTACTTCACCACCGACACGGCGGCGGCCCTGCGGGCCGTCGAGGTCGGAGCCGACGTCGTCCTGAAGGCCACGAAGGTGGACGGCATCTACAGCAGCGATCCGGTCACCCATCCGGACGCGACTTTCTATCCACGCATCACGTACAAGGACATCCTCGATCGGGGCCTCGCGGTCATGGACCTGACGGCCATCACCCTGCTCAAGGAGAATCGCCTGCCGTTGGTCGTCTTCAACGTGGGGCAGCGCGGGAACCTGACGAGGATCGTCCAGGGCGAGACCGTGGGGACCGCGGTCACGGAGTGACGCCATGGCGCACAAGATCCTGGTGGAAGCGGAAGAGCGGATGAAGAAGGCGCTGGAGGGGATCCGGCGCGAGCTGTCCGGCATCCGGTCCGGCAAGGCGAGTCCGGCGCTGCTGGACTCCGTCCGGGTCGAGGCCTACGGGCAGCCCCTGCCGCTCAATCAGGTGGGACAGGTGACGGCGCCCGAGCCGAGGCTGCTGGTGGTCCAGCCCTACGACCGCAGCCTGGTGAAGGCCGTGCATCGGGCGATCATGCAATCCGACCTGGGGCTCAACCCTACCGACGACGGGACCGTCGTGCGCGTCCCGATCCCGCCCCTCACCGAGGAGCGCCGCCGCGACCTGGTGAAGCTGATCGCCAAGTTCGCCGAGGAGGGCCGGGTGCACGTGCGCCAGATCCGCCACGAGGTGATCCACGACTTGAAGAAGCAGGAGAAGGACGGCACGCTCCCCGAGGACGAGGGGCATCGCCTCGAGGCGGACACGCAGAAGCTGACGGACCGCTACATCGGCCTCGTGGACGAGCTGCTCAAGAAGAAGACCGCCGAGGTGATGGAAGTCTAGGCCGGCCCGCGGTGGGACCCCGGCCCGGCCTCCGGGAGGATCGTGTCCGCCCGCATCCCGACGCTCGAGGAACTGAAGGCTCGCGGCAACCTGCCGCGCCACGTCGCCATCATCATGGATGGCAACGGGCGCTGGGCGCAGGCGCGCGGCGTGCCGCGTCTGCTCGGCCACCGGGCCGGACGGGAATCGGTGCGCGAGGCCGTGCGCGGCTGCGCGGCCCTCGGCGTGGAGGTCCTCACCCTCTACACCTTCTCGACCGAGAACTGGAGCCGCCCGGCGCGCGAGGTCTCGGCCCTGATGAGCATGCTGCGGCAGAGCCTCCGCGGCGAGCGCGCCGAGCTGAAGGCGAACAACGTGCGCCTCAAGGTCATGGGCCGGATCGCGGACCTGCCGGCGCCGGTGCGGACGGCGATCGCCGAGACCGAGCGGTTCCTGGCCCCGTGCACGGGCATGCTCCTGAACCTGGCCATCTCCTACGGCGGGCGCGTCGAGCTGGTGGACGCGATCCGCCGCCTGCTCCGCGAGCGCGGGCTGCGTCCCGACGACGTGGACGAGGAGCGGGTCTCGCACTGCCTGTACACCGCCGGGCTCCCGGATCCCGATCTCCTCATCCGCACGAGCGGCGAGATGCGCATCTCGAACTTCATGCTCTGGCAGCTCGCCTACACCGAGCTGTGGGTCACGGACACCCTGTGGCCCGACTTCCGCCGCCGCCACCTCTTCCAGGCGATCGCCGAGTACCAGAAGCGGGAGCGCCGCTTCGGCCGGGTGGACTGAGTGAGCGAGGAGACGCCGGCGCTGGAGGGGAGTGGCGGCCCGCCCCCGGGTCCGGCCAAGGCGGCGTCGTGGTCCCTGGGGCTCCGCATCGCCAGCGGCGTGCTCTTCGTGCCCCTGCTCGTGCTGCTCGCGCGGGCGGGCGGCTACGCCTTCGTGGGCTTCGTGGCGCTCGAGGTGACCCTCGGGCTGCTCGAGTTCTACCGGATGATGCGGGGCAAGGGGCTGCATCCCTACCCGCTCCTCGGCTTGCTGTGCGGCCTGGGCGTGGTGTGGAAGTGCTTCCGCCCGCATCAGAGCCAGAGCGACCTGCTCCTCACCGGGGCCGTGCTGGTGACTCTCGGGCTCGGTCTCCGGCGCCCCGACCTGAAGGGCCGCATCGAGGGGATGGCCGTGACCCTCTTCGGCGTCCTCTACGTGGGTTGGCTCTCCGCCCACCTGGTCCTCCTGCGCGAGCTGCCCTGGCGCGCCGCCACCACCTACGATCAGGGAGCCTGGTACGTGCTGCTCGCCTTCTTCCTGACCTGGAGCTGCGACACCGGCGCCTACGCCGCCGGGCGCGCGTTCGGGCGCACGCGCCCGTGGACGCTCATCTCTCCGCGCAAGTCGGTGGAGGGGGCGGTGGGCGGGCTGGTGGCCGCGCTGGTCGCGGGCTTCGTGGCGCGCGCCTGGTTCGCTCCCTTCCTCTCCGCTCGCGACGCGGTGGTGCTGGGGCTGGGGGTCGGGCTGTTCGCGCAGGTGGGGGACCTGGTGGAGTCCATGCTCAAGCGCGACGCCCGCCATGGGGATTCGTCGGACATCATCCCGGGACACGGCGGCATCCTCGACCGCTTCGACTCCCTCTACTTCGCCGCGCCCCTCGTCTTCTACTACCTGAAGATCGCCGTCTTCCAGATCCCATGAGCGCTCCCGCGGGCACGCGCCTCGCCGTCCTCGGCTCCACGGGCTCGATCGGCCGTCAGGCGCTCGAGGTCGCGGCGCGCGAGCGCGAGCGGGTGCGGGTCGTGGCTCTCGCCGCGGGGCGGTCCCTCGCCCGGCTGGTGGAGCAGGCGGGGGCGTGGCGGCCGGAGGCGGTGGCGCTCGAGGCGGCGGAGGATCGCGAGGCGGCGCGAGCGGCCCTCGAGACCGCGGCGCCGGGCGCGCGCGTCGAGGTGGGGCCGGGCTCGGCCGCGCGCCTGGCGGCGGAGAGCGCGGCCGACGTCGTGCTCAACGGGATCGTGGGGTTCGCGGGCCTGCGCGCGTCGCTGGCCACGCTGGCCCGCGGGGCACGGCTCGCCCTGGCCAACAAGGAGACGCTGGTCGTGGGCGGTCCCCTGATCACGGCGGCGCTCGGCCGGGGCGGCACGCTGGTGCCGGTGGACAGCGAGCACAGCGCGGCGCTGCAGTGCCTGGGCGGGCGCCCGGCGGCCGAGGTCCTGCGCCTCACGCTCACGGCCTCGGGCGGGGCGCTGCGCGCCCATCCCCGCTGGGAGCAGGCGACGCCGGCGGAGGTGCTGGCCCACCCGGTGTGGAGCATGGGGCCGCGCATCACCGTGGACTCGGCGCTCCTCTTCAACAAGGGGCTCGAGCTGATCGAGGCGCGCTCCCTGTTCGGCCTGGACTGGGAGCAGCTCGAGGCCGTGCTCCACCCGCAGGCGGTCGTGCACGCGCTGGTCGCCTTCCGCGACGGCTCGACGGTGGCCCAGGCCGCGCCCGCGGACATGAAGCTGCCCATCCAGCTCGCGCTTTCCTGGCCGGCGCGCTGGGACGAGGCCGTCCCCGCCCTGCAGGCGACCGACCTCGCCGGCCTCTCCTTCGCGCCGCTTCCGCCCGGGCGCTTCCCCGCCTTCGACCTGGTCGTGGCCGCGGGGCGGGCGGGCGGCACCGCGCCCTGCGTCGTGAACGCCGCCGACGAGATCGCCGTGCGCGCCTTCCTGGACGGGGCCGTGCCGCTCGGACGCGTGCCCGGGATCCTGGCGCGGGTGCTCGACCAGCACGAGCCCGAGCCGGTGGAGTCGGTCGAGCAGCTCGAGCGCCTGGACTCCTGGGCGCGGGGCGCGGCCCGCGCGGCCGTGGCGCGAAGATGAGCGGCCGGCCGGGAACGAGAGCGCGGGGACGGCGCGCGCCCGTCGCGGCCGGCTCGCGGCCAGGCGCGTGCGTTCCCGGGGAGAGCTGAATGGCCTCCGGGATCCTGGCGATCCGCCCGCGCACCCTGGGCGACGTGGTGCTCACCACGCCGGCGTTGCGGGCTCTCAAGCGCGGCTACCCGGACGAGCCTCTCGAGGTGGTGACCGAGGCGCGGTACGCGCCGCTCCTGGAAGGCCTGCCGGGGGTGGATCGCGTGTGGCCGCTCGAGCGCACGACACGGGCGACGCTCACCCTGCTCGGCGCGCTTCGCCGCCGTCGCTGGAGATGGGCCGTCGACTTCTTCGGCAACGCCCGCAGCGCCCTGGTCGCCCGCGCCTGCGGGGCCGAACGGTGCGCGGGCTACGAGCTGCGCGGCCGCCGCCACGCCTACCACGTGCGCGTGCCGCGCGAGGTCGCTCCCGCCCCGGGACGGCGCGAGTACGCCGCGGCCGCGCACCTGCGGCTGGCCGCGGTCGTGGGCGGCCGCGCGGACGGTCTGGATGCGCGCGTGGCGGTGAGCGAGGCGGCGCGCGCCGAGGCGGCGGCCCGGCTGGCCGCGCTGGGCTTCGCCGAGGCGCCGAACGCGGTGGGGCTCGTGGCGGCGGGGACCTGGCCCGCCAAGACCTGGCCGGCCTCTCACGCCGCGCTCCTGGCGCGGGCCCTGCTCGCGGCGGGACGGCCGCTCCTCCTCGTCACCGGGCCGGGCGAGGAGGCGGCGAGCGCCCGGGTTGCCGCGCTGGCGCCGGGGGCCAAGGTGCTGGAGCCGTGCGGCCTGGGCACGCTGGCCGCGGTGATCGAGCGCCTGGCCGCGGTCGTGGGCACGGACAGCGGGCCACGCCACCTGGCCGCGGCCCTGGGCGTGCCGTCGTTCGCCTGGTTCGGCTCGAGCCACCCCGAGGTGTGGACCGCGCCCGGAGGGCGGCAGGCCCACTGGTGGAGCGACCTGCCCTGCCGGGGCTGCGGCCGCACGGTGTGTCCGCACTGGAATTGCCTTCCCGCCCTGGAGCCGGCGCTGGCCGCGCGCCTCGTCCTCGAGCATCTGGCCCGCCATGGCGCGTGAGCTGCCGCTCTCCGTCCTGCTGCTCGCCCGCGACGAGACGGCCGGGCTCGAGGCCCTGCTGCCCGAGCTGGCCTTCGCCCGGGAGGTGATCGTGGTCTGGGATCCGCGCGGGCGGGCGGAGACGCGAGTGGCGGCCGAGCGGGCGGGCGCGCGTGTCTTCGCGCACGAGTTCGTGGGCTTCGGAGCCCAGCGGCAGTTCGCGCTCGCGCAGTGCACCCAGCCGTGGGTGCTGTGGCTGGACGCCGATGAGCGCCTGGATCAGGCGGCTCACGAGAGCCTCGCCCGCCTGGCGGGTCCCGATCCGCCCGAGGTCGCCTTCACCCTGGCCCGGCGCTCTCGCTTCCTCGGCCGCCCGATTCGCTTCTGCGGCTGGCAGCGGGAGCGGGTGCTGCGCCTGTTCCGCCGCGAGGGCGCGCGCTTCGACGACGCCCTCGTCCACGAGCGCGTGCGGATCGCCGGGGCGGTGGGCCGGCTCCCGGGGACGATCGCCCACCACACCTACTCCACCTGGGAGGAGTGCGTGCGCAAGCTGCGGGACTACGCGCACGCGGGCGCGAGGGCGGCGCTGGCGGCCGGGCGGCGCGCGAGCGTCCTCGACGTGGCGCTGCGGCCGCCTCTGCGCTTCCTGCGCATGTACGTCTTCCAGCTCGGCCTCCTCGACGGCGCGCACGGCTTCCTGGTCTGCGCCCTCGCCGCCGCGCAGGTGTTCCTCAAGTACGCCGAGGTCTGGGCCGAGACGCGTGGGGGAGCGCGCCGGAGGGAGCCATGAGGCGCCGTGGCGGACGGGCCGGCGCGGCGGCGCGGCTCGCGCGGGAGAGGACGGCGTGAGGATCGCCCACCTCGACACGGGGCGCACCTGGCGTGGGGGACAGGCACAGGCGCTCCACCTGCTGCGCGGTGTCGGCCGGCGCGGGCACGCCTGCCTGCTGCTCGCGCCCCCGGGGCCGCTGGCCGAGCGGGCGCGCGAGCTGGGGGTCCCGGTCGAGCCCTGGAGGCCGTGGGGGGAGCTGGATGTCCTGGCGATGCTGCGCGCGGCCGCCGCGCTGCGGCGCTTCGGCGCGGACGTGGCCCACTGCCACAGCGCCCACGCGCACGCGCTGGGCGTGCCGGCGGCTCGGCTCGCCGGCGTGCCCGCGGTCGTCGTCTCCCGCCGCGTGGACTTCGCGGTGGGCACGAACCCGCTCAGCCGGCTCAAGTACCGGCTGCCGGTGGACCGATACCTCTGTATCAGCCGTGGCGTCGCGGAGGTGATGCGCCGGGGCGGCGTCCCGGAGGCCCGGCTGGCGCTGGTGGCGAGCGGGATCGAGCTGCCGGAGCGCACGGGGGCGCCTCCGGCCGCCGACCTGCGCTCGCTTCTCGGAGTGGCGGAGGGCACGCCGGTCGTGGGGACCGTGGCGGCTCTGGCGCCGCACAAGGACCATGCGAACCTCCTGGCGGCGGCGGCGGCGCTGCGGGCACGGCGGGAGGACGTGCACTTCGCCTGGGTCGGCGAGGGCGAGTGTCGGGCCGCCCTGGAGGGGGAGCGGGCCCGGTTGGGACTCGAGGACCGCGTCCACCTGCTCGGCTTCCGCCGCGACGCTCTCGGCCTGCTGGCACAGTTCACGATCTTCGCTCTTCCTTCCTACCTGGAGGGCCTGTGCACTTCGCTCCTGGACGCTCAGGCGCTGGGCGTGCCCGTGGTGGCGACGGCGGTGGGCGGGATTCCCGACGCCGTGGAGGACGGCGTGACGGGTCGGCTCGTGCCGCCCCGCGATCCGGAGGCCATGGCCGGCGCTCTCCTCGCCGCCCTCGAGCATCCAGAGGAGAGCGCGCGGCTGGCCGAGCGAGGGCGGCAGACCGTCCGGGCCTTCAGCGTGGACCGCATGGTGGAGCGGACGCTCGAGGAGTACCGGGCCGCGCTGCGGCGGCCGGCCCGCAGCGCGTGACGCGGTGAGGCGACCGTTCGGCGTCGTCCAGGCTTGACCCTGTCCGGCGGCGCGCGATAGCCTGCGTGGAAGCACCTCATTAGAGAGGATCGCTCTTGAACTGGATGAACCTCCTCAGGGCCGTCGGGCCCGGCGTGGTCCTCCTGGGCCTCGTCATCTTCGTGCACGAGCTGGGGCACTTCCTGGCGGCGAAGTGGCGGGGCGTCCGCGTCCTGCGCTTCTCGCTGGGCTTCGGTCCCGCCCTGCTGAGCACGCGGCGCGGCGAGACCGAGTACCGGCTCGCCTGGTTCCCGCTGGGTGGCTACGTGCAGATGGCCGGGGACAGCCCGGGCGAGAACGGCGCCATGCCCGAGCGGCCCGACGAGTTCCTCTCGCATCCCTGGGCGGGCCGCCTGTTCATCGGCCTGGCCGGCCCGCTGGCGAACCTGCTCACCGCCTTCGTGGTCATGGTCGTGGTGGGCATGGTGGGCGTCTCCTACCCGGACTTCCCGAACCGTCTCGGCGCCACGCCCGACACGAGCGTGGCGCATCGCGCGGGGCTGCGCGAGGGCGACCTCGTCGTCGGGGTCGGCGGCCAGCGCGTGAGCTCGTGGATCCAGATCTTCTTCTCGAGCGACCGGGTGCCGCAGAACCGGCCCCTGACCCTGCTGATCCAGCGCGGCGGGAGGCTGTCCAAGCTCGTGGTGCCGCCCGCCGAGCGCGAGCCGCTGCTCTCGAGCCTCCGGCGGCCTCCCGATCCGCCGGTGATCGGCACGGTGGTGACGGGGATGCCCGCGTACAAGGCGGGGCTCAAGGAAGGCGACCGCATCCTGAGCCTGGATGGCCGGGCGGTGCGCGTCTGGGAGGACCTCCCGGCGATGCTCAAGGACCAGGCCGATCGGCCCGTGGCCCTGCGGGTGCTGCGCGGCGGCGAGATCTTCGACATCACGGTGACGCCCATGAACCCGGGCGAGGGGCCCGGCACGGGCGCCCGCATCGGCATCGAGGCGCCGCGCCACGAGGTCTTCGTCGAGCGGCACGGGTTCTTCGAATCGGTGGATCTGGGGTTCCGGGCCACCGTCTCGCTCGTGGCCAACGTGTACGCCGGGATGTGGCTGACCGTGAGCCGGCCGCTCTACTACCGCGAGTACCTGGGCGGGCCCCTGTTCATCGCGCAGGCGGCGAGCCAGCAGGCACGACGGGGGTGGGATTCCTACCTGCAATTCCTGGCGCTCATCAACATCGCCATCATGGCCTTCAACCTGCTTCCCCTGCCCATTCTCGATGGTGGCCACATGCTGCTCGCGCTGCTCCAGGCCGTGCGGGGGCGCGCCATCTCGGCGCGCGGGTACATTCGCTTCCAGAAGGTCGGGCTCGTGGTGATCAGCGCACTCTTCATCCTGATACTGGCCAACGACCCGCTGCGCATGATGCAGCGCCAGCGGGCGCTCGAACGGGCTCCCCAGGAGAAGACGTTTGCGCCGTCGCCGCCCTAGGCTCTGTCCGAGCACTCCCCCCGCGCCGCGCCGCGTCCCGGAGCCACCTCCCGCCGGGCCCGCGAAGATCTCCCGCCCTCGCGCCGCCCGCGGCCAGGGGCGCCTGGCGGCCGTCCTGGGGACGGCCCTCTTCCTGGCGCTCCCGAGCCTCGCGGCGGCACGCAGCGACCTCGAGAGCCAGCTCAAGACCGTGGCCGTGGTGTCCTTTCGCGGCCGGCACGCCGTGCGCGCGCGGGAGATCCGGGCGGCGCTGAAGACCCGCCCGCCGTCCATCTGGCCGTGGGCCGAGCACCCGCCGCTGCGCATGGACTTCCTCGCCGCCGACCGCGCGGCCATCGAGCTCGTCTACCGCGAGCACGGCTACCTCGACGCCCAGGTGCGGGACAGCCTGGTGCAGGCGAAGAACCCCAGCCGGGTGCGCGTCCTCTTCCTCATCGACGAGGGGAAGCGCTCGCGCATCGCCAGCGTGGACTTCGAGGGCGAGCGGGCGATCAAGCCGGAGGTGCTGCGCCACGGGCTCTACGCGCGCGTCGGGCGGGCGTTCAATCCCGCCTATCTGGTGGCCGACACCGCCCTCGTCGCCCGTCACTACGGCAGCCGGGGCTACCTGCCGCACGTGGTCGGCACGGCCCGGCGGGACGCGCAGGACTCCCTGCGCGTGCACGTCGTCTACCTGGTGAACGAGGGCCCGCTCTACCACGTGGACACGACCTACGTGGCCAGCCCCGATGCCCGGCCCGTCGATCCCAAGCTGGTGCGCCGCGAGCTGCTGCTGAAGCGGGGGAGCGTCTACCGGCTGCAGCGCGTGGAGGAGTCCGAGGAGCGCTTGTCGCAGACCGGACTGTTCAGCGAGGTGCAGATCACCCCGCTCCCCGATTCGGCGACGCAGCGCATGGAGTTCTTCGTGCGCGTGCGGCAGCGCAAGCCGCGTTGGCTGGACGCGGGAGTGGGGAGCGGCACGCAGGAGCGGCTGCGCTTCGTCGGGGAGTGGGGCAACCGGAACCTGGAAGGCCGCGGCCTGCAGGGGCTGCTGAGCGCCCGCCTGGCCCTCGACCAGCACCTGAACTACCTCCTCTCGCGGGGCGACGCGTCGCTGCTCGAGCCCTGGCTGCTGGGCACGCGCAACCGGGCTCAGGTCACGATCTACCTCGAGAAGCGCAAGGACTTCAAGATCGACACGCTCGAGATCGACAAGCAGGACTGGGGCGTGACCTTCCAGATCCAGCGCGACTTCGGGCGGCTGAGCCACCTGCGGCTCATCCAGGACAACACCTGGGTGGTGAAGCAGACGGCGATCTTCACCGACACGACCCTGACCCAGGCCTTCCGCGACAGCCTCCTCCAGGGCTTCCTGCCCCGGTACTCGACCCATCGACTCCAGCTCGCGGGCGAGCGCGACCACCGGGACAGCCCGCTCACCACGAGCCGAGGCAACCTGCAGGCGGCCTCGGCGGAAGTCGCGGGCGGCCCTTTCCAGGGCTCCACGAGCTTCACCAAGTTCGAGCTGAGCTCCTCCTGGTTCACGCCGCTCAATCGTCCGGGCTGGGTGCTGGCCACGCGCGTGCGCGGCGGCCTGCTCAAGCCCTTCGGGGCCCGCAAGGACTTCATCCCCGCCGCGGGCGTGGACCGGGAGGTGGCCCGGGTCCCGACGGAAGACGTGTTCCGGCTGGGTGGCGTGAACTCGGTTCGCGGCTATGATGAGAACGAGATCGCCCCGGCCGGAGGCCTGGCGCTGCTGAACGGGAACGTGGAACTCCGCCTGCCGGTCGTGGGACTCTTGGGCCTGGAGGTGTACCTGGATGCGGGGAACGTCTGGACGCGGCCCGAGTTCATCCGGGTCGTCGACTTCACGCCGCGGCTCGGTCGGGCGACTCTGGATCCCGGGGACGTCCGCTACGTCTACGGCTTCGGCGGGCGGCTCAACCTGGCCTTCGCCCCTGTGCGGCTGGACCTCAGCTGGGGGCCGGACCCCGGCCACCGCGCCGGACGCCTGCAGTTCGCGGTGGGCCCCACCTTCTAGACGGACATGAGCGCGCCCGAGTCGCAGGACCCCGAGGATCGGCCCCCGGCCGAGAAGCCTCCGTCCCACGAAGGGATGATGGAGAGCCTGCGTGAGGAGGTGCAGCAGCTGCACGACCGGGTGGAGGGCGCCGTGGAGCACGCCCTGCCCCGGCCGTCGCGGCGCACCGCGGGGCGCATCGCCTGGCTCGTCGTGCTCTCGTTCTTCGCCCTGGTGCTGGTGGTGCTCGGCGGCGGCGTGCTCTGGCTGACCCGGCACACGGAGTACGTGGCCGGCCACCTCACCCTGGTCGTGAACCGGATGCTGACCGATCACAGCGATCTCGTGCTCGACGTGCGCGACGTGCGCGGGAACCCGTTCCGCAGCCTCCGGCTCGTCGAGCCGCGCTTGCGCATCCGCGGGAGCAGCGGCCCGCCCCTGCTCCAGGCCCGCTCGATGCAGCTCGCCTACGCGCCCTGGGACCTGGCCTTCGGGCGGAGTCGGACGATCGAGATCCAGCTCGATCGCCCGGTGCTGCGGCTCGTGCGGGGGCCGAACGGCCGCCTGCAGCTCCCGCACTGGCAGGCGGGCCCGCCGGGCCGCGGACCCGCGCGGGAGCTGGCCCTGCGCCTGGATCTCCGCGACGGCGAGATCCTCCTGCCGGACTCGAGCCTCGACGTGCACGGCTGGAGCCTGGAGGCGCTCGTGCGCACGGGGCGGCAGGAGGAGGTCGAGCTGACGCGCATGCGCTGGGACCGCGGGCCGTGGGGCAGCGTGCTCAAGGAGCTGCGCGGCCGGTACGTGGCGGCCGACAGCGTGCGGGTGGAGGTCGCGACCTTGCGCACGCCCGACCTGGAGCTGTCCGCCGCCGGCGGCTGGAAGCCGAAGGCCGCGACGCGCTTCGTCTCCGTGGACCTCGGCCGCGTGCGCTGGGCCTGGCTGGCGCGGGTGTTCCACAACCCGACGTTCGACGTGACGGGCGAGGGCCGGGGCCATTTCGCGCTCCGCTATTCGAACATGCTCGCCGGCGACGGACGGGTGGCGGCCGTGTGGGACAGCGTGCCGCTGCAGGGACGCGTGACCTTCCGCTGGGACGGACGCCGGCTGGTCGTGGCTCCCCTCGAGTTCAGCTCGCCGGCGGGCATCTTCGACGGACGCATGAGCTACACGGCGCAGGATCTGGACCTGACCGGCCACGTGGCGCACAGCAACCCGGTCTACTGGCACGCGCTGGGTCTCGCCGGCTGGCCTCCGGGGGACGTGAGCGGAGATCTCCACTACTCGTCCTGGCGCAAGCTGCCCGCGGGCTCGCGCGTGGACGCCGACCTCGGCGCCTCGGTGCTCACGGGCTGGCTCGCCGATTCGGCGCGCGTCTCGGTGGTGGCTCCATCGCACGCGCCCGGCACGTTCTCGGTCACGATGTTGCGGAAGGGCGGCCGGGTGGACCTCCAAGCGACCATGGATCGGGGCACGTGGCAGGGAACCTGGCAGGCGGCGAGCTTCCCCCTGGAGGAGTGGCCGGACGGTCGCGCCTCGGGCCTACGCGGCCTGCTCGGGCAGGGGAGCGGCACGGTGGAGAGCCGCCAGGGCGCGCTGCGCGTCGCCGGGACCCTGGCCGGCGAGCCGGTGGACTGGCTGGGCATCCGCGCGGCGCGCTGGCGCCTGGACGAGGTGAGGGGAGCCCTCCTGCCCAAGCCCGATCTGGACCTGGGCAAGGTGACGCTCGGCGAGGCGTTCTTCCTCGGGGTGCGCTTCGACAGCGTGCGGGCGAGCGTGCACGTCGGCGACGGCGAGGCGCGGCTGCAGCAGGTGGTGGCCTTCGCCGGCGACACGGTGGTGACCGCGAGCGGCACGAACACCTGGGGCCAGCGGGGGTGGACGGCCGCGCTGGATCGGGTCGAGGCGCGGAGCGGCCAGTTCGACTGGGTGTCGGACGGTCCCCTCGCGCTCGCCGGAGACGCGAAGGGCGTGACCTTCGAGCGCTTCGCCGCCCGGGACAGCCTCTCGCGCCTCGAGATCGCCGGGCGCTGGGCGGCGCCCGGGGGCAGCTACGATTGGACCGCCCGCGCCACCGGGCTCGACCTCCACCGTCTCGGGCTTCCGCTGGACTGGGACTTGATGGGCACGGCCGACGCCCTGCTCGCGGTGAACGGGCCCTCGGGCGATCCGCGCTGGTCGTTCCGCGCCCGGGCGATCGGACCGGGCTCGCGCGGGCACCGTGGCGACTCCCTGCGGGTGGCGCTCTCCGGCTCGCGCTCGCGGCTCGCCGTGGAGGACTTCGAGTACCGGCTCGGCGACGGCTCCCTGGGCGCCCGGCTCGAGTTCGACGGCATGCGCCGTCCCTGGCCCGAGACCCTCACCGCGGACGCCGTGCGGGCCTGGCTCACGACGGCCTCGTCATGGAGCGGGCGGGGGACCGCCGAGACCTTCCCCCTGGGGCGGATCGGCAGCCTCGTGCCCTCGGCACGCCGGCTCTCGGGCCGGCTGGACGGGGTCGTGGACGTGTCGGGCCGCCCCGACGACCCGCGCCTCGACGCCCACGTCACGGCGGAGCCACTGGCCTGGGACAGCCTGCGCGCGGATCGTCTGGCTCTGCACGCGCTCTATCACGATCGGACGCTCGAGCTGCCCGAACTGCGCCTGACCCGCGGGGGCGCGGTCTCCACGGCCAGCGGCTCGATGCCGCTCGCCCTCGGCCTGGGGAGCGCTCCCTCCATGCTCGCCGCGCCCATGAGCTGGAAGCTGGATCTCGAGAACGGCGACCTGGCGATCCTGCCGCAGGTCGTGCCGCAGCTCGCGGGGGCGCGGGGCCGGCTGGATCTGCACGCGACCGTGGGGGGCACGCCGCAGCGCCCCACGGTCGCGGGGAGCGCCCGCGTGCGCGACGGGCAGATGCTCATCACCGGCCGGAGCGAGCTGATCGAGGACCTGAGCGCCAGCTTTCGCCTGAACGAGACGCGGATCACGATGGACAGCCTCTTCGCCCGCTCCGGGAAGCGAGGCACGGTCCGGGCGAGCGGCGTGATCGATCTGAGCGGCGCGCGGCTCGGGCACTACAGCTTCGCCCTGGCGATGAACGACTTCACGGCGGTCGAGCCCGGCGTCTGGGTCGCCGAATTCGACGCCCCGGCGCTGCGGGTCACGGACGGTCCGCGCGTGAAGGGCCAGGTGCTCCCGCACGTGGAGGGCGACGTCTACCTGCGCGGCGCGCGCGTGCTCTTCGACTTCGCGAACCAGAACGAGACGCAGCTCCTCGCGGCCAGCACGCAGCCGCTCTTCTGCACGTATCGGCTGCACCTCGTGGCGAGCAACAACCTGCGCTGGCAGCCGCCGGACGGGGACATCGAGTTCAGCGCCGATCTCATGGCCGAGCAGACGGAGAAGAGCCTCAACCTCTTCGGCGACCTGAGCGCCATTCGCGGCACGTATGGCTTCCTCAGCAACCGCTTCACCGTGGACAAGGCGGACCTGACCTTCGACAACGTGGGCGGCGTGAATCCCACCCTCGACATCGAGGCCACGACGCGGGTGGTGCCCTACACGACGACGGAGACCGCGCTCGCCGTCGGCAGCGGTGCCGCCGCGGACGCGACCCCGCACACGATCACCGTGACGATCACGGGCCGCGCCAACGCCCCGACGATCCAGTTCGCCAGCGACCCGTCGGACTGGGACCAGCCGACGATCCTGAGCCAGCTCACCGTGGCCCGCTTCTTCGCGGGCAACCGGTTCGCGGCGACGCAGCTCAGCGACCCGGTGGACAGCTATCTGACCCGCATGATCAACGCCCAGCTCCCGGCGGCCCTGGGGCGCACGTTCCTGCGGGACGTGGGGCAGTGGCAGCTGGAGCGGGAGCAGGGGGGCCTCTTCTACGGCACCGGGGACGTGCGGGTCACGGTGACGCACCAGTTCTCCCGCCAGGTCTCGGTGAGCGTCAGCCAGGCCGTCCCCGGGCTCGCCCGGCCCGGAGCCCCGGTCAGCACCACCACGACGCAGGGCACGACCAGTCCGGTCGAGCAGGGCCCGCTCGAGCGCGACCTCCAGGCCGAGTACCGGATCAATCGCTTCTTCTACATCTCGACCGAGCTGGCCCAGCGCCGCCCCCTGAGCGTGACGACGTTGCCCACGCTGGTCCCCGAGTTCAACGTGAACCTGAAGGCCCGCTGGGAGTACTAGAGGGGGCGAGGGTCACGTCGGCGCGGAGGAGCCCATGAGGAGCCAGGGGGAAGCGCAGAGGAGGCGTCCGTGCGGCAGGTGAGCGCGGCGCTCGCCGTCTGGCTGCTCCTGGCTCTGGCTCCCCGTCCAGGCCTGGCCCGGACCGGCGCCGGAGACGCGAGGCCGGGCCGGCACGCGGCCTGGCGATCCATCCAGTCGGAACACTTCCGCGTCTACTTCCCCGCCGGCCTGGACAGCCTGGCCTGGCGGGTGCTGGACCTGGCGGGGGAGGCGGACGGGATGCTCGCCCGGCGGCTGGGACACGCGCTGGACCACCGTATTCCCATCATCCTCGACGGCGCCTACGGCGGCTCGTCGCCGGGAGCCCCGACGGTGGAGGCGGAGCCGCCGCTCGGCGTCTTCCGCGAGCGGTTCCAGAACGCCCTGGCCGTGCCCTTCACCGGCTCGTACGAGGACCTGCGGCACGCCGTCGTGCACGAGCTGGCGCACGCCTTCCTGCTCGATCTGCTCTACGAGGGTTCGGCGGCACGGCTGCTCTCGCGTGCGTCCTTCTCCTCGCTGCCGCCTTGGTTCTCCGAAGGTCTGGCCGAGTACCTGGCCGTCGGCGCCAGGCCCGAGAGCGACGTGATCCTGCGCGACGGGGTCGTGGAGGGTGGCCTGCGTCCCCTGGGCCTGGTGAGCGGTGCCCTGGCCTACGCGGAAGGTCGCTCCGCCGTCGGCTACCTGGCGGAGCGCTACGGCGAGGACCGCCTGCGCGAGCTCGTGCGAGCCTTGGCCAGGACGCGGAGCTTCGAGCGCGCGTTCCGCCGGGCGGTCGGGGTCGGAGAGAAGAAGTTCGAGGAGGAATGGCGGGAATGGCTGCGGCGCGAGTATTGGCCCTCGGCGGCGCGCGAGCGCGGCCCGGCGGCGTTCGGACGCCGGCTCACCGATCACCTGCGGGACGGGAGCGCGCTCAACACGGCCCCAGCCGTCTCGCCCCAGGGAGATCGCATCGCCTACTTCTCCGACCGCCGGGACTTCACCGACGTCTACGTGATGTCCGCCAGCGACGGGAAGCTGCTGCGCCGCGTGACCCGAGGCCAGCGGGGAACGCTCTTCGAGTCGCTGCCCTCGCTGCGCAGCTCGCTCACCTGGTCGCCCGACGGCAGCCGGCTGGCGCTCGCCGTCCGCTCGGGCGGCCGCGACTGGCTGGGCATCGTCTCGGCCGAGTCGGGGCGCCTGCTGCGTCGCTTCGATCTCGGCTGCGACGCCCTGGCCTATCCGGCCTGGTCGCCGGTGGCCGACACCCTGGTCGTGGCCGGCGTCCGGGGCGGGCGCTCCGATCTGTGGCTCGTGGACGCGAGGAGCGGCGCGACGCGCCGGCTGACGGACGACGATTGGGACGAGATCGAGCCGTGCTGGACGCCGGACGGGCGCACCATCACCTTCGCCTCCGACCGGCCGGCGCCCGTGACGCTGGCGGCCGAGCCGGCGGCGAGTGGGTTCGGCGGCTACGGCCTGTTCGATCTGGATCCGGCGACCGGGGCGATCACCCCGCGGCTGCGCCCGGTGGGGGGCGCGCGCTCCCCCGCGTGGTCGCCCGACGGGCGCAAGCTCGCCTTCGTCACCGAGCGGGACGGCGCTCCGAACATCGTTCTCGACGACACGGGCGCGGGCACCTTCACCCTGATCACCGACGCGCTGGCGGGCGTGTCGAGCCTGTCCTGGTCGCGGCAGGACGACCGGCTGGTCTACTCCGCGTTCGACCACGGCGGTTACGACATCTTCGCGGTGCGCGAGCCGCTCTCCGTGGACGCGGTGCTGGCCCGGCTGCGGCGGGAGAGGCCGCAGGCCGTGCTGAGCCCGGACAGCCTGCTCGCGGGAGCGGGGGAGGCGGCGTCCCGCGATTCGGCGGCGGGCGCCTCGTCCGAGCCGGTCTCCCCGGAGCCCGCGCGCGCCGGGGCAGGAGACGACTCGACGGCGACCGGCGCCGGCCCGGCCGCGCTCGCCCGCGAGCCCCGCGCTCCGTTCCGGCTGCCGGACTCGCTGCGGGCCCAGAGGGCGCAGCCCTATCGCGTGCGCTTCGTTCCCGAGGAGGCCGGCCTCGGTGTCCTGGGCGGGCCCGGCTACGGCTTCGCCGGCAGTGCCGAGCTGGCCTTCCGCGATCTGCTCGATGAGCACGCGATCGAGGCGCGGGCCGAGGTGTTCGGCGGCTCGGCCGACGAGACGAACGGGCTCGTGGTCTATCGCTACCTCCCGCGCCGCCTGGACCTGCGCGCCGGGTTGTTCCACCTGAAGGATGTCTACGCCTCCGGCGTGGGCAGCGCCGCCGAGGCCCTGGCGAGTCCGCGCCTCTACTCGGTCCCCGCCGCGGGGGCCCTCGTCGGCGCCTCGCTCCCCCTCGACCACTCCCGCCGGCTCGACCTGGATGTCGTCCAGATGTTCCTGCGCCTCGCGACCGGCCTGCCCGGCGAGCCGCTGCCGGCGCGCTCCGCCAGCTCCCCGACCCTCTCGCTGGTCGAGGATGCCGCGCTGTGGGGCCGCACGGGGCCGGCGAACGGCACTCGCTACCGGCTGACCTACGCCCCCTCGTTCCCCTGGCTCGCGCACGGGCTCGCCTACCAGACCGTGATGTTCGACGGCCGGCGCTACTGGGATCTCTCGCGGGGCTACACGCTCGCCACCCGCCTCCTGGCCGGGCGCAGCGATGGCCGCGACGCTCAGAGCTTCGCCGTGGGCGGCTTCTCCACCTTGCGCGGCTATCCCGACTACGACCGCGCCGGCACCCGGATGGCGATCGTCAACGCCGAGCTGCGCTTCCCGTTCGTCGAGCGGCTGGGCGTCGTGGGGCCGCTTCCCCTCGGGGGGCTGGATCTCCGCGGCGCGGTGTTCGCCGACGCGGGGGCGGTGTGGAACCGGGGCGAGCCGCTGCGCCTCACCACGGTCGTGGACGGCAAGCGCCGGCTGGACACGCCGCTGGTCGGCTTCGGCTTCGGCGCGCGCACGCGGATCGCGCCGCTCGTGCTCAAGCTCGACGCCGCCTGGCATGCCGATGTCGGCGGCGTGGGCGGCCCGCGCTGGGAGTTCAGCGTCGGCCCCGAGTTCTGAGGAAGGGGCGCGGCCGCCGCGGGCTCACGGGTTGGACGGTGCGCGGTCTTTTCGCTAGATTGCGGCCTCACTCGGCGAAACCCCCTCCCGATCCGACGAGCACACTTGAGCCTCCTCGACAGCCTCAATCCCGAGCAGCGCCGGGCCGTGGAACACCCGGGTGGCCCGGTGCTCGTGATCGCGGGCGCCGGCAGCGGCAAGACCCGCGTGCTCACGGCGCGGATCGCCCGCCTGCTGGCCGACGGCGTGCCGGCTCGGGCGCTGCTGGCCTTCACCTTCACGAACCGGGCCGCGCGCGAGATGCGCGAGCGCATTCAGGCCGCCGTGGGCGAGGCGCAGCGGGAGCTGTGGGTGGGGACGTTCCACGCCACCTGCGTACGCCTCCTCCGCCGCGAGGCGGCCGCGGCCGGCCTGCCGCGCGACTTCGCCATCTACGATCGCGAGGACCAGGAAGGCGTGATCCGCGGGCTCGTGCGGCGGCTCGAGCTGCCGGAGGGCGCGTATCGCGTCGGGGCGGTGCTGGAGCGCATCTCGGGCGCGAAGAACGCCCTGGTCGCGCCGGCCGAGTTCGAGCGTCTGGCCGTGAGCCCGTACGAGCGGCGCCTGGCCGAGCTCTACGCCCTCTACGAGCGCGAGCTGCGCGGCAACGGCGCCCTGGATTTCGACGACCTGATCGCCTGGACCGTGCGCCTGCTGCGCGATCGGCCGGAGGTGGGCGAGCGCTACGGCCGCCGCTTCCAGCACGTCCTCGTGGACGAGTACCAGGACACGAACCACGCGCAGTTCCGGCTGGTCGCCCTGCTGGGCGCCGTGCATCGCAACGTCTTCGCCGTGGGCGACGACGATCAGTCCATCTACGGCTGGCGGGGAGCCGATCTGGGCAACGTGCTGGACTTCGAGCAGGCCTTCCCCGGGGCGGTGGTGCTGCGGCTCGAGCAGAACTACCGCTCGACGAGCACGATCCTGCAGGCGGCCAACGCCGTGATCGCCAACAACCGGGCGCGCAAGGGCAAGACCCTGTGGTGCGAGCGGGGAGACGGGCCACGACTGCGCTTCGCCCTGGCGGCGGACGAGGCCGACGAGGCGGCCTGCGTGCGGCGCTTCCTGGAGGAGCACCGGCGCCGGGGCGGACGGTTGGCCGAGACGGCCGTCCTCTACCGGACGAACTTCCAGTCGCGGGCGCTCGAGACCGAGCTGCGGCTGCACGGGCTTCCCTACGAGGTGATCGGCGGGGTGGCCTTCTACCAGAGGCGGGAGGTGAAGGACCTGCTCGCCTACCTGAGGCTCGTGGCGAACCCGGCCGATTCCGTCGCCTTCTGGCGGATCTGGAACACGCCGCGCCGCGGCCTCGGGCCCGCCGTGCGTGCGCGCGTGGAGGCGGCGATGTCCGGCGGCCTGCCGGCGCCCGAGGCGCTCCGCCGGCTGCTGGCCGAGGGCGCGTTGAGCGGGGCGGCGGCGCGAGGGGCCGGCCGCCTGCTCGGCGTGCTGGACGACCTGCGCGCGCATCTCGCGGATCCGGTGGACGCGCTCCTCGTGCGCCTCGTCCATGCCACCGGCTACGTGGAGCACCTCGAGGCTCAGGGCGAGGGCGATCTGGCCGACCGCCGGGCCAACGTGGAGGAGCTGGTGGCGGCGGCAGGGAGCTTCGCCGCGTCGGTCGCGGAAGCCGGGGCGGGGGAGCCGGGCGAGGAGCCCGCTGCGCCGGCGTCGGGCGCGCCCCTCCTCGACTTCCTCGCCGAGACGGCGCTCCTGGGTGACGCCGATCGCCTGGCCGAGGGCGTGGACCGAGTCCTCCTCCTGACCGCGCACAACGCGAAGGGCCTGGAGTTCGACGTGGTGGTGGTGACCGGCCTCGAGGAGGGGCTCTTCCCGCACGCCTCGTCGCTCGAGGACGAGGGCGAGCTCGAGGAGGAGCGCCGGCTCTTCTACGTGGCCCTCACCCGCGCCCGCGAGCACGTGCTGCTCACGGCGGCGGCGGCGCGCCGACGCTTCGCGGCGCTCGGGGGAGTGGCGGCCGCGCCCGTGTCGCGTTTCGTGGGCGAGATCCCCGCGGAGGTCCTCGAGCGCGAAGTCTCGCCGGCCTTCGCCTGGCGGGGCCACGACGAGGGCGGGGGCTGGCGCGGCGCGCGGGCGGCGCGCCCGCGGCACGGCGGCGCGGAG
>JAWOLC010000078.1:0-21330 GCA_033853925.1 Candidatus Eiseniibacteriota bacterium
AGCGACCTCGCGGGCACGCGCGCTGCGTCCACGCGGCTCCACTCGCTCGTCCCCGCCGGTCCCCGGCGCGCGCGGACGCGGCCCGCCCCGCGGCGCCGCCGTCCTTTACACGCCGCGCCGAATCCGCCAAGATTCGCGCCATCGAGTCCGGCCCCGCGCGGGAGCGGACTCGGCGGAGGTCCCGAAGTCCCATGCAGGTCCGCATCGATCGCGCCGCATGCTGCGGCAACGCGCAGTGCGTGGAGATCGCCCCCGCGGTCTTCCAGCTCGACAGCAAGAACAAGTCCGTGGTGCTCGATCCGGAGGCGGCGAGCTTCGAGACCCTGATCGAGGCCGCCGAGGCCTGTCCCTGTCAGGCCATCTCGATCGAAGACGACGAGGGGAAGAGGTTGTTCCCCTGAGCCGATCCTCCTCCCCCGACCGCAATCCCGGCGGACGGCCCGACGGACCCCCGCGGGCCGTCCGCCGGCTCGCCACCGGCGAAAGGGGGCAGTCATGTCCGCCAACCGGCAGATCCGGCGCGTGGTTCGGAGCCGGGCGACGATCGAGGGCGCGGGAGTCCGCCTGCGCCGGGCGATCGGCTTCGGCGATCCGCATCTCTACGACCCCTTCCTCCTCCTCGACGACTTCCGCTCCGACCGGCCGGAGGACTATCGGAAGGGCTTCCCCTGGCATCCCCACCGCGGCATCGAGACCATCACCTACGTGCTGCGCGGCGACGTCGAGCACGGCGACAGCCTGGGCAATCACGGCGTGATCTCCTCCGGGGACGTGCAGTGGATGACCGCGGGGAGCGGCATCATCCACCAGGAGATGCCGCAGGGCGACGCGCAGGGCTCGATGTACGGCTTCCAGCTCTGGGCCAACCTGCCGGCGGCCGACAAGATGATGGACCCGCGCTACCGCGGCGTCGTGAGCGAGGAGATTCCCGAAGCCGTGGACGCGGCGGGCGCGCGGATCAAGGTCATCGCCGGAGCCGTGGAGGGCGTCCGCGGCCCGGTGCGCGACGTGGTGACCGAGCCCGAGTACCTGGACGTGACCGTGCCCGCGGGGGTCACCTTCACGCGCGCCACGCCGCGCGGGCACACGGTCTTCGCCTTCGTCTTCGGCGGCAAGGGCGTCTTCTGTCAGGAGAAGGACCCCTACCGCTACGAGGCGGAATGGGTCGGCTACTCGGACGAGGAGCGGGGCGCGGCGATCGGCGACGGCAACGTCGTGCTCTTCGGCGACGGGGACACCGTGACGGCGAGCGCCGAGGAGGCGCCCGTGCGCTTCCTCCTGATCTCGGGGAAGCCGATCGGCGAGCCCATCGCCTGGTACGGGCCGATCGTGATGAACACGCAGGAGGAGCTGCGCGTGGCCTTCGAGGAGCTGCACCGGGGCACGTTCATCAAGGGGAGGACGGCACGGTAGGCGCGGGGCCGGCCGTTCGTCCATCCGCCGCCCCGCGGGCTCGGCGCCACGCCTCCATGCCGCCGAGGCCGTTGGCGACGCGCGCGAAGCCGGCGCGCTCCAGCAGGCTGGTGGCGATGCTGCTGCGGTAGCCGCTCGCGCAGACGACCAGCCATTCCGCCGCGGGGTCCAGCTCGCCGGCGCGCTCCGGGAGCTGGGCCAGCGGGATGTGCGTGGCCCCGTCGAGGTGCTGCTCCTCCCATTCCGGCCCGCGCCGCACGTCGAGCACGGGGCGTCCCGGGCGCGCGCCGTCCGCGATCGGCTCCTCGCGAATCGTCGCGACCGGGAGCCCCGCCGCGCGCCACGCCCCGCTGCCCCCCTCCAGCCAGCCGCCGATGTCGTCGTAGCCGACGCGCGCGAGCCGGGTCACCGCTTCCTCCTCGCGCCCGGGCGCGGCCAGCAACACGAGCGGCTGGCCCGGCGGCACGAGCGTGCCCACCCACGAGGCGTACTGGCCGTCGAGGCTCACGTGCAGCGCCCCGCGCGGGTGTTCCCTCGCGTACTCGGCGTCGGAGCGGGCGTCCAGGATCACGGCCCCCGCCCGGGCGCGCGCGGCGACGTCGCCGGCGGTGAGCGGCGGCGGCAGCGAGCGCTCCGTCGCCAGCGGCGGACCCGCGCGATTCAGGTCGCGCGAATGGAGGAAGTAGGCGGGCGTCTCGGGAACGTCGCGCGTCACCTCGGCGACGAAGGCCTCGCGGCTCAGGGGCCGCAGCGCGGCGTTCCGCGCGCGCTCGCGGCCGATCGTGCTCCACGACTCGGCACCGATGCCGCGCCCGCACAGGGAGCCCGCCCCGTGCGCCGGGTACACGCGCGTCGCGTCCGGGAGCCGCAGCAGCTTGCCGTGGAGGCTGTCGAAGAGCATGCCCGCCAGGTCGGCGACCGGCAGCCGGGAGGAGAGGATGTCCACGCGGCCCACGTCGCCCACGAACAGCGTGTCTCCGGTGAGCACCGCCCAGGGGAATTCGTCCCCGGCCTCGGCGTGGAGCAGGAGCGCCAGGCTCTCAGGCGTGTGCCCCGGCGTCTCCAGCACCCGCAGGCGGGCGCGGCCGATGGCGATCTCGTCGCCTTCCCGCAGCGGACGGTGCGGATAGCGCGCCTCGGCGTGGGCGCCCACGCCGATCGTGGCGCCGGTGCGTGCGGCCAGCTCGCGATGGCCCGAGACGAAGTCGGCGTGCAGGTGGGTCTCCAGGACCCAGCGGATCGCCAGGCCGTGCGCGCGGGCCTCGTCGAGGTACATCTCCACGTCGCGCGCCGGGTCCACGACCGCCGCCTCGCCCCCGTCTCCGATCAAGTAGGAGGCGTGCGCCAGGCAGCCGACGTAGAACTGGTGGAAGTGCATGGCGGGCTCCGCGGGGGAAGGGCCGTCGGCGACCGCCAGCGAAGATACGGCGCGACGCGCGCGAAGCGTCGGGAGCGTGTCAAATCGGCGGCCGGCGCGCTCGGGCCCTCGGGAGCATCGCCAGGGGCGCGCGGGCGCGGAGCGCGGGGGCGGCAGCGCGGCTCACGTGTACAGATCCCCCATGGTCACCCGCAGCGGTCGCTTCACGTACACGTAGGCCGAGTTGGCCGCCACGGCGCCCTCGCTCGAGGCGGTCAGCAGCAGCTTGTACTTGCCCTCGTAGGTGACGATGTCGCCGCAGGCGAACAGACCGGGCACCGAGGTCTGCATGCGGCCGTCCACCTTGACGTGGCCGGCCTCGATCTCCACCCCCCAGTTCTGCACGGAATCCAGGTTCACAGCCGCGCCGATGTTGACCACCAGGTAGTCGCACTCCAGCCGCTTGGGCTCGGGCTCGCCCTTGGTGTGGACGATCAGGCCCCGGAGCACGCCGCCCTCGACGACCAGCTCCTTCACCCGGGTGTCGAAGAGGCGCGGGATCTTCATCTGGTCCACGGCGTCGATGTTGGCCTCCATGGCCTTGAAGCCCGCGTGCGTGTGCACCAGCAGGACGCGGGCCCCGGCGGCGTGCGCGGCCTGGGCGCTCTCCAGCCCGGAATCGCCGCCCCCCACCACCACGACCGCTCGGCCCGCCACCTTCTCGCCCTGGGGCAGGCGGTAGGTGAGGAAGTCCTCGGACAGCCCCTCCTCGCCGGGCACGCGCAGGCGCCGCGGCTCGAAGGTGCCGGCGCCGATGGCGATGATCACCGCGATGGCCGGGCGCAGGCGCTCCTGGTGGTCCAGCACGCCGTGCGTGCGGACCTCGAAGCGGTCGGCGACCCGGCTCACGCCGACCACCTTCTCGTTGTCGGCGAATTCGACGTTCAGCTCGCGCGCGTGGCCGACGAGCTGGGTCGCCAGCTCGCTGGCCACGACCCGGGCGTGGCCCGGCCAGTCGTGCACCGGCTTGTCGCCGTAGACCGAGACGAGCTGCCCTCCGACGACGCCGGCGTCCACCACCAGCACGGAGAGCTTGCGCATCCGGCAGTACAGGCCCGCGGTGAGCCCCGCCGGACCTCCGCCGATGATGAGGACTTCGTGCACGTCTCCTCCCGCGCGGGGACGGGGGCGCCGCGGCCCTCGTTCCCGCGACGCCGAACCGTACGCGCCGGGAAAAGTCACGGTCAAGCGGCGGGGCCGCCTCGCCCCGGCGGCGATCGGCACCCGCCCGCGCCGGGACGCGACGAATCCCGTCACGCGGGACTTGACCCTCCCAGGGCCGCGGGTTAGCGTCGGCGCCGATGCTGAGCGCCAGCGAGACCCTGATCGAGCCGAAGAGCGAAGTCGTCGACATCGCCCGCAAGTGGCTCGCGCCGGTACGGGCGACCCTGGGGACCGAGTTCCTCTCCGCGTACCTCACGGGCAGCGTCCTCACCCAGGGCTTCGACCCCCGCCACTCCCACATCAACCTGCTGGTGGTGGCGCGCGCGCTCGATGGCGCCCTGCTCGACAAGCTGGCCCTGGCGCTCCCCTCGCAGCGGCGGCCGCCCCTGGTGGAGCCGCTCTTCCTCACGCGCGGCCAGATCGAGGCGTCGCTCGACTCGTTCCCCATCGAATGGGTCGAGATCCAGGAGCGGCATCTGCGGCTGGAAGGCGACGACATCTTCGGCGCCCTCGAGGTGCCGCGCACGTACCTGCGGCTGCAGTGCGAGCACGAGCTGCGGGGCAAGCACATCCAGCTCCGCCAGACCTACCTCCTCCACCGCGCCGACATGGCGGTCCTCGCCCGCGTGCTGCGGGCGAGCGCGAGCGGCTTCACCACCCTGTTCCGCACGCTCCTGCGGCTGCGCGGCGAGGCTCTGCCGGCGGACTCGGCGCGCGTCATCCAGCGCGTGGCCGACGCCTACAGGCTGGACGGCCAGGGACTGCTCTCCGCCCACCTGTTCCGCTACGCGACGCGGCGCTACAAGGCGGACGAGGTGCACACTCTCTATCGCCGGTTCCTGACCGAAGTGGAGCGGCTGATCGCAGCGCTGGACGAGCTGCAGCTCTGAGCGCGCACCTCCCCGGCCGCCTCCCCCGCCCGATCGCGCGCGGGGGCGCCCTGCTGCTCGCGGCGAACGTCTTGCTGGCCGGCGGGCCCGCCGCCCCGCGGCTCGGCCGGGGCGCGCCGGCGGCCGCGGCGGACAGCACCGCGATCCCGGCGCCCGTGGGCTTCGTGAACGATCGCGCCCGCGTGCTGAGCGACACGGCGGGCGCCCGGCTCGAGTCCTTCCTCGACCAGGTGAAGCGGAAGACCGGCGTGCAGTTCGCCGTGCTCACGCTCTCGACCACGGCCCCCGAGGACCCGAGCCAGTACAAGACCGCGGTCTACCAGCGCTGGTTCGACGGCAACCGCACGAGCCTCCTGCTCCTCGTCTCGCTCCAGGAGCACGCCATCACCTTCGAGACCGGCTACGAGCTGGAGGGGATCCTGCCCGACGCGCTCGAGGCCCGCATCATTCGCGAGGAGATGACGCCGCGCTTCCGCGCCGGGGACTTCGCGGGCGGCGTCACCGCCGCGGTGCTGCGCGTCTCGGGGATCGTGGCCAAGGATCGCGGCGTGACGCTCGAGTGGAACGGCGGCGAGCTGCGCTACGAAGGCCAGCCGAGCGGGAGCGGCGAGCTCGGGCTGGCGCTGATCGTGGTCGTGGTGCTGATGGCGCTCGCGTCCCTCGGCTCGGGCTTCGGCCGGCGCCGCTTTCGCGGCGGCGGCGGGTGGTGGCTCGGCCCCTGGCTCGGCGGGGGCGGATTCGGCGGCTTCGGCGGCGGAGGATTCGGGAGCGGCGGGGGCGGTTTCGGCGGCTTCGGCGGCGGGGGCGGTGGCTTCGGCAGCGGCGGGGGCGGCGGCAGCGGCGGCTGGTAGCGGCCGCTCCGCCGGCCGCGCCTCGCGCCCCGACACCTCCGGCTCGCGCCTGACGGACACGAAAGGAGAGACGGCATGAAGCGCAGCGGCTTGATCGTCCTGGCGATCGTCGCCCTGGTGATCGTGATCATCGCGGGTCGGCTCGCGGGGAGCTACAACCGGCTCGTGACGGCCCAACAGGGCGTGCAGCAGGGCTGGGCCGAGGTGAACAACCAGCTCCAGCGCCGGAACTCGCTGATCGGCAACCTGGCCGAGACGGTGAAGGGCACGGCGTTCCAGGAGCAGCAGGTGTTCGGCGACATCGCGCGCGCCCGCGCCGCGATGGCCGGCGCGCGCACCCCGCAAGAGGGCATCGCCGCGGCCCAGACGATGGACGGCGTGCTCGGGCGGCTGCTCGTCGTGGTCGAGAACTACCCGCAGCTCCGGAGCAACGAGGCGTTCCTCGGCCTGATGGACGAGCTGTCGGGCACCGAGAACCGGCTCGCGGTCGCGCGCATGCGCTACAACGAGACGGTCCAGGGGTTCAACGTGATGGTGAAGCGCTTCCCCACGAACCTCTACGCGGGCGCGCTGGGCTTCCCGGAGGCGCCGTACTATCCCGTGCCCGAGGAGGCGAAGGCCACGCCCCGGATCAACTTCGGCGAGCTGCGCCAGCCGCAGACCGCGCCGGCGCCGCAGCCGGGCAAGTAGCCCCGTTCGGGCGCAGGCCCGCCCGCTCCGTGGGGAGGGGGCGGGCCTGATCTCATCCGGCGCTTCGGGCGAGCCCTTGGCCGCGCGAGGGCCGCCGCGGGCCCGCTAGGCCACGGCCGGCGCGTCCAGCTCCAGCTCGCGCGCGGCCGCCTCGAGGGCCTGACCCGTGATCGGATCGAGCCGCGCCCCCGCCACCGCGAGGGCCCGCGCGAGCGCCGCGGGGCCGTCCGCGCCGCGCTCGCGCTCCTCGGCGTGGGCGAGCGCCACCGCCAGCAGCACCGCGGCGCGGTCCTCCTCGGGACCCGACTCGCCGGGCGGCTCGGCGCCGAGGGCGCGGGCCACCAGCCGGCGCAGATCGCGGGCCGTCCCCGTCGGGTCCTCCGCCGCGAGCCGCGCCAGCGCCTCGGCCACCTCGCCCGTCGCCGCGCCGCGCCCCAGGCGCACGGCCTGGAGGAGCGCCCGGCGCTGGCGCGGCGGCAGCAGGGTCGCCCGTGCCGCGCTCTCGACGAGCAGGGCGCCTTCCGCCAGGCCCCGGGCCCGGCCGGCGTCGGTCCGCAGTGCCAGTTCCGCGAGCGCCCGCTCGGCGTGACGCCGCGCCCGACGGGCGTTGTGCAGCGCGATCCCGGCCAGGCGCGCCAGGCTCGCCAGCAGCTCCACCTCGAACGGCGGGAAGGGCAGCCCGTCGCCGCGCTCGTCGAGCACGAGCACGCCTTCCAGCCCCGCCGGTCCGCGCAGCGGCACGAGCAGCGAGATTCCCTCGGCCACGAACGGCGCGACCTCCTCGGCCAGATCCGGGAAGCGCTCCAGGTCGCGGCGCGCGACCGGTCGCTCGAGGCCGGCCAGGAGCGCGCCCAGCGGTCCGTCCGGCGCCAGCTCGAGGCCGGCGAGCCGGTCGAGGCCGTCCCCGCGGGCCGCGGCCGGGGCGAGGCGACCGCTGGCCGGGTCCGGCAGCAGCAGCCCCGCGATGCCGGCCCCGAGCCGCAGGCGCGCCAGGGGCAGCAGCCGCCCCGCCAGCTCGTCCTCGTCGAGCACCTCGAGAAGGTCGAGGCCCAGGCCGAAGCCGAGATCGCGCAGCCGCTGCTCGCGCTGCGCCGAGGCCAGCACCCGCTTGGCCTCCTCGCGGGCATGGCTCGCCTCCCGCTCCAGCTCCGCCTGCCGGGCCTGCGCCTGGCGCGCGCTCGCCGAGCGGGCCAGCAGCCGCTTCACCCGCGCGATCAGCTCCTTCGGCGAGAAGGGCTTGGTCAGGTAGTCGTCGGCGCCACGGGTGAAGGCCTGCAGGCGCGTCTCCGTGTCCGTGACGGCGGAGAGCACGAGGATCGGCACCAGCGGATCGTCCGGGTCCCGACGCAGCCACTCGCAGACCTCGAGGCCGCTCTTCTTGGGCAGGCGCACGTCCAGGACCACGAGATCGGGCCGCTCGGCGAGCGTGAGCCGCGTGGCCTCCTCGCCGTCCGGCGCGGTGAGCACGCGGAAGCCGTGCGCGGTGAAGGCGATCTCGAGCAGCTCGAGGATGCGCCGGTCGTCGTCCAC
Source organism: Candidatus Eiseniibacteriota bacterium (assembly GCA_033853925.1). Taxonomy (GTDB): domain Bacteria; phylum Eisenbacteria; class RBG-16-71-46; order RBG-16-71-46; family RBG-16-71-46; genus JANXPZ01. The sequence goes on from JAWOLC010000078.1 coordinate 7,956, forward strand.
GATCAGGATGCAGGGGCTCGGATCGCCCCCGCGGCCGACGGCGGCTTCCGGGTTCACGCGCTCCCCCGCGACAGAATGCCGAGCCGCCGCAGGAGCTGCTCGAGTTCCTGGTGATCGAAGGGCTTGCGCAGCATGCGCTCGATGCCGGCGCGACTCGCGGCCACGCGGTCCTCCGTGTCGCGCACCAGCGCGACGAAGGGCGTCCGCTCGCCGTAGCGCGAGACGAGCCGGGCGAGGAACGCGGCGCCTTCCTCGTCGGGCAGCTCGACGTCCACGCAGGCCAGCGACCAGGAGCCCCGCTCGAACTCGGTGCGCAGCGCGGCCGCGCTGTCCACGGCCCGCACTTCGAAGCCGAGCCGCTCCAGCAGGCGCGTGAGGAACATGCGGGCCGTGAAGGAATCCTCGGCGATCAGCGCCGCCCGCCGCGGCCCGGGCGCGGGAGCAGGCGCTCGGGGCGGGGCGGGGGCCGCCTCCGGCACGTGGACGCCGGGCCCGGGCCGGACTCGTCGCGGTGGAGACTCCGGGCGCGGCGGGGCCTGGCCGGCCCCGGGCGCGGAGTCGGGGGCGCGCGCCGGAGCCGGAGGGGGCCTGTAGGAAGGAGGCGGCAGCGCCTCTGGCGCCACGGGTGGAGGGGAGGCGGCGGGCGGCGCGCCGGGCGCCGCCTCCTCGCTCTGGATGGGCTCGACGTCGGCCGAGGTGAGCAAGCGCAGATGCGGGGCCGAGGACGCGGCCGCCCCGCTGCGCGCCGGAGGCACCTCGGCGCTGGCCCGGGGAGCCGGCGCGGCGGAAGGCGCGGGGGCTCGCTCCGGCGCAGGGGGAGGCACCTGCGGCTCGCGCGCCGCCGGCGGAGCCTCGGACTCGCGCCGGAGGAGCGGCGCCTCGACCGACTCCAGAAGCCACTCGGGCTCGGCCAGCCAGTAGCGCTCCCCTTCCTCGGTCTCCACCATCGCGGTCAAGCCGGATGTCGGCGGCGGCTCCGTCGGCTCGACGGGTACGGCGTCCAGCCTCCAGACGAGCCGGTCGGCCGCGATCCAGCCCCGCTTGCGGCCGTGGGCGACGAGAGCGAGCGGCCGCTCCTCGGGCTCGGCGGCCGAGGAAGCCGGCTCGAGGGCGGCGCCCAGCGGGCTCTCGACGATCGGCCAGTCCCCGAGGCTGAGACGCCCCGCCAGCTCGCCCGCCGCCGCCATGCGCAGGCGCAGCACCGCGTGCCAGGGAACGGCGATCGGCACCCCGCCACGAACCAGCATCAGGTACACCTCGCGTGCGCCGTGCAGGGGGACGCGCACCAGCCACTCCGTCTGGGCGCCGGCGAGCGTCGGCCCGAGGTTGCCGTTCACCGCTGCCAGCACCTCGCCCGCCGGAGCCAGTCCCTCGAACGCCACCCGCTCGCACTGCACCTCGAGCACGCCGTCGTCCTCGCGCAGGGTCAGGGGCCGACCCAGCTCCCCGGCCAGCCAGTCCAGCGCGGCGCGGAGTGCGCCCGCCACGGGTGGCAGGAGACGGGCCCGGCGCGCCAGCTCCCGTGAGGCCTGGTCGGCCAGGTTCACGTCGTCCAGCGTGTCGGCGACGCTCAGCGTGGCGCTGGGCGGCGCGGCCTCCGCGGCGCTGCGGACCGGGCTCCAATGAAGCGCCGCGACCTCGTCCGCCAGCCCCGACAGCTCGCGGTCGGCCTGGCGCAGCAGGGCCACGTCGCCCGCCTCGGCCACCTGGGCGACCAGGCGCCGCACGCGCTCGAGCGCCGGCTGCAGCTCGGGTGGCCAGGGTCGCCCCGCCTGCGGCGCGCACGCCGCCAGCAGCCGATCCAGCCCGTCGAGGGAGAGGATTCGCGCCGCCTCCCGGGCGGTCTCGAGCGCCGCGGGCGTGGCCACGTCCGCCAGCGCGGGCGTCAGAGCCACGATCAAGCCGCGGGCGATCTCGCGCCCGCCGCCACGCTCGTCGGCGGAGGTCATGTCGGATCTCCCGTGTCGTCGGCCCGGCCGGCGGACTCGGACCCCGGCGAGGGCCGCGGGCGGCCGCGCCCCTCCTCTTCGGGTCCGAGCAGGCGCACGTCGGCTTCCTCCGCCGCTCCGCGCGCAGGCTGCGAGCCCCCGCTCAGCTCATCTTCGCGCGCCCCGAGACGCTGCGCCAGCCGCTCCAGCGCCCCCGAGTTCTCCTCGAGGCGCCGCACGAGCCGCTCGGCCGCGCGCGAGGCCCGCTCGCCCGTCGCCGAGAGCCGCTCGCCCTTGGTCGCCGCGTCCAGGACCACCTCGCGCACCCGCTGGAGGAGCCTCGAGGCCCCCGCCGAGGCCGGCGGCGGCGGCGCGACCCCCGCGACGGGCTCGACCACGGCCGGCGCCTCGTCCAGCCTCGCGGCGACGCGCTCGCGCAGCCCCTGCATGCGCTCGCCCGCGGCCGCGACCTCGCCGCCGATCTCGCGGGACAGCTCCGCCGTGCGCTCGGTCACGGCCCGCACCTCCCGCGCCAGGTTGCGCAGGTCGCGGGAGAGCCCCTCGGCGGGGGGCGCGGCCCCCGCGGCCTCGGCCGGCAGGGTCCCGCGGGCGATCGCGGCGTTGAGCGCGATGAGGGTCGAGCGATTCGCCAGCACCTGAACCTGCTCACCGATCTCGTGCACGCGGGCGAGGCCGGCCGCCAGGTGCTCGACGCTCTCGCGCGACGCGGCCACCAGCTCCGCGATCGCCGCCGCCGCCGCCTCGCGATACCGTCGCTGCGCCTCGGCCGGGGAGGGGGTCGCGGCCGGCTCCGGTGCCGTCTCCGCGCCCGCCTCCTCGCGGGGCGCGGGCGCCACCTCCTGCTCCAGCTCGCCGGCCAGGCGCTGCAGCTCGCGCACCGTGGCGAGCAGCGCCGTCGCCTCCACGAAACCGCGCTCGGCCTGCTCCGTCGAATCACGCGCGTCCACGATCGCCAGCGCCAGCTCGTGCCGCAGGCCCAGCGCCTCCGCGCGGCCCCGCCGCTCGGCCTCCTCGTCCTCGGTCCAACGGCGGTTGAGGACCTCGACCAGGCCGCCGAGCGGACCCTCCAGCGCGCGCAGCGGCTCCCCGCGATGTCCGCGGGGGCGCACCTCGATCGCCACGCGCAGGCTGCGCAGACGGTGGCGCAGCTCCTCCAGCTCGAGCACGCTCTGGCCCAGCTCCCGCTGGCGCACGAGGAGGCTCTGGAGCTGGGCGGTGAGAAGCGAGAGCTCGCCCCACCGCGTCGCGGCCGGGAGCGAGCCCAGCTCGGTGGGATCGCCGCTGGCGATGGCGCGCCCGAGGCCACGCAGGTGGAGAGCGATCGCATGATCGAGCCAGAGGCCGAGGCCGACGGCGAGCACCAGGCAGAACGCCGCCGCGCTCCAGGGCCAGATGCCGAGCCTGGCGGGGTTGAAGAGAGGATCGGGCGGCGACAGCCAGGCGAAGAGCCCGAGCACCGCCCCCGCCCCCGCGAGACCACCCAGCAGGCAGGCGGTCCAGAGCCGGAGTCGAAGCCCGGCGCCCGGGTGGACCACGCTCGCCGCGGCGCTGCCTGCGGGAGCGGTCCGGCCGCGCGAGTCGCGCGGAGTGGCCGATGCGGCCTGATCGTTCACGCCCACCTGTTTCGCAAGTGACATGCCCCGAGGAGCCGGGGGCGGTTCAGGCCGGGACGAGCCGGCCGGAAGCCCCCGGCCGGCGGCCCGCGTGCAATCCGCAACGTAGCAGGTCCGGCGTCTCCTTGCGTCTCATCCCTCTGCCGCTGCGAGAGGTCGGCCCTCGGGGATTGTCCACACCCGCGACGCGCTGTCACGGTCAACGCGTCAGGGATGCGCGACTTTGGCGCGGGAGCGGGCGTGCCGCCCGAGCGCGGCGGCCCCGCGTCCGCCGAGCCAGAACCCCCAGTCGGCGGGGGTCGCTGCGTGAAATCGCGCCAGGTGCAGCGAGTTCGCCCCGCGAGCCCACGAGCTCGCTGTGTCGTATGCCGATGCGGCAACGCGGCCAGCCCAACGCGGCGGCGCATGGCATGCCGGATGCTGCCTCTCGGGGTGCAGGAGCCCGCGCCGGGACACGGGCCCGCTCCGCAAGGAGCGTGAGGCCTCGCGCGGGCCGGGAAGCGGTAGCCGGAGGGGCAAGCCATGGATCCGCGCCACCAGGGTGAGCTGAAGGAAGGCCGCCGCAATCTTCTCCCGACCTACCACTTCACCATCAACTGCCTCCTCTATAGCCGCATGGAGTCCGGGCTGGTCTCCAACCCCGACTGCTACGACGAGGACGTCAACGTCTACCTGGCCCACCTGCTGCACGCGTTCATCAACCCCGAGTACGCGGAGCAGTCGAAGAAGTTCCTCTCCCGCTACGACGTGGACGTGTTCCGGCGGCTGGCCGGCTCGGCGGACGCACGCATCCAGTACCTGATCCACAAGGGCAACTCCGACTTCCTGCTGATCTCGGTCGCCATCTTCGACAACACCGGGGCGCCCGACGGCGCGCCGTCGCGCAAACAGCCCAGCGAGGAGGCCTACGTCGGCCGAGGCAAGACCTACTACCACTTCGCCTACACCTACAGTCAGCCCATGCACCGGAAGAACGCGGGCGTGGCCGAGGTGCTGGAGAGGCTGTCCGTGGGCTTCGACAAGTACCTGAAGATCCTCTCGCACATGCGCGGCGAGCCGCTCGATCTCGCCCAGCATCTCGAGCAGGGCGAGGTCTACCACCTCAAGCGCACGGCGAACGAGGCGGCGATGCAGCAGCTCCTGCGCACGAAGCAGGACGAGCTGCTCGAGCTGTACACGGCCTGGAAGGCGCGCCCCAGCGAGGAGACCGAGCAGAGCCTGGAGCGGCTGGTGGACGAGATCCGGCAGATCAACCCGGACTTCCACTTCGACCTGCCCAAGAAGCGATAGGCGCCGCCACCGTCCAGTCGCGGCGATCACGAGCGCCCCCCGGTCACCGAAGAACCGGGGGGCGCCTCGCTGGGGCGGCAGGGCCGGCTCGGCGCCCGGGCCGAGGCCGGCTCCACCGCTCACGCGCCTCGAGGGACTCCCCCGAGGGCGAAGGCCGGCGCCTGTCTACGGCCCGGGGGCGCGGTCTCGCTCTCGCGTGCGGCCGGGTGCGCCCCCACGTCCGCCCGCAGGATCCCCAGCCGCCGCATGAGCCGAATGTAGTTCGCCCGCGTGCAGTGCTCGAGCCGCGCCGCGCCGCTCACGCTGCGCGCGGCGCGGAGCTGCCGCAGCAGGCACAGGCGCTGCCCCTCGTCCTTCGCCTGGTGCGAGCGAGGCATGGGAGGCTCCCCGTTCAGCCGCAGGTCCGCGGCTTCGATCACCGGCCGCGCCCCCGCCCGCCCCGCCGCGGCCGCGAGAGTCCCGTGGAGCTCGTCCAGGTTGCCCCTCCAGGTGCGCGCGAGCAGCACCTCGAGCGCCTCGCCCGCCAGGGCGCGCGGGGCCTGCCCGTTGCGCCGCGCCTGCTCCCTGAGCCACTGCCCGGCGAGGAGCGGCAGATCCTGCGGCCGCTCGCGCAGCGAGGGAACGCGCAGGACGACGACCGGCGCCGGGTCCGCCGGCGCGCCCGGCGAGCCGCGCTTCCACCACTCCCGACGCCACTGGCGCAGCCGGCGCGCCGCGCATTCGACGCCGCTGGCCGGCTCGCCGTAGAGGAAGACGGGCGCGTCCTGCTCCGCGGCGGCCTTCAGCTCCCGGAGGAAGTCCAGACCCATGGGAGAGCACGTGCTCCAGGAGTCTCCGTCGGCCTCCGCCGCTCCGGGCGCCTCGCCGGACGAGGGAGGATCGAGCAGCCGGGCCAGCGCGCGCACCAGCCCGGCGATGAGCCCGGGGCCGCGGGCGTTGGTCAGGTAGTGGGGCTGGGCGAGCTGCTGCACGTCCCAGCGCAGGCCCGGCGAGGCGAGGTCGCCGATGAACAGCCGGAAGGCCCGTGGCGCGATCTCGCGGGACGCCTGCAGGATCTCCAGGCCGCTGCCGCCCACGCCCAGATCGTGAGCGGCGATCACCGCCGCCCACTCCTGGGCGTGCAGCTCCCGCATCGCCTCCTCGGCGCTGACCGCCTGCCGGCATTCGAAGCCGGCCGCCAGTGCGTCCGAGATCAGCCTCCTCCGCTCGGCGTCGCTCTCCGCCAGCAGCACGCGCGGCCTCATACGCTCGATCCTTTCCTCGTTGCGCTGGGCGCGGCCCCGGTCGTCTCCGCCGGCCTCCGCGAGGAGACCGTCTCACCAGCAGCACGGCTCGTTCCCGTTGCATCCCGCGTGCCCGCCGCGCGCGCCGCGCCCGCGAGCGGGGGGAATGGGTCGCGCCCGCGCCAGTCGCGGTCAGAATGGCGCGCACCTCGGCGCCGGCGCGGCGCCGGCCCGCTCGCGGAGTGCAACTCGAGTTGGGCGCCAAAGGAGGCCTGCCCGTTAGATCGCTGCGGCGGCGGCGGCGAAAGCGACCGCGCTCGCCAACTCGAGTTGGCGAGCGCGGGGGCCGGCGGGGTCTCGCTGCCCTCACGGATCGGGAGCGAAGCCCTCCTCCTCGAGCGCGCGCCTCATCTTCTGCAGCCCGAAGGCGGTGAGGCCCATACTCGCCGCCGCGGCGTTCGCGTCGCCGCCGTGCGCCGCGAGAACCGCCCCGACGTAGCGCTTCTGGAACCGGCGCATCGCCTCCGCCTTGGCCTCCTTGTAGGGCACCTCGAGCAGATCGTCCGTCCACAGCGAGGGATCGGCGGCGGACGCGGCTCCCTCCCCGCCTCCCAGCAGCGGCGCGCCGGTGAGATGGCGCTCGATCGCGCTCTGGAGCTGGCGCACGTTGCCGGGCCAGGCGAACGCGCACAGCCTGGCCAGCGGGGCACCGTCGAGGGACCGTCGCGGCACCCCCAGCTCGGCCGACTTCCGCTCGAGGAAGTAGTCGGCGAGGAGAGGGATGTCGCCGATCCGCTCGCGCAGCGCGGGCACGCGGATGACGAAGGTGTTGAGCCGGAAGTAGAGATCCTGTCGCAGCCGGCCATCGGCCACCGCCTGCTCGGGATCCCGATTCGTGGATGCCAGGACCCGCCCGCGGAAGGGTACGCACTGGCCGCCGCCCAGGCGGCGGAATTCGCGCTCCTCGATCACCCTGAGGAGCTTGGCCTGGATGCCGGGGTCCATCTCGGTGATCTCGTCGAGGAAGAGGACGCCTTCGCGCGCCTCCTCGAAGGCGCCGACGATGCGCTGGAACGCCCCCGTGAAGGCGCCGCGCTCACTGCCGAACAGCTCGCTCTCGAAGAGGTCGCGAGGAATGGCCGCGCAGTTGACGGCGCGAAAGAGGCCGCGGCCGCCCAGGCGGTGGATGCCGCGGGCCACCAGCTCCTTGCCCGTGCCGGTCTCGCCGACGATCAGCGCCGGGCTCGTGCCCGCGGCGGCCTGCTCCATCGCCCGCCGCAGCCCCAGCACCGCCGGGCTCTCGCCCACCATCCGGCCCCAGACCGCCTCGACCTCCCGCGACAGGGCCCGGTTCTCGCCGAGCAGGCGCTGCTCGTCCAGAGCCCGGGCGATGCGGCGCTCGAGATCCTCGAGGTCGGGCCGCTTGTCGAGGTAGTCCACGGCGCCCTTCTTCAGCGCAGTCACGGCCGAGGCGGCCGAGGCGTCGCGGGTCACCATGATGACGGGCAGCCCCGGCTCGCGCAGGCGGATCTGCTCCAGCACCTCGAAGCCATCCGTGCCCTGGCCCAGGTCCAGGTCGAGGAGCACCGCGTCGAAGGCGGTGCGCTCCACGGCGGCGAGGGCCTCGCGCGCGCTGTGGGCCATCTCCAGCCGGTAGCGATCGGCCACGAGCCGCTCCAGGTCCTCCAGGAAGCCGCGGTCATCGTCCACGGCCAGGATCTGCAGTCGATCGCTGCTCATGGCGGCTCCTTCGCTCGTCGGGTCCGGCTCCTCAGGCGGAGCGCAGCAGCACCCGGAAGGTTGCGCCCTCGCCCGGGGCGCCGTGCGGGACGAAGATCTTCCCTTCGTAACGGGCGAGGACCTGCCGCGCGAAGTAGAGGCCGAAGCCGCCGCCCTCGCGCGTGCTGTAGTCGCGGTCGAAGATCCTCTCGCGGTCGGCCGCGGCGATGCCCCGACCGGAGTCCGTCAGCTCGATCCGGCAGTAGGCTCCCTCCCGCCCGACCGTCACCGTGAGACGGCGGGGGGCGGCCCCTTCCATCGCCCGCAGGGCGTTGTCCACCAGGTTGTCGAGCACGTTGTCGAGCTGCGGTGGAGAGACGAAGCCCGTCGCCTCCTCCGAGCCCTCCACCCGCACGCCCACCTCGACGCCCGCCGCCGCCAGAGACTCCTCGCGGCGGGCCAGCGCCCGGCGCACGGCGGGTCCGAGCGGCGCCCGGAAGATCTGCTTGAGGTGGGCGCGCAGGCCGGCGAGGCTCGCGTCCACCTCCTGCAGCTCGGCCTCGGCCCGGCGCGCGTGCTCGGCTGCGTCGGCCGGGTCGCCCGCGAGCAACTCGTGCACCTCGGCCGAGACCACCAGCGCCCGCTCCGCCAGCGTCCGCCAGTGCTGGGCCTTGGCCTGCGCGCGGCGCGCGAGCGCGACGAGACGCACCAGATCGGGCAGCACGCGGCTCACGAAGTCCTCGAGGAGCGGCAGCAGCGCGTCGCGCGCGCCGGGCCGCTGGCGGACTCTCTCCCAGTTCCGCAAGTGGAGCTGCAGGCGGTGGATCACACCCAGCGACGAGCCAGCGTGGCCGAAGGCCATCATCGCCTCGAGGAGCCGATCCTGCGCCTCGCCCCGCTCGACCAGCCGCGCGCCCCGCCGGCGGCGGCGAGCGACATAGCCGAGGCCGCCCATCCCGAGCGCGAGCACCCCGCCGGCGGTGGCGAGCGCCACCGGGGGAGCATCGGGGCGCGCGAAGGAGACGAGGCGGATCTCGTCCCGGCTCTCGAGGAGCAGGCGCGTCCGGCCTCGCACCCGCAGCGGAGAAGCGTTCAGCGGGCCGTCCGGGAATTCCTGCCAGAGCAGCAGCCGGCCTCGGCCGTCCAGCACGCCGATGGCGCCCTGGTGGGCGGCGACGATCTCCGGAGCGCCGTCGCCGTCCAGGTCGGCGATCGCCAGGACGTCGCGCAGGGGATGGCGCCCGCAGACCCAGCGCGGGGCGAGATCCGGCCCGTAGCCGTAGACGGCCTGGTCCTGGCCCCCGCCCACGATCTCGTCACGCCCGTCTCCGTCCAGATCGGCGAGGCGCGGCGTGATCCCCGAAGGGACGCTCGCGCTGCGCAGGATCCTCCCGCTCGCCGGGTCGATGACGCAGAGGCGAGGCCGCGCCGACGAATCCGCTTCGATCTCCGCCGCCGTCCCGATGGTCGAGGCGACGATCACGGTGTCGCCGCGGCCGTCGAGGTCGCCCAGATCCGAGCAGACTCCGGCGAACACGCCGCCCAGGGCCACGGCCCACTCGCGCCGCCCCGCGGGCGAGAGAGCCATCAGATAGGCGCGCGAGTCGGTCTCGCTTCCCACGGCGAAGCCGTTGCTGGGCGCATAGGTCTCGAGGATCAGGTGCCGCTCCGCGCCATGACGCCGAGTCAGCAGCTTCAGGAAGGTCGCGCCGGGCGCGAGCACGAAGCGCCAGCGCTCCTTCCCCGTCGGCCCGTCCAGGCAGACGACCTTCCGCGGCTCGCCCCCCGGCACATAGGGCTGCACGTCCAGGTAGACCTCGGAGCGGCCGTCGCCGTCCGCATCCAGCGTGCTCAGGACGCGCACGTGGCCGCGCGCCCCCATCTTGGGCATGACCCGACAGCTGTCCAGAAAGGGGCCGGCCGTCCAGAGAGGACGGTCGGCCCGCTCGGCGTCGCGGATGTCGTGGCAGTAGAGCCAGGCCCGGCCCTCGCGCACGGCGACGACGAACAGCTCGGGTCGGCCGTCGCCGGTGACATCGCCGGTTGCGCGCACGAGACCCTGAGGATCGAGCGTGACGTCGCGGTAGGTCTCCAGCGAGCGGCCGTCGCCCGAGGAGAGCTCGCAGACCGCGCGACCCGGCGTGGTGCGGACGAGGTCTGCGTTCCCGTCGCCATTCAGGTCGGCGACGAGGATGGCGCCGGCCGGATTCCCCCCGGGGGCGCGCAGCAGCTCCACGAATCGATGCCGGAGGGAGAAGCCGTCGGCCGCCGCGCGCCCGGCGACCGACCAGAGAACGAGCACGGCCACGAATGCAACGCGAGAGGACACGGCCTGAGCCTCGAGGAAGTCGTGTGCGTTCGGGCGGGGGGGATCCGGGGGATGCACTCATCTTAGCATGCCGACGCTCGAGCTCGCTGGCAAAGTGCGCCGGATCGGACCTCCGGCGGGACCGGACGGCGGAGCCGCCCGCGGGCTCGTCGAGCGAAGGGAGGCGCCGGCCCTCAGCGCCGGCTCTTCTCCTCGTAGTTCGGCGCTTCCTTGGTGATGGTCACGTCGTGCGGATGGCTCTCGCGAAGGCCGGCGGGCGAGACGCGCACGAAGCGGGTCTGCGTGCGCAGGGCCTCGATGTCTCGGACCCCGCAGTAGCCCATTCCGGCACGCAGACCGCCGATCATCTGATAGACCGAGTGGGCCAGCGGGCCCTTGAAGGGCACGCGGCCTTCGATCCCCTCGGGAACGAGCTTCGCGAGGTCCTCGGTTTCCTCCTGGAAGTAGCGTTCCCGGCTGCCTCTCGCCGCGGCCATCGACGCCAGCGACCCCATGCCCCGGTAAACCTTGTACGAGCGACCCTCCAGAAGCACGACCTCGCCCGGGCTCTCTTCCGTGCCGGCGAACAGGCTGCCGATCATGACCGAGTGCCCGCCCGCGGCGAGCGCCTTGACGATGTCCCCCGAGTACTTGATGCCCCCGTCGGCGATGATCGGCACCTCCCGCCCCTCGAGGGCGCGGGCGGCCTCCAGGATGGCGGTGAGCTGCGCCATTCCCGCCCCGGTCACGACCCGCGTGGTGCAGATCGCTCCCGGGCCCATGCCCACCTTCACGGCATCGGCCCCCAGGTCCGCGATGGCCAGGGCGCCCTCGGCGGTCCCCACGTTCCCCACCACCAGATCCGTCGCGGGAAAGCGCTCGCGCAGCGCCTCGGCCGCGCGCATGACCCCCGCGGAGTGCGCATGGGCGCTGTCCACGACCAGCGCGTCCACGCCCGCCCGCACCAGCTCGGCCGCCCGCTCGAGGTGGTCGCCGCCCGCTCCCACCGCCGCGCTCACGCGCAGGCGGCCCCGGGAGTCCTTGCACGCCTGCGGGTGCTTGATGCGCTTCTCGATGTCCTTGACGGTGATGAGCCCCTTGAGCCGCCGGGCGTCGTCGACGATCGGCAGCTTCTCGATGCGATGCTCCTGCAGGATGGCTCGGGCCTGCTCGAGCGTCGTGCCGACCGGCGCGGTGACCAGGTTCTCGCGGGTCATCACCTCGGCGACGCGCTTGCTCCTCGAGTCCTCGAAGCGCAGATCGCGATTCGTGAGGATGCCGACCAGGCGCCCGTCCTCGGTGATGGGCACGCCCGAGACGTGGAAGCGGGCCATGATGGCGTGCGCCTCCCCGAGCGTGGCGGAGGGCGGAAGGGTCACGGGGTCCTGGATCATGCCGCTCTCCGAGCGTTTCACCCGGTCCACCTGCGCGCACTGCTCGGCGATCGAGAGGTTCTTGTGGATCACCCCGAGCCCGCCTTCGCGCGCCAGCGCGACCGCCAGCTCGGACTCCGTGACCGTGTCCATGGCCGAGCTGACCAGGGGGACGTTGAGTCCGATGCGTCGCGAGAAGCGCGTCCTCACGTCCACCTCGCGCGGGTGGACGGCGGAGTAGGCGGGGACGAGCAGGACGTCGTCGAAGGTGAGGGCGTCGGACCCCACCTTGTCTTCCCAGTGGACCCGGTCATTCATGACGGCGAACCTCCGGGCTCGGCCACGATTCCCCGGGCCAAGGGCGCGGCGACCCGCCCGCGGAACCTTCGGCCGGCGGGCGCATGGTACCCGAGGCGAGCCCGGGGGGACACGCGGACGCCACGGGCCGGGGGCGGGAGGAAGGGGCGGGGCCGGCGGGGCACCACGGCGCCGCGGCGTGCGGCCGCGGGACGCGCGGGCGCGAGGGCCCGCGCGCGGCAGCCGGCTACTTGGTCTCGGGGATCCCCACGGCCGGAGTCTTCTGCCTGAGCGGGTCGAAGTAGTAGTTGACGCCCACCCGCCATTCCATCGCCATGAGGTTGCTGTTGTAGCCGCTCGGGAACTGATCGTCGCGCTGGCTGAACACCAGGTGGTTCGTCCAGGAGAATTCGACGCTCGTCGTCGTGATGGCCTTGAGGAAGCGCTCGGCGCCGAACTCGAAGGTGCCGCCCCAGTAGACGCCGCGGTGCAGCCGGAGCGAGGTCGGATCCGGGTCCTTGAGGATCTTGCGGTTGTTCTCGACCATCACGCGGTAGAGCCCCGGCCCCACGCCCGCGTGGTAGAACCAGCGCCCGCGCCTCACGACGTACTGAGCCTGGACCGAGACCGGGACCAGCAGCGTGAGCATCTGGTCCTTGGAGTTGTCGGTCGGATTGCGCAGGTCCACGAAGGGGATCGGCGTGCCGGTCTTGTAAGCGGTCCAGGTGAACCCGGGGCTGATCTGCCACCGCCAATGGTCGCTCTGGATGTAGCGGAACTGTCCGGCGAAGGAGAAGCGGGGCATGGCCCCGTCCGAGTAGTCGCCGAACCAGCTGGTGCCGAACAGGCGGTCGAAGCCGAAGTAGGAGCCGCCCAGCTGGGCCCCAATGCCAGCCCTTCCAGGCTTGTAGGCCACATCGCCTTCCGCCGCCAGGCACGCCGAGGCGACCGTGAGCAGCACCAGAACGGCGAAGCTCACCCAGCGAATGCGTGGAATCATCGCGATGGAGGCTCCTTGTTCCCGGGCAGTATGCGGTATGTGGGAGAGGCCCGGTATGATCGATCCCAGACTATAGGGAAGGCCGTCGCGGGGTGTCAAGAATCGAGGCCGCGAAAGTGACGCGAACCGACACGCGCGGCGCCGCGAACGTGATGGGAGCAGCGACCCGCCCACGGCCGAGCACGCCATGCGGCGCGTCCGTTCACCCCGCGCCCGGCGCGCCCCTTCGTCGCGCGCCGGCTCGCCGCGCGCTCCGTCGCCAGCCGGCGGCACGAATCGTCATTGCGGGTGTCAGCGTGTGGTCGGCGGTGACGGTTCGCGGGCGCGGCCGAGGGCGCCGCGGAGCCGAGGCGCGGAGTCCGCGGCGGGCGGGCGCGCGCCGCGGACTCGCGCCCCTCGCCAGGGAAGAGTGGAACGGATGTTGCGGGACGCCGCGACGCTTCCGGACCGGGAGCCTGCCACATCGTCCCGCCACACATCCTCACCCCGACCCACCATCGCACGTTGCTGCCCACATCGGGGCCGGCCGCCAACCGGCCCCGTCCCGGTCTCGCGAGCCCCGCGCGGCCCGGTGCACGCATGTGCCGCCGCTCGCGTCGCGGC
>JAWOLC010000079.1:0-15191 GCA_033853925.1 Candidatus Eiseniibacteriota bacterium
GCCCTGGCTCTACGTGACCGAGCTCGCGCGCAACCTGGTCCTCTCCGTGGCCTTCCCCATGCTCTTCGTGCCGGGGCTCTACCTCGGGTACAAGCTGGCCTTCGCCACCGAGGCCGTGGTGCTGAACGACAAGAACCTGGTGGGCGCCTTCGAGCACTCGTTCCATCTGGCCCGGGGCCGCTTCGAGCGCTGGCTCGAGATGGTCGTGGTCTCGGTCACGATCGTGCTGGCGGTGTGGTTCCTCGCCGCGCTGGTCTATGCGCTGCCTCGGCGGCCGCCCCCGGTCGAACTCGTCCTCGCGGGGGTCTTCCTGTTCCTCGTGGCCCTGCTGCCCGTCTTCCAGTACGCGTGGACCTTCTTCTACCTGCGCCTGGTCGAGGTCGAGGAGCCGCAGATGATGGAGGTCGGTCCCTTCTACGCCTCGGGGGGCATCTCGGGCCCCTGGCGTCCGGCCGCGGGCAGTCAGGCGCGCCTGACCCTGGTCGAGCCGACACCCCCCGCCAAGAAGACGGGAAACGGCCAGGCCTGACGCCGCCGCGCTCGTCTCTGCTCGCTCCCGGATCCCCTGACCGGCTTGACCGGGCCGGCAGGGCGTGGCATTTTGAAACGGCGGAGACCGACTGGAAGAGAGAGATGCAGACCATCACGGGCCACGGCCGCGCAGGGGCGACTCGGGCAACCCACGCTCCCGGGCGAGACCCCTTCCTGAGGAACATCGTCGGGGCGAGCCCCAAGATGCAGCGCATCTTCCGGCTCGTGGCCAAGGTCGCGCCGACGGACAGCAGTGTCCTCCTCCTCGGCGAGAGCGGCACGGGCAAGGAGCTGATCGCGCGCTCCCTCCACCTCCAGTCCCGGCGTGCGGCCGGTCCCTTCGTCGCCGTGAACGTGGGCGCGCTGCCCGAGTCCCTGATCGAGAGCGAGTTGTTCGGCTACGTGCGCGGGGCATTCACCGGTGCGGGGACCGACCGGGAGGGCCTGATCGAGAGCGCCGATGGCGGCAGCCTGTTCCTCGACGAGATCGGTGACATGCCTCTCTCCACCCAGGTGAAGCTGCTCAGGACCCTGGAGAGCAGCGAGCTGCGGAGGCTGGGAGACAACTCCCTGCGGGTCGTGGACGTGCGCGTCATCGCGGCCACCCATCGGAACCTCCTGGCCGAGGCCGAGGCCGGGCGCTTCCGCCAGGATCTCTACTACCGGCTCAACGTGGTGCAGATCGAGCTGCCGCCCCTGCGCGAGCGGCGCGAAGACATCGGCCTCCTGGCCTCGTACTTCCTCGACCGCGGAGCCCACAAGGCGGGCCGCGCTCCTCTCCGCTTCGCCCCCGAGGTGGAATCCCTGCTCGAGCGTTACGACTGGCCCGGCAACGTGCGAGAGCTGGAGAACGCCATCGAGCACGCGGTGGCCGTCGCGGACGGCCCGATCATCCGGCCCGCGGATCTCCCCGTGGCCGTGCGCTCGCCCCGTATGCTGCCCCGCGGTGACTCGACTCCGGCCGGCTCGGCGGGCGAGGCGGACTCGAGGGTGGAGGGGTGGGCGGCCGGCCGGGCCGGCGAAGTCGCAGGCGCCTCCATCGCGGCGGATCGCCGCCCGGCCTCGCGCCTGGCCTCCGACCCCGGGGTGAGGGACGGCTGGTCGCTCGCCCAGGTCGAGGAGGAGCACATTCGCCGCGTGCTCGCGCGCCACCGCGGGAACGCCACGGCGGCCGCCCGCCAGTTGGGCATCTCCCGCACGACCCTGTGGCGGAAGCTGCGGGCGTACGGCATCCGCCGCACCGACTCCTGAGGGGGGCGACGATGGCCTCCGAGCGCCTCTACTACGACGACCCCTACACCGTGCGCTTCCGCTCGCGGGTGGCGACGACGGGGGAGTCGTCGGGCCACGCCGCCGTCGAGCTGGATGCGACCTACTTCTACCCCGAGGGCGGCGGCCAGCTCGCCGACCGGGGCGAGCTGGACGGCGTCCGGGTCCTCGACGTGCAGGTGACCGAGGAAGGGCGGATCTGGCACTTGCTCGAGCGGCCGGTGGCGCGGGGGAGCGAGGTGCAGGGCACGGTGGATTGGGCGAGGCGGTTCGACCACATGCAGCAGCACACCGGCCAGCACATCCTCTCGGCGGCATTCGAGCGGGTGGCCGACGCCCCCACGCTCTCCTCGACGCTGGGCGAGGAACGCAGCGTGATCGAGGTCGCCACGAGCCAGGCGGACTGGCGGCTGATCGAGGGGGTGGAGGCCGCGGCCAACGGCATCGTGTGGGAAGACCGGCTCATCCAACTCCACTGGGTGGATGCGGAGGGCGCGAAGCGCTTCGACCTGCGCAAGGCCCCCGCGGTCAGCGGGCCCATCCGGGTCGTCGAGATCCCCGACTGGGACGCGTCGGCCTGCGGCGGGACGCACACCCGCCGCACGGGCGAGGTGGGCGCGATCAAGGTGATCCACTGGGAGCGCGTGCGCGGCAACGCGCGCTTCGAGTTCCTCTGCGGCGCACGGGCGCTGCGGGACCACGCCTGGCGCGCCGAGACGATGCTCGAGGCCGCGCGGCGGCACACGCTCAAGGATCGCGACCTCATCCCGCACCTGGAGCGCGCCGTGGAAGAGCGTGAGGAGCTGCGGAAGCGGCTCGCGGCCGCGAGCACGCGGCTGATCGAGTCCGAGGCGCGCGAGCGCGCGGGTCAGCCGCCGCGGGCGGTGGCGACGTTCGCTCCCGAGCGGCCGCGGGACGAGGTGCGCATGCTCGCTCTCAAGTCGCTGGAGGCCGGCGCCCCGTGGGCGATCGTCGGCGCCGCGGGACCCGATCCCATCGTGGTCGTCGGCCGGGCGCGCGCTCCGGGAGCGGCTTCGGCGCTGGACCTGCGCACGCTGCTGCCCGGTCTGCTGGAGCGGTCCCGAGGCAAGGGCGGGGGCTCGTCGGATCTGATTCAGGCGTCCGCATCGGACGGTGAGGCTGCAGAGAAGTCCTGGCGGTGGGCCCAGGAAGCCGTGCGTCAGGCATTGGAGGAATCATGAGGCTTGCATGGGTGGCGTTCTGCTTGGGCGTCGTCACGGCGCTCGCGCCGCCACTGGCCCACGCCACGGACTGGAGTGAGGTCTTCGCCGCCGACAGCGAGAAGTTCGTCTTCTTCGGGACGGACGGCACGCTGATGCGCGCGCCGTTCAGCCTGGCCGAGCGCGAGACGTTGTGGGTGCCGACGCGAGGCCAGCGCCTGGTGCGCGTCCGCGTGAGCCCGGACGGCCAGCGCGTGGCCTGGCTGACGCGAGCCACCGCCGGCGATACGACCCGCCTGTGGGTGGACGGCCCGGACGGGGCCGTGCTCCGCATGCGCTACTTCGGCCTGGAGGCCGACCGCTACGGGCGCGTCCACGCGGAAGCCGGCGTGCCCTCGACCGAGGAGCCCGAGGCGCTGGGGGGCCGGCTGGTGCAGCCCGGCCCGCTGACGCGGCGGCTCGAGTCGAACACGCTGGAATGGACTCCCGACAGCCGCGCCGTGGTCTTCGGGTACAACGACGGCATCGCCGCGGTGCCCGCCGACGGGGGATCGGGCTTCAGCGTGTGCAAGGCCCTCGCGGTTCGCCTCGAGAGCCTGGAGCCGGCACCCATCTATCTGGTGGACGCGATCGTGCTGCGCAAGCACACGCGCTACTTCGACCCGACGCTGCCGAGCGATCTGGCCGACAACGACATCCCCCTGGAAGCGGACGACGTGCTGCCGGGGCGGCCTGCCCTCTCGTCGCTCGAGCTGGCCCACCCCGACGTGCTGATCACCAAGATCGCCACGCCGGGCTCGTATCTGCTCTATCCCATGGCGCACCGCTGGCGGGTCTTCACGGCCTCGGGTCTCACGCCCGACCGGCTCCGGGCCACCAGCCCGGGCACGGTCTGGTGGGTGACGGGGGGCACGATCCACGCGATCCGCACCTCGGACCCGAACCCCACGGAGGAGCTGCAGGTCGGGCACCCCATCGTCTGGCTGGGATTCGACGACGTGCGCCGCTGGCTCCTGTGGGCGGCGGGCCGTGAGGTCGGGCGCAGAGCCGAGGATGGGGGGGCGCCCACGATCTTCCTGCACACGAGCACCAACGTGCGTGCCGCCCTCGAGAGCGGCCGCGACGGCCCGGTGGGCTTCGTGACGACGGACAGCCTCCTGGTCTGGGACCGCACCAGTGATCGGGTGCGGGGCGTGGCTCTCGGCGGGTTCAAGCCCGGCAGCCTCTTCCAGGGTCCGAGCGGCGAGGTGCTGGTCGGTGGTCAGGGCAGCCGGCCGGGAGGGCCGCAGCTCGCGCGCGCCGACTTCGAAGCGGGCCGCCTCCAGGAGCTGGCGACGCCGGCCGTCAAAGGCGGCATGTTCCACTCCGCGGGGCAGGGGGCGTGGATCCTGCTCTACGATCCGGGGGTCCGGGCCCCCGAGTCGCTCCAGGCGTTCGACGTGCGCGCCTCCCGCTGGGTGGCCGTCGAGAACCCCGGGATCACGGGCTGGGAGCCGCTCCGGCCGAGGTAGGCGGCAAGACGCGCGGGCCGCGCCACCGGGGACCCGGGGCGCGGCTCGCGCTCTTCTGCGCGCTACTTCTTGCGACGTGCGCTCGAGTGCCCTCTCGTGGCGGGGCGGCTCGCCACCGTCTTGCTCGAGCGCGTCGCGGGCTTCTCGGCGGCGACCTTCCGGCCGGCGGCCAGAGGAGCCCCAGCGGAATGTCCCCCGCCGTGTCTCGCGTGCGCGGCCGTGGGGTGCGCGGCCGGGGCCGGCTTCTTGGTCGCCGGGGCTCCCGCGTGCGGGGCCGATGCCGCCGCCGTGGGGGCTTGCCGCGCGGGACCCGAGGCCGAGGGTGTGGGCGCCCCCCGAGGCGCGCCCACGGGCCGCGTGGCCGATCCGCCGGCGATGCGCTGGGCCGCCGCGGGGAGCCCGCCGACCGGCCGTCGCGGGCGCGTCCATTCGTCGTCGTAGCTCAGCACCTGCTTGATCTCGCTCGGCCGCATCCCGTAGTCGAAGGCGGGCAGGAAGGAGCGCTCGATCGTCCGGCCCAGCAGGCGCTCGATGCCGGCGATGTCCTTCTGCTCCTCGGGGCTCATCAGCGTGAACATGTTCCCGGGGGCATCGGGCCGGCCCGGCCTGCCCAGCCGGTGCGCGTAGTCCTCGGGCGTCTGCGGCACGTCGTAGTTGACCACGTGCGAGACGCCCGAGAGGTCGAGGCTGCGCCCCGCGCCGTCGCTCCCCAGCAGGATCTGCGTGCGCCCGCGGCGCAGCTCCTCGAGAGCCTGATCGCGCTCCTGCTGGCTCGGATAGTCGTCCAGGACGGTGGCCACGTAGCCCCGCCGATGGAGCAGGCGGGCCAGCCGGTCGGCCCCGTAGCGGCCGCGCGTGAAGAGGACGAGGCTGCGCACCTCGCTGCCGCCCCACAGCTCGCGTTCGGACAGCATGTGATTCAGGAAGTCCGGCTTCAGGTCCCGCGGCACCGGGTAGATGACCTGCCGGATGCCCGTGCCCGGCCGCGCCCCGGGCGCCAGGTCCACGCGCACGGGCTCGATGAGGGCTTCCTTGGCCAGGCGATTCAGCTCCGGCGGCAGGTTCATGGTGAACATCAGGGTCTGTCGCGTCTCCGGCAGCAGCTTGAGCAGCCGCCTCAGCTCGGGCCCCATGCCCATGCTGACCATGCGATCGGCTTCCTCGAGCACCAGCACCTCCACGTACTCGAAGTTGACCGCTTTGCGCTCGTGCAGCTCGAGGAGGCGCCCGGGGGTGGCCACGAGGATGTCCACGTCCTCGTGCCGAAGCATGCGCTCCTGTCCGGGGAGGGCCCCGCCGCTGAAGATGACGCCCACCTTGATCTCCGAGTAGCGGGCGTAATCCCGGCAGCGGGTCTCCACGTAGGCCGCCAGCTCGCGTGTGGGGACGAGGATGAGGCAGCGCAGCCGCGTGGAGCTGTCCAGGAGGCGGGCCAGGATGGGGATCAGATAGGCTCCGGTCTTGCCCGAGCCGCTCGGCGCGACGCCGATCAAGTCGTTGCCCTGCAGGATCGTGGGAATGGCCTTGCTCTGGATGGCCGTGGGTTCGCTCAAGCCGGCGGCACGGATGCCCTTGAGGATGACCTGCGGCAGACCCAGCGATGCAAAGGTCACGAAACCTCCGTTGGTGGAGTCGCTCGACGAGCCGTGCGTGGCCGATTGGATGCCGAACGTCGTGTGCACGGCAATTTAGATGGGACAGCCTGGCACAGGTTAGGGGCCAATTACCTCCGGGGCAACGAATAATGCCACGAAAAGGACAGGCGCGAGAAATGCCGCGAAAGACGCTGCCCTAAGCGGTCCCGCGGCTCCGTCGTCGGGGCGGATGCCCCTTCTTCAGCCCGGTCTGGCAGGAGGGGCAGAAGAACGTCGCGCGCCCCCCCTGCACGATGCGGCGGATGGGCGTCCCGCAGCGCCGGCAGGGCTCGCCGGCCCGGTCGTAGACGCGAAGCAGCTCGCCGTACTCACCCGGCTCGCCCCGGATCGTGCGGAAGCTGCGGAACGAGGTGCCCATCCGCGCGATCGCCTCGCCGAGCACGATCCCGATCTCGGAGGCCACGCGCCGCCACTCCGCCGCTCCTAGCGATCCCGCCGCTCGCCGAGGGTCCACCCCGGCCCGGTGCAGGACCTCGCTCGCGTAGATGTTGCCGAGGCCGGCGATGCGCCGCTGATCCATGAGGAAGCTCTTCACGGCCACGCGCGAGGCGCGCGCCGCCCGCTCGAGCCCCATGGTCTCGGGGGGCACGGAGAGCGGGTCCGGACCCAGCCGGGCCAGCGCTGGATCTCGTTCCACCTCCGTGGTGGCCGCCAGGCGCAGCAGGCCGAAGCGCCGGACGTCCTGGAAGCAGAGCCGCCGGCCGTCACCGAGCCCGATGCAGGCGTGCACGTGCCGGTCCGGACCCCGCTCGCCAGGGTCCAGGACGAGCCAGCGGCCGCTCATCCCCAGATGGGAGATCAGGGTGAGGCCCCCGTCCAGGCGGAAGAGCAGGAACTTCCCGCGGCGGTCCAGGCGCTGGATCGCGCGCCCGCGCAGCCGGCGGGGCAGGCTCGAGCTCACGCGCTCGCGCAGCCGCTGCCCCGAGAGCCGGACCGTGCGGATGACGGAGCCTCGAACGCTCTGCTCCAGCATGCGGCGCACGGTCTCGACCTCGGGGAGCTCCGGCATGCGCGGCACGGTAGGCGCGCCCGGCCAGGCTCGCAAGCGGCCGGCCCGCCGGCCTCGCCCCGTCGGCCCCGTCGGTCGCGTTGCCCGCGTCCGCGCCGCATGGCATCCTGCACCCTCCACGGAGGGGCCTACCGCCCCGGGAGAGTCTCGCGCATGGACGACGATTCCCTGTTCGAGGAGTTTGCCCGGCTCGCCACGGAGCAGCGCAACCCGCGCACGCTCGACCTCGACACCCTCGATGTCGCGGGCATCCTCGCGCGCATCGCCGCCGAAGACCGCACGGTTCCCGACGCCGTCGCCAGGGAGCTGCCCTACATCGCCGAGGCCGTGGAGCTGGTCGTCCGCTCGTTCCGTGAAGGCGGCCGGCTCTTCTACGTCGGCGCCGGCAGCAGCGGCCGACTCGGCGTGCTCGACGCCGCCGAGTGTCCGCCCACCTTCGGCTCCGACCCGGAGATGGTGCAGGGCGTGATCGCCGGCGGGTACGGGGCGCTCGTCGGCGCGGTCGAAGGCGCCGAGGACCAGGCGGAGGAGGGCGGGCGGGCCATGCGGAAGTGCGGCGTGGGACCCGCGGACACGGTGATCGGGCTCGCGGCCAGCCGCCGCACCCCCTTCGTGGTCACCGCGCTGGCCCAGGCCCGGACGCTGGGGGCGCGCACGGCCTACGTGACCTGCACGCCGCGCTCCGAGTTCGCCCTGGACGTGGATGTGGCCATCTGCCCCGAGGTGGGCCCGGAGGTGCTCATGGGCTCCACGCGGATGAAGGCGGGCACCGCGCAGAAGCTCGTGCTGAACATGATCACGACCACGGCCTTCGTGCGCCTGGGCAAGGTCTACGAGAACATGATGGTGGACCTCGTGGCCACGAGCCAGAAGCTGGTGGAGCGCAGTCGCCGGACGGTGATGACCATTGCCGGCGTGGACTACGCCACCGCGTCGAGCGCGATCGAGGAGGCGGGGCAGAGCGTGAAGACGGCCATCGTCATGCTCGAGCTGGGCTGCTCGCGCGCCGAGGCGGAGTCGCGCCTGGCGAGGGCCGGGGGATTCGTGCGGGCCGCTCTCGGCGAGGCGCCGTGAGCGCGCCCGCTCCGCTCGCGCGGCCCCGCGCGCCGGGAGGCGCTCCGTGAGGCGTCGGGTCCGCCTCGCCGCCCTCTTCCTGGCCGCCCTGCTGGCCGGGCTCGCCTGCGCGCCGGCGAAGAAGCCGCCGCACGCGACGGTCATCGTCTTCTGGGAATGCTGGCCCACCGAGCTGATCCAGCCCCTCGTCGCGGAGTTCGAGAGCTCGCATCCCGGGATCGAGGTCCGCCTGGAGCGCCTCGCCTGGGGAGAGGCGCGCGAGAGGATCCGGGCCGCCGTCGCCGGAGACAGCGTGCCCGACCTCTGCGAGATCGGCTCCGCCTCGATGCCGGGCCTGCTGGCGGCAGGCCGGCTCGCGGACTGGAGCGCCGGCGTGGCCGACCTGAGGCCGCGCCTGCGGGGCTGGGAGCTGTGCTCGGTGGGGGACGCCCTGTACGGCGTGCCCTGGCTCCTCGAGCCGCGGGCGCTGTTCTACAACCCGTCCCTGCTCGCCCGCGCGAGACTCGATCCGCGGCGCCCGCCCGAGACCTGGGACGAGCTGTATCGCGCTGCGGCCGCGATCCAGCGACTCGGGCACGGCGTCCACGGCTACGGCGTTCCCACCGCCGGAAACGGCGCCCTGGCGGCAGGCCTCTTGAGCTTCCTGTGGGCGAATGGCGGGAGGGTTCTCTCCGACGACGGGCGACGGGCGACGTTCGACTCGGCGCAGAGCGTGGCGGCGCTGGAGTTCGTCCAGCGCCTGTGCAAGGCCGGCGTCCTCCAGCGGCAGGACTCCCTCGAGCGCGCGTTCGAGGAGGGACGCCTCGGCTTCCTGCTCTCGGGGGCCTGGCTCCTCCGCCGCATCCCGAGGTTGGCGCCGGGGCTGAGGTACGGCGTGGCCCTGGTGCCGAAGCCGACGGCCGAGGACAGCGCGAGCATTGCGTGGGCCGACGGCGAGGTCCTCGCCTCCTTCCAAGGCTCGAGGCACAAGCACGAGGCGCTGGACCTGGCGCGCTTCCTGGTGCAGCCCGCCAGCGTGCTCGCGCTGGCGAAGGGAGCGGCGGTCGGCGAGCGCGGGGAGGTGCCGGCCCTGGTGGGGGCCGACACCGTGGCCGACTACCGCGACCGGCCCGCCGAGAGGATGATGTTGCTTCAGCTCGAAGGCGCCCGCTTCTCTCCGAGGCATCCCGCCTGGAGCGAGATGGAGTCGGCCATCGAGGACGAGGCGCAGCAGGCGCTCGAGGGAAGGAAGACGGCCGCCGAGGCGGTGCGGGACGGGCAGGCGCGGCTGAGCCTGCTCCTGGGCAAGCGATGAGCCCTGGCGACCGCTCGCGGCCATGGCGCCGGCCATCCGCCCGCAGCGGATCGGATGGGGTCTCGACACGGGGAGCTGGGAGATGACCGTGGCTTCGCGGCGTGACGCGCTCGCCCCGGTGCGTGCCTATACGGCGCGGCCGGAGCACCTGATCGTGGGACTCATGAGTGGCACCTCCGCGGACGCGGTGGACGCGGTCCTGGTGCGCTTCGCCGGGCTCGGGCTCGAGACCCGGCACGAGGTGGTCGCCTACCGGGAGACCCCGCTCGAACCCGCGCTGCGCCGCGAGGTGATCGAGGTGGCCGCCGCCCCGGAGCTGGCCCCCGAGCGGCTCATGCGGCTCGACGCCGCGCTGGGCGAGCGGTTCGCGGCCGCCGTCTTCGAGCTGCTGGCCGAGGCGCGGGTGGACCGCGAGAGTGTGGACGCGATCGGCTCGCATGGCCAGACGGTGCGACACGTGCCGCGGCACAAGGGCGCCGGCCAGGCGCTCACCCTGCAGCTCGGCTCGGCGGCGCTGCTCGCCGAACGCAGCGGGCTCACGGTCGTCTCCGACTTCCGCACGCGGGACACGGCCGCGGGCGGGGAGGGAGCGCCCCTCGTGCCCCTCGCCGACTGGTGGCTCTTCCGCTCGGAGAGCGAATCGCGGGCGCTCCTCAACCTGGGGGGCATGGCGAACGTGACCCTGCTCCCGAAGGGCGGAACGCTGGCGGACGTGATCGCCTTCGACACGGGGCCGGGCAACGCCGTGCTCGACGCCCTCGTCTCGTTGCGCAGCGGGGGGCGCGAGACCCACGATCGCGACGGCGCGGTCGCGGCGCGGGGCCGCATGAGCGACGCCCTGCTCGCCGAGCTGCTGGAGGATCCCTTCTTCGCGCTCCCGCCGCCGCGCACCACGGGGCGCGAGCACTTCGGGGACAGCTACGCCGTGAAGCTGCGCGAGCTGGGACTCTCTCTGGGGATGAGCGAGGAGGACGTGCTGGCCACCGCCGTCGGACTGACCGCGGCGTCGGTGGCCGGAGCGCTCCAGCGGTTCATCGTCCCCCGCGTCCGGCCCGACGTGATCTACGTGAGCGGCGGCGGCGTGCGCAACCGGACGCTCATGAAGGCGCTGGAGACGCGGGTGAGCGGCATCCCGCTCCAGCCGCTGGCGTCTCTCGGGGTGCCTCCGGAATCGAAGGAGGCTCTGGCCTTCGCCTTCCTGGCCCACCAGACGCTCTGCGGGCTGCCGGGGAACGTGCCCACGGCGACGGGTGCGGGACATCCGGCCGTGCTCGGGCACATCACTCCGGGAGCGCTGCGTTGAGGGGCGGAGCCGCGTGCCCCGGCGCGGCGGCGGTCCTGCTGCTCGGAATGCTCGCCGCCTCCTGTGCGCGGCCTCCGGTACCTCGGCCGGCGCCGCCCCCGCCCGCGGCGCCACCCGCCGCTCCGACGCCCCCGCCCGCGGCGGGACCGCTCGAGCTGAGACGCGAGCCGTCCATCGACGTGGGGCTGGCCTGGGATCTGGACAGCCTCGTCGTGGAGGGAGATCTCTCCCTGGACGCGCGGGGGCTGCACGCCTCCGGCAGGCGCGCCGGCTCGGCAGTCGAGGTGGCCGCCGCACCCACCGGGTTGCGGGTCGGGAAGCCGACGGACCGGACCCTGCCGGCGAACCTCGCGCGCCTCGACACGCTCTCGATCCGGCCGTTGCGAGGGTATCTGGGCTGGAAGGGCAAGTCCTGGCGCGGCGACTTCCGGGTATTCCTCAACCTGCGGGGCAAGCTCACGCTCGTGGACCGGGTGCCGCTCGAGACCTATCTCCTCGGGGTGGTGCCGGGCGAGATCGGGGGCCTGACGAAGGACCTGATCGAGGCCGGCCGCGCCCAGGCGATCGCCGCGCGCTCCTACACGCTCTTCTACCGCGGGCGGCGGGCGAGCGAGGGCTTCGACCTCTACGGCACGGTGGAAGACCAGGTCTACGGCCCGGTGGAGAGCGAGCGCCCGCTGGCCACGGAGTGCGTGGACGAGACCCGCGGGGGCGTGGCGCTCGCCGCGGGGCAGCCCATCCGCGCCAACTACTGCTCGACCTGCGGCGGGATCAGCGCCGAAGTCTGGGAGGCGTGGCCCACCGCCGCGCTCCCCTATCTCGAGAGCCGGCGGGACCGCGGCGGCGACGGCGACTTCTGTGCCGCCTCGCCCCAGTACCGCTGGCGGGAGAGTTGGAGCCCGGCGGAATTCCTGGCGAACGTGGAGCGCTTCGGGCGGCAGCAGGGGCTCGCGCTCCCGGCGGACAGCCTGGGTGACCTCGTGGACGTGACCGTGCTCGCGCGCTCGGCCTCGGGGCGCGTCTGGCGCCTCGGGGTCCGGACGACGGCCGGAGACGTCTCGATTCCCGCGTATTCCATCCGCCAGGTGCTCAGGCGCGGCGGACGGCCGGACGCGATCCTGCGCTCGACGCTCTTCAAGATCGACGTGCGCCGGGATCCGGCGAGTGGCCGGGCGCTCGAGGTGGTGGCGAGCGGGGCGGGATCGGGGCACGGGGTGGGCCTCTGCCAGACGGGCGCTCTGGGAATGGCGCGCGCGGGAGAGAAGGCCGACCGCATTCTCGAGCACTACTATCCGGGCGCGGAGCTGAAGCGACTGTACTGAGCGCGCGGCGGCGTCGCGCGCCACGGCGCGGCGCGCGCTGCCCGAGCCGGCGCCTCGGCAGCCGCGGATCGGGTGGCGGCCGTGTCCAGGGGCGGCGAGTCGTGCCGAGGCCGGAGCCCGAGCGATTGACACTGCCTACGGCCACGGGTAGTCTCCGTCGGCTCGCGGGCGCTCGTGCGCCACGCGGGCCTCACGCTCCGCGGGGTTGTAGTTCAGTTGGTTAGAACGCCTGCCTGTCACGCAGGAGGTCGCGGGTTCGAGTCCCGTCAACCCCGCCATGCGCCGCCGCATCGTCCGCCGGAGCAGCGGGCGACCTCGCGGCGCGCCGCCCTGTCCCTCGTCTCCGCCCCTCAGTTCGCCCGCTCCCGTATGCCCTGTCCGGCCCGCGCTTCCTGGCCGTCGGGCGGCCGACGCGTACCGCCGCGTCCGGCAGCTTCCACGCCGTTCTCGGCTCCCGGCAAGGAGATTCCCCGCACTCTCCCCCGCGTTTTCGACTCGAAAGAAGCGCCGGAAGCGCCCGCCAGAGACGCGGAATTCGCCATTGACGGGGGGGGAGCGCTCCGTATACTGCCGGTGCCTTTTCGCCCGGGCGCGCATCCGTGGGTGCGTCCGTGCACTCAATGCGCGTCACCAGGCAGGAGCAACGTCAACGACGCGCGGGTCGCGTCAGGGCACATGCCCGAGGGAGCCATGATCAAGAAGAAGGGGATCCCCGACGACGACGATTTCGGTCCGATCCCGGACGACGAAGTCGAGGATTACGAAGAGGACGACGACGACGACGAGGATCTCTTCGAGGACGACGACCTCGAGGAAGACGACGAGTTCGACGACGAAGACGAGGACTTCGACGACGAGTTCGAGGAAGAGGAGTACGAGGAAGACGAGGACGACTTCGAGGACGAGGAAGAGGAAGGGGAGGGGAAGTAGCCCCCGATGAGGATCGGCTTCGGCAACAGACGCAAGTCCCGGTGGTTGCGCGGAGGTGGCTGACGCGATGGTCGGCTTCGGCCCTCACCTCATGCTGGACGGGTACGGGTGCGACAAGGAGAGGCTCGAGGATCTGGACCTGATCTACCGGATCCTGGACGAGCTGCCCGGAAAGATCGGCATGACGAAGATCATGCCGCCGTACGTCTTCAAGTACAAGGGGCTGAAGCCGGAAGACTGGGGACTCTCGGGCTTCGTGCTGATCGCGGAGAGCCACGTCAGCATCCACACCTTCCCGGTGAAGAGCTTCGTGAGCGTGGACATCTTCTCCTGCAAGACCTTCGACCTCGAGTTCGCGGGCAGCTACTTCCGCCAGGTCTTCGGCATGGAGAAGGTCGAGTGCAACGTCCTCGACCGCGGCACGGAATTCCCGAAGGACCTGAACGGCGCGTCCCGGATGGCGCGGGCCGAGCGCCGGCGTGTGGCGCGCCCGGCGGCTCCGCGCCACGCCTGACCCGGGCCGCCGAGAGGCGTCCCACCGAAAGGCCCTGAGCGGCTCGACGCCGGCTCGGGGCCTTCGCTGTCGGGCCCGGACCGGTCCGCCCGGCGGCGGGCGCGGCCGGGCGCCGCGGGGGAGGGGCACGAATGGACCAGCCGGACTGGCCGAGCGGACTGCCGGACAACTTCGGCGGCCTCGGCGAGGAGCACGCCGGGCTGGAGCGCGCGGCCGCCGTCGTCGTGCCGGTCCCCTACGACTTCAGCACCACCTGGCAGGGCGGCACGCGCTGGGGTCCGCGCGCCATCCTGGCCGCCTCCCGGAACATGGAGCTGTGGGACGACGAGCTGGGTCCCACCTACCGCGCCGGCATCCACACCCTGCCCGAAGTGGAGCCCACGGCGCTGGGCCCGGAGGCGCAGGCCGGGCGCGTCGAGCGGGCCGTGGGCTGGGTGCTCGACCGGGGGAAGCTGCCGGCCGTGCTGGGGGGCGAGCACAGCATCACGGCCGGCGCGGTGCGCGCCGCGGCCGCGCGATTCCCGGGCCTCTCGGTCCTGCAGCTCGACGCGCACGCCGACATGCGCGACCGCTACCTCGACTCGCCCTACAGCCACGCCTGCGTCATGCGGCGCGTCCGCGAGATGGTCCCCGCCGTGTCCGTGGGCATCCGCTCGTTCAGCGAGGAGGAGGCGGAGCACGCCGCCCGCCACCCGGTCCCGACCTGGAGCGCCCGGGCCTTCCGGGCCCTGCGGGGCGACTGGAGCGCCATCCTCTCCTCGCTCACCGACACGGTCTACGTCACCTTCGACCTCGACGCCCTCGACCCCTCGGTGCTCCCGGCCACCGGCACCCCGGAGCCGGGCGGGCTGGACTGGTACGAGGCCGTGGACCTCCTGCGCGCGGTGTCGGGGCGGGCGCGCATCGCGGGCTTCGACGTCGTCGAGCTCGCGCCCATCCCGGGCCAGGCGGCCTCGGACTTCCTCGCCGCGCGGCTCGTCTACCGGCTGATCGGTCTCGCCCACGCCGGCCGGCGGGCTGCGGGCGCCGGGGCCTGAGGGCCCGGCCCATGGCCGCCCCGCCCCGGCGCCTCCTGCTCGCCAAGAACCAGGACCGGCGCGTGCGCGGCGGCCATCCCTGGGTGTTCTCCAACGAGGTGGTCGCGGCGGAGGGGGCGCCCGCGCCCGGGGACCTGGTCGAGGTGGCGGACTTCCGCGGCGCGTTCCTCGGCCGCGCCTACTACAACCCGCAGAGCCTGATCTGCGCCCGGGTCCTGACCCGCGGCCGCGACGAGATCGACGCGGGCTTCTTCGTCCGGCGGATCGAGCGGGCGCTGCGGCTGCGGGCGCGCGAGCTGCCCGGGGCGGACACGCTGCGCCTGGTGCACGGCGAGGCGGACCAGCTCCCGGGGGTGGTCGTGGATCGCTACCGGGACTGGCTGGCGATCCAGGTGCTCACCCTCGGGATGGAGGTCCGCCAGGACCTGCTGCGGGAGGCGCTCGACCGGGTGCTCGCGCCCCGGGGCGTGGTGCGGGCGGCCGACTCGCCGCTACGCGCCCTGGAGGGCCTGCCCCTTGCGCGCGGGGTGTGGTGGGGGGAGGTGCCCGAGCGGGTCGAGG
>JAWOLC010000080.1:0-25804 GCA_033853925.1 Candidatus Eiseniibacteriota bacterium
CTGAGGCGCGACCGCGGGGTCGCGGGGCCCGCGGTCGTGGCCGACGATGGCGCGACGCTGTGGGTGGCGCCGGGCTGGCGGGCGCGCGCGCATGCCAGCGGGACCATCGTGCTGACCCGCGGAGCGGGGCGATGAGGTCGCGCGGCCGGCGGGGATTCGACGGCGTCCAGCTCGCCCTCTACCAGGGGCTCTTCGCGGCCTGCGCCGAGGAGATGGGGGCGGCCTTGATGCGCACGGCGCATTCGCCGAACATCAAGGAGCGGCGCGACCATTCGTGCGCCGTCTTCGATGCCCGCGGTGCGCTCGTGGCCCAGGCGGCGCACATCCCGGTGCACCTCGGCAGCCTGCCGCGCGCGGTGGAGGCGGCGCTGGCGCTGGGGCCGTTCGCGCCGGGCGACACCGTGCTCCTCAACGATCCCTTCGCGGGCGGCACGCACCTGCCCGACGTGACGCTGGTGACGCCGGTCTTCCTCGGACGGCGAGCCCGCGGGCCGCGGAGCGCGCCCGAGTTCTTCGTGGCCAGCCGCGCCCACCACGCCGACATCGGGGGCGGCGCACCCGGCTCGATGCCCCTGGCGCGCGAGATCTACGAGGAAGGCCTGCGGCTGCCGCCCGTGTTCCTGCAGCGGGCCGGCGAGAACCGCGAAGACGTGCTGCGGCTGCTGCTCGCCAACGTGCGCACGCCCGAGGAGCGCCGCGCGGATCTGGCCGCGCAGCTCGGCGCCCAGGCCACCGGCGTGCGGCGGCTCCACGAATACGCCCGAGGGCCCGGGGGTCGCGGCGGCCGCGGCCGGGAGGAGCTGGTGCGCGCCGCGCACGCCCTCATGGACCACGCGGAGCGGTTGGTGCGGGCCGAGCTGAGCGCGCTTCCCCGCGGCCGCTGGCGCTTCGCGGACGCGCTCGACGACGACGGGCTCGGCTCGGGCGCGGTGCGGATCGCCGTGGAGCTGACGCTCGCCCCGGGGCGGGTGCGCCTCGACTTCAGCGGCTCGAGCCCGCAGGTCCCCGGGCCGGTCAACGCGGTCGAGCCGGTGACGAGGGCCGCCTGCGCCTACGCGCTCCGCTGCGTGCTGGGCGGGGACTGGCCCGTGAACGCGGGCGCGTTCCGGCCGCTCGAGGTGATCGCCCCCGCGGGCTCGGTCGTGAACGCGCGTCCGCCCGCGGCGGTCTCGGCGGGCAACGTGGAGACGTCGCAGCGCATCGTGGACGTGGTGCTGGGCGCCTTCTCGCGGGCGCTGCCGGGGCGGATCCCGGCGGCCAGCAGCGGCACCATGAACAACCTGCTCGTGGGCGGGCGGGACCCGGCTCGTCCGGACGAGCCCTTCGCCTACTACGAGACGCTGGGCGGCGGACACGGGGCGGGCCCCGGGTGGCACGGGGCGAGCGCCATGCAGGTGCACATGACGAACACGCGGAACACGCCGATCGAGGCGCTGGAGCACGCCTATCCCCTGCGGGTGCTCGAGACGCGCATCCGGCACGGGAGCGGGGGGCACGGTCGGTTCCGAGGCGGCGACGGGATCGTGCGCAGCCTCGAGCTGCTCGTCGGGGCGCGGGTGACCATCGTGAGCGAGCGGCGGACCCGCGGTCCGTACGGTCTGGCGGGCGGCCGGCCGGGCCGGCGGGGAGAGAACCGCGTGCGGCCACGGGCCGGCGCGCGCGCGTCCCGGGTGCTGCCGGGCAAGATCCAGATTGACCTCGCGGCCGGGGCGGTGGTAACCGTGGCCTCGCCTGGCGGCGGCGGCTTCGGCAGGCCACGCCATCCCTAGGCTGGCCCGGCTGCCTCCCACCCCCGCGTCGATTCCTGCTCGCCCGGCCCCGCTTCGTCCTCAGCCTCAGGAGGAAGCATGCGACTCGTCGCTCGCGCCGTCCCCGTCCTCGCGCTGCTCGCCCTGTTCCTCGCCTCGGTCTTCCCGCCGCGGGCGCGCGGCCTGCCCCTCTACGCGGCACGCACGGGGTTCCAGTGCCAGACCTGCCACTTCGATCCCAACGGGGGCGGCCCGCGCAACGACTTCGGCTTCGCCTTCGCGAAGAACCGTCACTCCCTCACCCCCGACACGAGCGGCGCGTGGAAGGACCTGAACCTGACGAACCGGATCGGCGACAACATGCCGGTCTACCTCGGGGTGAATCAGCGCTTCGTGCTGCTCGCGAACACCAAGACCAAGTCCGATTCGCTCGAGCGGGCCGCCTTCTACAACATGGAGAACGCGCTCTACGTCACCTTCCAGCCCCACTCCCGGCTCACGCTCCTGTACGATCGCGACGCCTTCGACGGCTCGGTACTGGCGCAGGACGCCTTCGGCCTGATCAGCGGCTTCCCCTGGGACGCCTACATCAAGGCGGGCCGCTTCCGCACGCCGTTCGGGCTCAGGGCCGACGACCACACGCTCGCCACCCGGAACGGCTTCCTCGACTTCGAGTCCCCACCCACGGGCCAGGTGCGCTTCCTGCCCTACGACCCGCGCTTCCCGGACATGGGCGTCGAGGTGGGGGCGGCGAAAGGGCCCTGGTTCGGCCGAGCCGCCTACACGAACGGGGCGGCGGACGTGTTCGGGTCGCAGCCGTTCGCGCAGAGCGTCACCGCCAAGCTGGGCTTCAACCACCCGTACTACCAGGGCGGAGTGTCGTTCTACGACGACTACGAGAAGAACGGCGTGGGTCCCTTCCGGCGGGCCACCCGCTGGGGGTACTACACGCTGACCCACTGGCGCCAGATCGCGCTGATCGGGGAGATCGCCGCCGGGACCGATCGCGACCGGATCGGCGAGAGCGGCAAGAACAACCTGCTCGCCGGCTACATCGAGGCGGACTGGATGCTCAGCCACGTGTGGAACTTCCGCCTCCGCTACGACCGGCTCCAGACCAATCGCAGCTCGTTCACACTGGTCCGCGATGCCAACACCTGGGACCGCTACGCGGTGGAAGGGGAGATCCTCCCCGTGCCCTTCGCCGAGGTGAGGTGGGTCGCCCGGGTGATCGTCCCCAAGGCCGAGGCGGACCTCAACGGCGTGCCGGTGAAGAACGAGAAGCAGGCCTACGTGCAGATGCACTTCTCGTATTGAGGGGAAGACGACGGAGAGCGGCCCCGCCTTCCGGGCGGGGCCGCTCTCCGTGAGGGCCGCTCCGGGCCTCGCTCAGCCGGATCCGGACGCCTCCTTCCAGCACCGCGCGACCGTGCGCGAGACCACCCGGCGCGTGAGGGGCGTGGAGTCCGCCGCGGAGATCCTCAGCGCCGCCTCGGGCAGGCGCTCCAGGAAGGCGTCGTTCTGGAGCCCGACCAGGATCGTGGGGCGCGCCCGGCAGAGGGCGCGCAGCCGCGCGATCTCCGCGTCCGCCGGCGGCACGCGGCTGGCGACGGCCACGAAGCCGATCGTCGCCGGCGCGGGACCGGTCGGCGAGGGCGAGGCGGTCGCCAGGAGCTGGCGGAGGGGCACGCCCGCGTTGGCCAGGCAGCCGCGGAAGCCCGGGCCCTCGCGGCACTCGGGCTCCTCGATCTGCCACGGCCACCCCGTGGCCTCGCGAGGCAGGCCGCCACGCACCTCGAGACCGCGGCTCACGATGCGCTCCAGACGCTCGGCCCAGCCGGGCGGCGTCAGGGAGTCCAGGGGCCGCGCCAGCTCCACGCCGTCGGGCTCCGGCCAGCGCGTGGCGAAGGCCGCGAGCCGGGCGCGGGACTCGGCGAGCCGGGACGCCGCGAGCGCGCTCTCGTCCAGCGCCCCGGCCAGCTCCGTGCGCAGGCGCGGCGGGGACTCGTCGTGGTGGGCGAAGAGCAGGAGGTCGCAGCCCGCCTCCAGCGCGAGCCTGGCGGCCTCGAGGGCCGGGCGGTCGCCGGTGGCGCCCTTCATCTCGAGGGCGTCCGTCACGCACAGGCCGGTGAAGCCGAGGCCGCGGCGCAGCAACTCGCCGACGATCGCGGGCGAGAAGGTCGCGGGCCGCTCGGGGTCGAGGGCCGGGTAGCGCACGTGTGCGGTCATCACCGCGCCGGCGCCCGCGGCGATCCCAGCGCGGAAGGGCTCGAGGTCGCGAGCCTCCAGCGTGGCCCGCTCCGCTTCACAGGTGGGCAGCGCCAGGTGCGAGTCCAGCGTGGTCGAGCCGTGGCCGGGGAAGTGCTTGAGGCAGCAGGCGAGGCCCGCCGCCTGGAAGCCGCGCACCGCCTCGCGCACCCCGCGGGCCGCGCTCACCGCGTCGGTGCCGTAGGCGCGCGGGCCGATCACCGGGTTGGCGGGCAGCGCGTTCACGTCGGCCACGGGCGCGAAGACCCAGTCCACTCCCAGCGCCCGCAGCCGCTCTCCCGTCACCCGCGCCGCCCACTCGACGTCGCCGGGCTCGGCGCCCCGGGCCAGCAAGGCGGCGTTCGGCGGCACGTCGAGGAGCCCGCCGAGCTGGGAGACGAAGCCGCCTTCCTCGTCCACGGCGAGGAAGAGACGCTGCGGCCGCGCCAGGCCGCGCAGCCGCCCGGTGAGCGCCCGCAGCCTCTGGAGGTCCGAGAAGTCGCGGCGGAAGAGGATCACCCCCGCGGGCGGGAAGGCGGCGAAGTCCTGCTCCCACTCGGCGCTCAGCCCGCCGGGCGGAAGCCCGATCAGCATGCGCCCGGCGATCTCGCGCCGCAGGTCCATGACCGGCAAGGTGGGGGAGCGCTGGCGGGTTGTCAACCGCCGGCGCGGCCCGCCCGCGGCGCGAGCGTCATGGGCATGGGCACGTGCGTGCGCTCGAGGTCGTCCAGCTCCTGCCAGAACTCGCGATCGAGCTGCTTCCACCGCGGGCTGGTGTGGACGATCTGCCAGGCGCCGAGCCAGGCGAAGGTGACGAGGAGCAGCGACCAGGCGAGGAGCGCGGCGAGCGCGGCTCCCCGCGCCAGCCGGGAGGGGAGGCGGTCGATGACGCAGGCGGCCAGCAGGCAGGCGCCGACCGCGGCCACCTGCAGGTAGCGGGCCTGGAGCGAGGACGTGACCCACTGCGCCATGAGCACGGCCGCCGGCAGCCAGAAGAGGAACATCCACACCACCGCGAAGCGCAGCCGCGCGTCTCGCGCCGCCGCGTACGCCAGCGGCGCCGCGAGGACGATGCCGGCCGCCAGCCGGTGCGCCGTCAGGAACTCGGCCAGCGGCACGGGAACCCGGAGGCCCAGCAGACGCAGCTCGAGCAGCGGACCGTGGTAGACGGGGAAAAGGGTGAAGGCGGGGAGCTCGATGAACTGCGCGGCCACGCGCCCGGCGGGGCCGGGCAGCAGCGCGAGCAGCGCCGCCGCGGCCAGGCCGCCCACCGCGAGACCGGCCGCCAGGCGCCGGCGGGGCGCGGGCGCAGCGGGGGCGACGCGCGGGGCGAACCAGGCCACGAGCGGGGCGAACAGGATGATCTCGTGCGAGGTGAGCGCCACGAGCCAGAGGAGCAGGGCGCGCCCGCGCCGGCGCTTCTCCCACTCCACGAACGCCCACAGGGTCAGGGTGAGCCCGAGGCTCATGGAGAGGTTGCTGATCCTCATCACCGCCCAGCCGTAGAAGCCGAAGCTGACCGCGTAGAGCAGGGCGGCCAGGAAGGCCACGCGCCGGGAGCCGGTCCAGGCCCGGGCCAGCCTCTCGAGGAGCAGGACGTTGGCGACGTGCAGCAGCAGGTTCGCCAGCTCGTAGAGCTGGTGGCGCGGCCCGACCACGGCCATGCCCAGCTCGAGCAGCAGCTTGGGCAGCACCCGCCCGAGGAACCCGCCGTACCAGGGGGAGAGCAGGAGGCGTGGCTCGAAGGCGGCGGCCCGGGCCCAGTAGAGGACGTTGAAGTCGTCGCCGATGAGCGGCAGCGAGAGGATGGGCGAGAAGAGCGCCGCGGCCACGAGGGCGAGCGCGAGCTGGCCGCGGCGCGAAGGCGGCGCGGAGCGCAGGGGAGCGAGGGACTCGACGACCTTGGCCAACGGGGCTCCTCCGGTTGACATCGTGGCAGCGTGCAGCATACCCCGCGGCGGGGCCGGCCCGGAAACGGCGAGCGCGCAGGTCCCGCGTCCCACCGCGCGAGCGGCCTCGCCCGCGCGGGCCCCAGCGGGTAGACTCGGGCCCTCATGCGCGAACTCGTCTCTGCCCGCAGCGCGGGCTTCACCGAGTCGGTGATCCGCGAGATGACCCGGCTGTGCAATCGCCACGGCGGCGTGAATCTCGCCCAGGGCTTCCCCGACTTCCCCGCCCCCGAGCCGGTCAAGCAGGAAGCGGTCCGGGCCGTGCTCGCCGATCTGAACCAGTACGCCATCACCTGGGGAGCCAAGCGGCTCCGCGATGCGCTGGTGGCGAAGACCCGCAGCGCGGCGGGCCTCGACTACGATCCGGAGAGCGAGGTCACCGTCTGCTGCGGCTCGACCGAGTGCATGGCGAGCACGCTGCTCGCCCTGGTGAATCCGGGCGAAGAGGTGATCGTCTTCGAGCCCTTCTACGAGAACTACGGCCCCGACGCGATCCTGTGCGGCGCGGTGCCGCGCTTCGTGCGCCTGCGCGAGCCGGACTGGGCCTTCGATCCGGACGAGCTCGAGGGGGCGTTCTCGAACCGGACCAAGGCCATCGTGATCAACACCCCGAACAACCCCACGGGCAAGGTGTTCAGCCGCGAGGAACTCTCGCGCGTGGCGGCTCTCTGCAGGAAGTGGGACGTCGTGGCGGTCACGGACGAGATCTACGAGCACATCCTGTACGACGGCGCCGAACACGTGCGCTTGGCGGCCCTCGAGGGGATGCGGGAGCGCACCGTGACCATCAGCGGGGCATCCAAGACCTACAGCGTGACGGGCTGGAGGGTGGGCTGGTGCCTGGCGGCGCCGCGGCTCACCTCGGCCATCCGCAAGGTTCACGACTTTCTGACCGTGGGGGCTCCCGCGCCGTTGCAGGAGGCCGCCGCGGCGGCGCTCGAGCTGCCGGAGGACTACTACCGCCGGCTGGCGCGCGGCTATCAGGAACGGCGGGACTACTTGGTGCCGGCGCTCGAGGCGGCGGGGTTCCGGGCCTTCGCACCGCGAGGGGCCTACTACGTGATGACGGACATCTCGGCCTTCGGCTACGCGGACGACGTGAGCTTCGCCCGGGCGCTCGTCGCCGACGGGGGCGTGGCCGCGGTGCCCGGCTCGAGCTTCTACGCGGACGCGCAGGCGGGCCGCCAGCGCCTGCGTTTCCATTTTGCGCGCCGACGCGAGACACTAGAGACGGCGGTCGGACGGCTCGCGCGTCTGCGCGTGCGCCCCCCGGCCTGAGCGCGTCACAACTCCAAGGGATCCTCGATGACCTTCATGCGCGGCAGACGGATCGGTCCTCTCGCGGTGGCCATGGTCGTGGCCCTCCTGCTCGGCTTCGGCCTGGCGCGGGGCCTGCAGGCCACCGACGACCTGATGACCCAGTTGCACCTCTTCGGGCAGGTGCTCAACGCGGTGCAGACGAACTACGTCGAGCAGCCGGACAACGAGAAGCTCATCCGCGGGGCCATCGACGGCATGCTGCGCACGCTGGATCCGCATTCCGTCTATCTGCCTCCGCAGCGGGCCGAGCGCATGGACGAGGACTT
Organism: Candidatus Eiseniibacteriota bacterium; assembly: GCA_033853925.1. Taxonomy (GTDB): domain Bacteria; phylum Eisenbacteria; class RBG-16-71-46; order RBG-16-71-46; family RBG-16-71-46; genus JANXPZ01. Next base: position 7,531 of record JAWOLC010000080.1, read on the forward strand.
CCGGGGCGAGTACTCGGGAATCGGCATCCAGTTCGAGCTGCGCGACAACACCATCGTGGTGATCTCGCCCCTCGAGGGCACGCCCGCCTTCCGGCTGGGCCTGCGCGCCGGGGATCGCATCACCGAGGTGAACCGGCAGGCCCTGCCCAAGGGCGTGACGAACGACGACGTCTTCAAGCTCCTGCGCGGCCCCGCCGGCTCGCTCGTCGAGGTGACGATCCATCGCGAGGGCGAGTCCGAGCCCCTGCACGTCTCGATCGAGCGCGCCAAGATCCCGATCGAGAGCATCCCCTACGCGTACATGATCCGGCCCGGCGTGGGCTATCTGCGCATCATCCGCTTCTCCGCCACCACGGGCGAGGAGCTGGAGCGGTCGCTCGACAAGCTGCACACGCAGGGCATGAAGTCCCTGGTCCTCGACCTGCGCTCGAACTCGGGCGGGCTCCTCTCCCAGGCGGTCGACGTGCTCGACCAGCTGGTGTCGAGCGGCAAGCTGCTCGTCTACACCAAGGGGCGCATCCCCTCCGCCAACGCGGAGTACACGAGCACGGACCGGCCGCGCATCGCCACCGACGAGCCGCTCATCGTGCTCATCGACCACGGCAGCGCCTCGGCCTCGGAGATCGTGGCGGGCGCCATCCAGGACCTGGATCGCGGGCTCGTGGCGGGCACGAATTCCTTCGGCAAGGGGCTGGTGCAGAACCAGATCCCGCTCGGCCCCGGCGGCAGCCAGGGCAAGCTGCTCCTGACGATCGCCAAGTACTACACGCCGAGCGGCCGGCTGATCCAGCGCCCGTACACGGGCAAGGACCAGCAGGAGTACCAGGAGGAGGCGCTCAAGTACGACGTGCCGCCCGACTCCGTGCTGGCCAAGCTGCCCAAGTTCAAGACGACCGGCGGGCGCACGGTGTACGGCGGCGGCGGCATCTATCCGGACGTGGTCCTGAAGGACGACGCCCCGCTCACCCGGCCCGAGATGGACATGATCATGAAGCGGGCCTTCTTCCCCTTCTCGGCCGAGTACGTGAACATGAAGCACAAGGACGCGAAGTGGAACGAGGCGTCGTTCGGCAAGGACTTCGACCTGAGCGCCCAGGAGTGGGGCGATCTGCGCAAGTCCATGTCCGACCAGGGCGTGACCGTGAACGATTCGGTCTGGACGGCGGAGCGCCCGTTCGTCCTGCGCCAGCTCCGCGCCGATCTGGCGACCTCGGCGAACCTGGGAACCACGGTGCGCTACAAGATCCTCACGGAGGACGACGGCCAGCTCAACGCCGCCCTGGAGCTGTTCCCGCGGGCCTCGAAGCTGATGAGCCTCTCGACCGAGTCCGGCGCGGGTCGGCCGCGGCCCGCGGGCGGACGCCGCTAGCGTCCTGTCCCAGGCGAAGCCCCGGCCTCGAGCGAGGCCGGGGCTCTTCTTTGCGGGCCGCGCGGTCGGGGCTCAGTGCGTGGGAGGCTCCGCGTCCTCGTCGCCGCCGCCGCCCGCGCGCCGCACGGCGACCTGGTCGCCCTCGCCGATCCCCAGCCGGTTGGCGCAGTCACCGCCCACCTGGGCGATCTCGAGCCGGCCGCTCGAGCCCAGCAGCGCGACCACGGTGCCCAGCGGATGCTCGCCGTAGGCGTGCGACAGGCCGCGGATCGCCGCGCGCAGCACCCGTACCTCGATCTGCGGCTCGGGCACGTCGGGGAAGGCGCGCGCCAGGTCCTCGGTCTGGATGTTCGTGAGGGCGTTGCCGAAGCGGTCCACGAACATGACGCGACCCAGGATCCCGCCATCGCCCACTTCGGGCGTGGCGTGATCGAGCCGCACCGCGTCCTGCACGCGAGGGCCCAGGCGCTCCAGCGCCAGCCCGCAGGCCAGGTGCGCGGCCAGCGGCGCGAAGACGTCGCGGGCGTGGAACGTGCGGGAGACCGGGTGGCGGAACCAGCGTTCGTCGGTCACGGCGTGCGCGCGTCCCGCGGGATCGCGCAGGGCCCAGTCGAGCAGCCCGTTGTCGGGCCCGACGAAGATCTGGCCTCGCGCCGCCACGGCCAGCGCGCGCCGCGCCGTGCCCACGCCCGGATCCACCACTCCCAGGTGCACGGTCCCCGGCGGGAAGTCGGGCGAGGCCGCCTCGAGGAGGAAGGCCGCGCGGCCGATGTACCCGGGCGGGATGTCGTGGGTGAGGTCCACGATGTGGGCCTCGGGGCAGATGCCGTAGAGCACGCCGTGCACGACGCCCACGAACCAGTCCTGGGAGCCGAAGTCCGAGGTGAAGGTGATGACGGGGCGCGCCATGTCACAGCCTCCGGGTCGGCGCCACCCTACCACGTCCGGCGTCGGGGCCGGCCGGGGCGGGAGACGGTCCCGTCCGCTCGAGCCGCCCCAGGGCGGCCCGCGCCTCGGCCACCTCGGGCCGGCCGGGATCGGCGTCCTTCCAGATGCGCAGGAACTCGCGGTACTCGGCCGCGGCCTCGGCCGGACGGCGCAGGCGCTCGAGCACGCTCCCGCGGGCGAGGTGCAAGCGCACGGCGTCATCGGGATAGACGACCGGGCAGCGAATCAGCGAGTCGATCGTCGCCAGGGCCTCGGGGAAGCGCCCCGACTCGCGAAGCAGGCGCACCCGAGCCACGGTCAGCTCGGGCGCCATCTCGGGGAAGCCGTACCACCGGGCGCCCTTCATCAGCTCCAGGGCCTCGGCGTACCGGCCGGCCGACTCGAGAACCCGGGCCCGCAGCAAGCGCGTCAGAGCCTCGGCCTGGAAATCCGTCGGGGTGACGAGGGACTCGGCGCGGGCCAGCTCCCTGCGCGCCCCCTGCGCGTCGCCCATGTCGGCCAGCGCCATTCCGCCCACCAGGCTCCGATACAGGTCGGGCCGCCCGAAGCTCCGGCCCACGCGCGCCGTGATGCTGTCCACCATGACCATGGCCCGCGCCCTGTCGCCCAGGGCCTTGGCGGCCCAGAGACCTTCTGCCCAGGGAATGTCGGAGCGCGCGGCCGCGTCGTTCACCGGCCTCCAGGCTTCCTCGGCGCAGCGCAGGGCCTCGCGGAAGCGCCCGTGGCGAAGGGCGACGTAGTACGCGGCGCCGAGCCGCGCCTGCCTCACCTTCCAGGGCCGTCGGTCCCTCCCGAGGAGCAGGCCGGGCACCACCGCGTCGCTGTCGCGCGCCACGGCGAGCAGGGCCACCGCCTGCGACACGGGCCGCAAGCCGATCTTCCCCACCTCGCGCTGCAGCCGGAAGATGGCGTCCACGTCCTGCCTACGCGCCAGGGCGGAGACGAGGCCGCCATAGAGGATCTCGCTGCGCGGGCTGCGCGCCAGCAGCTCGCGGCCTGCCTCGATGGCCTCGGCCACCCGGCCGCTCGCGGCGAGCGCGTCCATGAGATGCCGCCCCGCCAGCGTGAATTCCGGATCCTGCTCGAGGACGCGGCGCGCCACCTCGATGGTGCCGGCGAGGTCGCCGCTGTGATAGCGCGCCTCCTCCAGCCCGTAGAGGACGAGCTTCTCCTCGGGGTGGGCCGCGGCCAACCGCTCGAAGCGCGGGGCGGCCGCCGTGGCCCGGCCCTCCACCAGGTCGGCGAGACCCTCGATGACCTCGCGGTCCAGCGCGTCCAGGCGGTCCGCGTGGGCGCGGGCGCGGCGGATGTCGGCGCGAGCCGTCTCGTCTTCGTTCCACCACCAGCGGATGAGGGCGAGCCGGTACCAGGCCTGGGCGAAGCTGGAGTCGCGTCCCACGGCGGCCGCGAACAGGCTGTCGGCCGTCGCGAACTCGCCGGCCGCCAGCCGCTCCATGCCCTCCGCGTAGCGCCGCTGGGCCTCTAGGTCGGTGCTGGTGCGTTGCCCGACGGGCGCCAGCCGCGCCGCCTCGCCCGGTCGCCCCAGCCTCTCCATGAGCCGGGCTCCCAGGGCGTCCACCACCTGGAAGACGCTCTCGCCCGGCTGGCCGTCGATGCGGGCGGCATCCAGCACGCGGCCGCTCGCGACCTCCGAGATCTCGGCCGTGAGCACGATCGCCGGCTGGATCTGCAGGATCCGCCCCGTGACGATCCGCGCCGCGTGCGCGCGCCGCGCCACGAGCAGGGCCGTGCCGCGATCCAGCCCCCCGCTCCCCCTCAGTCCGCGCATCGCGTCGAGGACGCGCTCGGTCCCGAGCACCTGCACGCCGGGCGCCTGGGCGATCGAGGTGATGAGCAGATTGCCGGTGATGGCGCCGATCCGCTGCGTGTCGGCGGGATCGGCCACGTTCTCGAAGTAGAGCACGGCGACGGCGGGGGAGGTCCTCGCCGGACCGCCGCCGAGCCGCTGGCTCGCCCACCAGGCCGCGGCCAGGGCCACGAGCACCGCGGCAGCCACGGCGACGGAGGCGCGCCAGGACCATTTCCGGCGCCGCACGGCCGGCCCCGCCGGCTGCGTCAGCTCCAAGGCTTCGAGCACCGCCTCGGCGCTCACCGGCCGCTGCTGCGGCTCCTTGGCGAGCAGCCTCATCGCCAGCGCCGCCAGCGGCAGGAGGGAGGCGGTCGGCACCTCGGGCGGCCGCGGCTCGCTGTTCAGCACCCCATAGATCACCTCGGCGTCGGTGTCGCCCGGGAAGGCGCGCCGGCCGCAGAGCGCCTCGTAGAGCACCGCGCCCAGCGCGAACAGGTCGGCGCGCGCGTCGCCGGGATGCCCGCTCAGCCGCTCCGGCGCCAGGTAGGGAGCGGTGCCCACGATCTGGCCCGCCCCCGTCACGGTCGTCCGCCCCTCCACGCGCGCGATGCCGAAGTCGGCGAGCTTGAAGGTGCCGTCGGCGGCGATCAGGACGTTGGCGGGCTTGAGATCACGGTGCAGGACGCCGTGCCCGTGGGCGTGCGCCAGGGCGGAGGCCAGCGCCCGGGCCAGGCGCAGCACCTCGGGCGGCGGGAGGGGCCCGCGCTCGAGACGCTTCGCCAGGCTCTCGCCCTCGACCAACTCCTCGACGAGGAAGAGGTCGCGGTCCGTCTCCTCGATCGCGTGCAGGGCGACGATGTTGGGATGGGAGAGCCGCGCGGCCGCGGCGGCCTCGCGCAGCAGCCGGGCGCGCGCCTCGGGGCTCGCCGCCGCCTCGGGCGCGATGAACTTGAGCGCGACGCGGCGATCGGTGCGCTCGTCGCGCGCGAGGTACACGCGCCCCATGGCGCCGGCGCCCAGCTCGGCAGTGATCGCGTAGTGGAGGATCGTGCGACCGACCATGACCGGCTCCCGCGAGTCCTACGCCTCCGCGAGCATACCCGAAAGAAGCGTCCAGGCTCCATCCATCGTGAGGCGCTTCAGGCAGCGCAGATCGGCGCACTCGTCCCGGTGGCAGGGGCTGCACTCGACGCGGGCGTAGTAGGCGCGGTGACCCGCGGCCTCGGGGTAGGGGAAGAACATGGCGGGGCGGTTGCGCGACAGGAGCCCCAGGGTGGGCGTGCCCGCGGCGACCGCCGTGTGCAGGGGGCCCGTGTCGCCGCAGACGAACGCGGCGCACAGGGACTGCGCGGCCACGAAGCGCGCCAGGGGCCAGCCCACGAGGACACGCGCCCGGGCCGCGGGCAACGCCCCGGCCACCGCCTCGGCCCGCGCCCGCTCGTCGGGTCCGCCCGTGATCAGCGCCACGACGCGCGGGTCGTGGGCGAGGACCCGCTCGGCGAGGGCGACGAACTTCTCCCGCGCCCAGCGACGCGTCGGCCAGCGCGCTCCGGGGTGGAACCCCACGAGGCGGGCGTCGCCGGGCACCCCCAGCTCGAGCAGCGCCCGCCGCGCGTCGTCGCGCGCGGCCTCGCTCACGTGCAGGCGCGGCACGCCCTCGGGAGCGGGCCAGCCGAGGGCGGCCGGCGCGGCGAGGTGGAAGCCCACGGCCGAGAGGGTGCGCGGCCGCGAATGGTGGGTGTAGAGCGCCGAGCGCGGACCCTTCCCGGGATAGCCGACGCGCACCCGGGCGCCGGAGAGGAAGGTCCACAGCGCCGTGCGCGGGTTGCAGAAGAGATCCAGCGCCACCTCGGGCGCGAAGCGCCGCAGCCCGGCGACGAGCTGGGCCGTGGCCAGCGGGCCGGGCTTGGGCGGCGCGACGATCAGCTCGTCCACGCGGGGATCGCCTTCCAGCAGCGGCGCCGCGTCGCGCTCCACCAGGTAGGCGAGCCGCGCCTCCGGGCAGGCGGCGCGCACCGCGTCCAGCGTCGGCAGCGTCAGGCACACGTCACCGAGGAACCGCGGACGCACGAGCAGCACGCGGCGGACCGAGGCAGGATCGACGGTCGGGCGGGTCATGACCTGGAGTAAGATACCGGCACTCTAGCCCATCCCGGCGACCGCCCGCATCCGGAGGTACGCGTCATGGCCCATCCTGCCCAGCCCCCGCGCCCGGCGCGCGGCCCGCGCACCCGCGCGGTGCACGGCGGCGAGCCGGGGAAGCCCGGCCCCGTGAGCACGCCGATCGTCCACTCCGCGACCTTCTCCTTCGCGAGCCTGGCGGCGATGAACGCCGAGCAGGCGAAGGGGGCGGGCGGGGCGTTCTACCAGCGCACCGGGCACCCGACGCTGGCGGGCTGCGAGGCGCGCCTCGCGGCGCTGGACGGCACCGAGGCGGCGCTCCTGTTCTCCTCGGGCATGGCCGCCATCTCCTGCGTGTTCCTCTCGACGCTGGCGGTCGGCGACCACGTGGTGGCCCTGGAGCAAGGGTACGGCGGCACGCTGGATCTGCTCCGCTTCGGGCGCGACCGCCTGGGCTGGCGCTTCGACCTGGTGGACGCGCGCACGCCCGAGGCCTGGGCGGCCGCCTTCCGGCCCGAGACGAGGATCCTGCACGTGGAGTCGCCCACGAACCCCACCCTGCGCATCGTTGACCTGGCACGCGCGGCCGAACTGGCGCACGCCCGGGGGGCGCTCCTCACGGCGGACAACACCTTCGCCTCGCCCGTGGGCCAGCAGCCCGCCGCCTGCGGAGCCGACCTCGTGCTCTACAGCGCGACCAAGTCCATCGGCGGGCACAGCGACCTCCTCGCCGGGGTCGTGACGGGTCCGCGGGCGCGCCTCGAGCCGGTGTGGCAGGCGCGCAAGGTGTTCGGACCGGTGCCGGATCCCGAGGTGGCCTGGCGCGTCGAGCGCAGCCTGAAGACCCTGCCCTTGCGCGTGGAGACGGCCAACGCGAGCGCGCTGGCCCTCGCCCAGCGGCTGGCCGCTCACCCCGCGGTGACCCAGGTGATGTACCCGGGCCTCGCCGGGCACCCGGGCCACGAGGTGGCCGCGCGGCAGATGACGCTGGGCTTCGGGCATGTGCTGGCGTTCGAGGCGCGGGGCGGCGCCCGGGCCGCGCAGGCCACCATCGAGGCGCTGCAGCTCGTGCTGCACGCCACCAGCCTCGGCGGCGTCGAATCGCTCGCCAGCCTGCCCGCCTTCACCTCGCACGTGCAGCTCGGGCCCGAGGGCCGCGCGCGGGCGGGGATCCCCGAGGGCCTGGTGCGCCTCTCGGTGGGGGTCGAGGACCTCGAAGACCTGTGGGCCGACCTGGATCAGGCTCTGGCGCGGGGGGTGGCCTGAGGGCGGCCGCCGGGGCCGCCACCCTTGGAGGGGCTTCGCGGCCCATGCTACCATCGCCGCGCTGTTGGCCCCTCCCCTGACCCGAGAAGGAGTCGATCCCGTGAAGCCTCTCCTGTCGGTCCTGCTGAGTCTGAGCCTCGCGGCGGCCGTCATCCTGCCCGCGCAGGCCGCGCCGAAGGCTCCCGCCCCCGGGGCGGGGGCGGCCACGAAGAAGGGCGACGTGAAGACCGAGGTGGCCCCGGTGGATTCCGTGGCCCTGCTCGAGAAGGCGGTGGCCAAGGACTCCACCAACTTCGCCAAGCTGTACCAGCTGGGCATCCTGCTGCTCGACCGGGACCAGGCGGACGAAGCCTCGAAGGTCCTCACCAAGGCGCACGTGCTGAAGCCCGGGGACCACAAGGCGGCCGTGAACCTGGGGGCGGCCTACGACGCGCTGGGAAAGCCGCTGCTCGCCCAGGGCTACTACCGGGAGGCGCTCGCCGAGGCCCCCAACGATTCGGTGGCCTCGTGCCGGCTGGCCAGCTCGCTCTATGCCATGTCGAAGTACGCGGACGCGGTGGACGTGCTGCGCCAGATCATCAAGCAGGCGCCGCGAGCCTACTGCGCCTACTTCACCCTGGGCGTGGCCTTCGCCGACGCCGGGATCTACCGGGACGCGATCCGCATGTGGCAGAAGGTGGTGGACCTCGCGCCCACGTCTCCCGAGGCCGTGAGCGCGCGCGAGAGCATCGAGGTGCTGCAGAAGGTCGTGCAGTAGCCGGCAGCGAAGGGGAGCACGTCCCCGGGGAAAGGCTGGGCCCGCCGTCCACGGCGGGCCCAGCCCGTTCTCGGGCTCCACGCCGGCGGCGCCTTGCCTGGGCGCCCCCCGCGGGCGCACTCTCGGGCCATGATCTACCTCGACCACAACGCCTCGACGCCCGTTCGGCCCGAGGTGCTCGAGGCCATGCGCGCGGCGCTCGCGGAGTTGCCCGGCAACCCCTCGAGCCTGCATCGGGAGGGCCAGCGGGCCCGGGCGGCGATCGAGCGCGCCCGCGAGCAGGTGGCCGCCCTCGTCCACGCGCGGCCCGACGAGGTCGTGTTCACGAGCGGCGGCACCGAGGGAGACCATGCGGGGCTGATCGGCGCGGCGTGGGCGCTCGAGCCGCAGGGGCGGCGCGTCGCGATCTCGGCGATCGAGCACCACGCGGTGCACGGAGCGGCCCAGGTGCTCGCGCGCTCGGGGTTCGCCGTGACCCACCTGCCGGTGGACGCCGACGGGAGGGTCGAGCCGCTGGCGCTCGAGCAGATCGGGCCCGGCGCCACGGTCGTGGCGGTGATGCTCGCCAACAACGAGACCGGCGTGATCCAGCCGCTCGCCGACATCGTCGAGCGAGCCGGCGCCTGGGGAATGCGCGTGCTCTGCGACGCCGTGCAGGCGGCGGGCAAGATCCCCGTGGACATGGCGGCGCTGGGCGTGGACTACCTCGTCGTCTCGGGCCACAAGTTCGGCGGGCCGAAGGGCGCGGGGGCGCTGATCGTGCGCCGCGGCGCGCCCTTCGAGCCCCTCTTCCGCGGCAGCGGCCACGAGCGCGGGCGGCGCGGCGGCACGGAGAACGTGCCCGGCATCGTCGGCCTGGGGGCGGCCGCGGAGTGCGCGGCTCGCGAGCAGGAGGGCGAGGCCGCGCGGCTGGCGGCGCTGCGCCTGCGCCTCGAGGTCGGGCTCCGCGAGCGCGTGCCCGATCTGGTGATCCACGGAGAGGACTCGCCGCGGCTCCCCAACACCGTGAACGCCTCGTTCCCCGGCGCGCGCAGCGACCACCTGCTCCTGGCCCTGGACGCCCGCGGCGTGGCGGTCTCGGCCGGGGCCGCGTGCGCGAGCGGCTCGGTCGAGCCCTCGCCCGTGCTGGCGGCGATGGGCGTGCCCCGCCACCTGGCGATCTCGGCCCTGCGCTTCTCGCTCGGGCGGACGACCACCGAGCGGGACATCGAGCAGGCGCTGGCGGCGACGGCGGAGGCCGTGCGGGCCGCGCGGACGCCGGGGGCGGAGGCCCGCGCGTGAGCGAGCGCCTCGCCGTGCTCGCGGCCATGAGCGGCGGCGTGGACTCGGGAGTCGCCGCGGCCCTGCTCGCCGAGCAGGGCCACGACGTGACCGGGGTCACGCTCAAGCTCTGGTGCTACGGGCGCACGGCGGCGAGCGCCCGCGCCTGCTGCACCCTGGAGGCCATCGACGAGGCGCGGGCCGTGGCCCGGCGCATGGGGTTCCCGCATTTCGTGGTGGACGCGGAGGAGGCGTTCCGGGCCCGCGTCGTGCAGCCCTTCCTGGACGAGTACGTGGCCGGACGCACGCCCTACCCGTGCGCACTCTGCAACCGGCACCTCAAGTTCGGGGACCTGGCGGCGCGCCTGGAGCTGATCGGCGCGGCACGCCTCGCCACCGGCCATTACGCCCGCGTGGAGCCGGCCGCCGAGGGAGGCGCCGCGCTCCTCGCGGCGGCGGACCGCGCCAAGGATCAGTCCTACGCGCTCGCCCTGGTGCCGCGGGCGGTCCTGCCCCGAGTGCTCTTCCCGCTCGGAGGGCTGAGCAAGGCCGAGGTGCGCGAGCACGGGCGACGCCTGGGCCTCGCCCTCTGGGATCGGCCCGAGAGCCAGGATCTCTGCTTCGTCCCCGACGGCGACTACGCGGGCACGATGAGCGAGCGGCTGGGCGAGACGCGCGGCCGGGCGCCGGGTCCGCTCGAGGACGCCGGCGGCCGCCGCCTCGGCACCCATCGAGGCATCGTCCACTACACGGTCGGCCAGCGCCGCGGCCTGGGCCTCGCCGCGCGCGAGCCGCTCTACGTGCTGCGCCTCGACGCCGCGCGGAACGCGGTGGTCGTGGGCCCACGAGCGGCGCTGGAGGCGACCGGGCTGGAGACCGGGCCGGTCAACTGGCTGGTGGCGGCGCCGCCCGCGGACGGCACGCCCGCGCGGGTCAAGATCCGCTACAACCACCCGGGGGCGAGCGCCACGCTCCACCCGGGGGCCGACGGCTCGTGCGAGGTGCGCTTCGCCGCCCCGCAGGCGGCGGTGGCTCCGGGGCAGCTCGCGGTCTTCTACGCGGGCGAGCGCGTGCTGGGCGGGGGCGCGATCGCTCGGCCGCTGGCGCCGGCGGCGGGCGCCCGCGCCCTGGCCGCGGCTCGGGCCGAAGCCGGGCGATGACGGATCCCGGGCCGCTGGCCGTGCGGACGCTGGATCGCTGCGCCGCCTGCGGCAGCGACCGGCTTCAGCCCCTGCCGCTCCGCTACGAGTACCGCGGCAGCTTCCCGCTCGTCGAGTGCGGCGACTGCGGGCTGCGCTTCCTGCGCGTCCAGCCGGCGGGCGCGGCGCTCGCCGAGCTGTACGCGGCGCCCTACTTCGAGCGCGACTTCCGCTGCGGGCGCAGCGCCGCCGCCTACGCGAGCGAGGAGGCCTTCCGCGCCGAGAACGAGGATCTGCTCGACGCCTTCGAGCGGCTCGGCCCCCGCGGGAGCCTGCTCGAGGTGGGGAGCGCGGGCGGCTGGCTGCTCGAGCGCGCGCGGCTTCGCGGCTGGCGGGTGCAGGGCGTCGAGCTGTCGGGCGCGGCCGTGGCGCTCGCCCGCGCGCGCGGCCTCACGGTCTTCGAGGGAGACCTGCCGGCGGCGAACCTGCCGGCGGAGTCGTTCGACCTGGTCTACATGGGCGACGTGCTCGAGCACGTGCCCGACTGCCGGGCGGTGCTGGCCGAGGCGGCGCGCGTGCTGAAGAGCGGCGGGCACCTCTACCTGCGCGGGCCGCTGACCACGAACTCCCTGGCGCGCCGCCTCGCCCTGAGCGCCTACGGGCTGCTCGGGCGGACGATCGTCCTGCGCGAGCCGCCGTACCATCTGTGGGAGTTCACCCCGGGGCCTCTCGAGCACCTCTTCGAGGCGGCCGACCTGGACGTGGTCGAGGAGCGGCAGAGCAAGATCCCCCCCGGCCGGGCGCACGGCGAGAAGTCGCCTCTCCAGCGCTCGGCCATGGCGGTGCTCGACGCCCTCAACCTGCCCCTGACGCGCTGGCTCAACGTCGCCGGCGACCGCGTGGTCATGGTGGGAAGGAAGCGGGCCCCGGACTCCTGAGGCCCCTGCGCCCAGAGACTTGCGGGCTCGGGCTCCTCTCGGCTCCGGCTCCTCTCCTGTCCCGCCGTGGCTCCGGGCCGCCACCCGTGTCGCCGCGCCGCGGCGCCGCCGGAACACCCCAAGTTCGTCGTTGACAGCCCCTGGACGCGAGGCGAACATCGATGTGTCCGCCCCCAGACCGGGCCCATTTTCCGGCGGACGTCTCCGCGGCCCGGGACCATCCCTCGCCGCCGACGCCGCCCCAACAGGTGAGCCATGCGATATCTCCTGCGCATCGTCCTGTTCGCCCTGGCCCTGGCGCTCATCGGGCTCGCGGTGACGCCCACCGCATCGCCGGCGCAGGCCGGGAGCCCCTGCGACCCACAGCGCTCCGTTCCCTACGCGTGGCACCTGAGGCCCATCGCGCCGAGTCCGGGCGACAGCGTCACGCTGGTCTTCGGCTCGTGCAGCGAGTGCGTGCAGCTCGTGGGCTACGAGTGGCCCACCTCGGGTCCGCTCGTGCTCGACGCGCGCATGCCCGAGATGTGCCCCCTGACCCTCGTCTGCACGCCGGACTCCCTGGAGGTGCCCCTCGGCGCGCTGGCCGCCGGCCACTTCACCCTGCGGGTCGAGGTGCGAGCCGTCGTGGTCGCGAACGACTCCACCCTCTGCACGATCACGCGCCTGGACTCGCTCTCCTTCACGATCGGGGGGCCTCCGCCTCCACCACCGCCGCCGCCGGGCGATTCGCTGCTCCCGTTCGTGAACCGGATCGTCATCGGCACGCCGCCGTGCAACCTGTGCGCGCCCGTCGTCTGCCCGAACCAGCCCATTCACCTCGCCCTCTCGGGTGCGTTCCCGAACGGCTGCTACAGCTTCGACAAGCTCGAGCTGCTCCCGTCCATGATCGTGGGGCCGCGGGTCGAGCCGCCGATCGTGCGCCTGACGATGACCTGGAGAGCGTGCATGGTCTGCACGATGAACGTGAAGCCCTGGTCGGCTGATACGCTGCTCCCGGCGCTGCCGCCCGGCATCTACGTGCTGCCGCTCCAGCTCAGGTTCGTGACGCTGGGCTGCGATTCGAGCCTCGCGGAGACCACCTACTTCGCCCACCGCTCCTTCAGCGTGCGCGACACGTGCTTCTCCCCGCCCGGCGAGCCGTGCGTCATGGCGGACTGGGTGCATTCGGGTGCCGGCTGCGACGACTTCATCGAGCGCGGGGGCTCGGCCAAGGCCACCATGACGATCACCTCGGGCCTGCCCCTCGCCGGCCTGCAGGGGCGGATCTTCCTCTCGCCGCCCGGGCTGCTCGTGGGTGGGCTCGCGCCCGTGGGGCGCGCCCAGGGCATGCGCATTGCCTGGGAGCGCACCCTGGACGGCGCCAAGTTCCTGATGTTCGCGGAGAGCGGAGCCCCGATCGGCGGCGCGCGGGACTGCCTGTTTCCCCTGATGCGCTGCACGGAGCCCGTGCTGGACGTGACCCTCCTGCCCGACACGGACTCCGTTACGCTTCCGCCCGTGACGCACGTGAGGGTGAGCGATCTGCTCGGCGCGGACTCGCTGGGCAGGGCCGTTCCCCCTTGTCCGATCGCCACCCTCGAGATCATCGAGGCGCGTATCTGCGCGGGCGGGGACTGCGACATCAACCACGACGGCCTTCTCGACGTGCGCGACCTCGTGACCATGGTCCACTGCATCCTCGACAGCGGTCCGTGCCCCGACACGTCCTCGGCGAGCTTCGACTGCAACGGCGACGGCCGGCTGAACGTGGATGACGTGCTCTGCTGCGCGCGCACGATCCTGCGCGGCGGCCAGCGCGACACCCTGCCCGGGAGGCCGGAGCCCGGCGTCGCGGTGCAGGTGGGCGAGGCCGCCTGGGGAGCGCGCGGCGTGGACCTGCCCGTGCGGCTCGCGCGGGCCGACCGCGTCGGCGCGGCCCGGCTGGTCTTCTCCCTGCCGGCCGATCGCTACGACGTCGCGTCCGTGGATCTCGGCGCCCAGGCCAGCCGTTGGCTCGAGGTGCACGAGATGGTGGACGGGAAGCTGGTGCTGGGGTTGATCGGCTTCGGGCCGGAGACCGATGGTCCGACGGAGGTGGACCTGACGCTGCGCTTGGCGGTGCGCTCGGGCCAGCCGGCGGGTGGCGAGCTGGCGCTGGACGAGGCGCAGTTCGCGGGGCCCGACGGAGCCACGCTGGACGTGCCGGCGAATCCCACCGGCGCCACGCTGCCGGGCGCCGGCAAGCTCGCGCTCTCGGCGGCGCGGCCCAACCCGTTCGCCGGCGAGACGCGCTTCGCCCTGAACCTGGACCGGGGGGCGGCGGTGGACGTGGCGATCTACGACCTGAGCGGCCGGCGCGTGGTCACGCTGCTCCACGGGGCGCTGGGCGCGGGGCCGCACGAGTTCGCCTGGAGCGGCTCGCGGGCCGACGGCTCGCGGGCCGGCGCCGGCGTCTACTTCGTGCAGGCGCGCGTGGGCGCGCAGAAGCTCGCGCGCAAGGTGGTGTTCCTGAGCGGACGCTGAGCCGCCGCGGGCGCTCGCGAGACGGCGGGAGGGCAGCAGCCCTCCCGCCGTCCTCGTCGGACGCCGCGCCCCCGATCGCGGGCCGGCGCGGGCGGGGCCGGAGGGTGAGCGCACTGGGCCTCTGCTCGCCCTCGGCTCCCGGCTGCGCCGCCCCTCGCGATACCCGAGGAGGCCGCCCAGAACGCGGTTTGACACTCCCCGATCCGCTCCCTAGCCTCGGTCGCTCCGATGTCTCCCGCCGATGCCTCGCCTGCGCCCGCCGTGGATGCCCGCGGGCTCGCCCGCAGCTTCCGTGCCTCGCGGGGCGGGGGCGAGGTGCACGCGCTCGCCGGCGTGGACGTGCGCATCGAGGGCGGCGAGATCTTCGGCCTGCTGGGCCCCAACGGCGCGGGCAAGACCACCCTGATCAAGATCCTCACCACGCTCCTCTACCCGAGCGCGGGGACGGCGCGGGTGGCGGGCTTCGACGTGATCCGCGAGCCCAACGAGGTGCGCAAGCGGATCGGCCTCGTCTCGGGCGGGGAGTCGAGCGGCTACGGCATCCTCACCGTGCGCGAGTGCCTGTGGATGTTCTCCCAGTTCTACGGCGTGCCGGGGCGCGTGGCCTGGCCGCGGGTCGACGCGCTGATCGAGGTGGTGGGGCTCGCCGACCAGGCCCACGTCCGCATCAACCGGCTCTCGACCGGGCTCCGGCAGCGCATGAACTTCGCCCGCGGCTTCGTGAGCGACCCCGAGGTGGTGTTCCTCGACGAGCCGACGCTGGGCATGGACGTCAACGCCGCCCGCGCCCTGCGCGGCTTCATCGCCCGCTGGGTGCGCGAGCGGCCGGGCCGCACCGTGCTGCTCACCACCCACTACATGCACGAGGCCGAGGAGCTGTGCGACCGCATCGCCATCATCGACCGCGGCGCGTTGCTCGCCTGCGACAGCCTGCCCGGGCTCCGGCGCCGGGTGGAGGGCGGGCAGCACGTCGAGCTGGAGCTGCGGGTGCCGGCGGGCGCGACCCCGGCGCTCCCCTCGCTGGGCGACGGGCCGCTGAGCTGGGGCGCCCCCCACCCCGAGCGCGGCACCCGCACGCTCAAGTTCCGGCTCGCCGCGGGGACGCCGCTGGTCGAGGTGCTGCGCGAGCTGGAGGGCGGGGGGACGCGGATCGAGGGCATCGCCACCCGCGAGACCTCGCTCGAGGACGTGTTCGTCGCCCTGGTGGGGCGCGGCATCGAGGAGGCCGACGCCGCCGAGGCCGCGGGCGTCCCGGCCGGCGAGGAGCGCGCCCCGTGAGCGCGGCCCGCGGGCTCGAGCTCCAGCTGCGCGCCGCGTGGGGGCGCGCCTACGTCCGCCTGGTCGGCGCCTTCCGCGAGCCGGCCTGGGTGGTGAGCGACGCCGTGCTCCCCAACCTCGGCATGGTGGCGTTCGTCATGCTCTACCGCGCCCTCGGGGCGCCGCGCTCGTTCGAGGCGCTGGCGGTGGTGGGCGGGCTGCTCGCCAGCTACTGGATCAACGTGCTGTGGGGGATGGGCGCCCAGTTCTACTGGGAGAAGCAGAGCGGCCAGCTCCAGCTCTACTTCGCCGCCCCGTGCTCGCGGATGGCGATCCTCTCCGGCATGGCCCTGGGCGGCGTGGCCATGACCACCGCGCGCTCGGCGTTCGGGCTCTTCCTCGGCTTCGTCGTCCTCGGCGCGCGGGTCGAGCCCTTCAGCCTGCCGGCGCTGCTCGCGGTGTTCGCGCTCACCATGATCGCGCTCTACGCCCTCGGCATGGTGATGGCCTCGCTCTTCCTGCTGTGGGGGCGCGAGGCCTGGCACATCAGCAACGCGGTCCAGGAGCCGGTCTACTTCCTCTCCGGCCTCTACTTCCCCCTCCGCACCCTGGGCGTGCTGGGCGCGGTGGCGGCGGGGGTGGTGCCGCTTGGGCTCGGCGTGGACGCGCTGCGCCAGGTGCTGCTCGGCGCCGGGGCGCGCGGGCTGCTGCCGCTGGGCGTCGAGGCGGCGATCCTGGCCGTGCTGGGCGCGGCGTTCCTCGCCCTCGCCCGCCTCGCGCTCGCCTACCTCGAGCGGCTCGCGAAGCGCGAGGGCCGGCTCACCCAGCGCTGGCAATGAGGGCCCTCGTCGCGCGCGTGCGCGCCGCCGCCTGGCTCGGCCTGCAGATCGAGTCGAACTGGACCGACCCGCTGCTCTTCGTCGCCTACGCCGTGTCGCGTCCGCTGGCCACGGCGCTCATCCTCGCCGCGATGTACTGGGCGGTGCGCGGCTTCACCGCCCAGCCCGGCGCCTTCCAGGGCTTCTACGTCGGCAACGCCTTCCACAACTACGTCGTCACCGTCCTGGTCGGGATGGGCTGGATGGTGGTCGAGGAGCGCGAGGAGTACGAGACCCTGAAGTACGTCTGCGCCGCGCCGATCGGCATGTTCGACTACCTGACCGGGCGCTCGGGGGTGAAGCTCGGGCTCGCCACGCTCAGCACCGTCCTCACCCTGGCGGTGGGCTGGTTCGCGGTCGGGATCCGCTGGGACTGGAGCGCGGTGGCGTGGGGGCCGCTGCTGGCCGCGATCGCGCTCGGCGTCCTCGCCACGCTCTCGCTCGGCTTCCTGGTCGCCGGCATCGCGCTGCTGCTGCCGCGCGCCGCCTTCAACGTCAACGACGGCCTGGCGGTGGCGCTCTACCTGCTGTGCGGGGTCATCTTCCCGATCGACCTGCTGCCCCGCGCCCTCCAGGCGGTGGCGCTGGCGCTGCCCTTCACCTGGTGGTACGAGGCGCTGCGGCGCTTCCTCCTCGGGCACGGCTCGAGCGCACGGCTCGCGGCCTGGTCCGACGGGGCGCTGCTCGGGGCCCTGCTCGCGACCAGCCTCGCCTTCAGCGCCGCCGCCCACCTCGGCTACCTGGCCCTCGAGCGCCGCGCCCGCCGCCTCGGCCGCCTCGACCAGACGACGAACTTCTAAGAGCCGGTCTCAAGATCTCGAGACCGAAAGGCCGTGGGGGTTCAAGTCCCCCCTCCGGCACCAAGTTGCCATCACCCAGGAGAGTCCCCAGCGGAGCTGAAGAGTGGACAGGGAGCACGCCTCCGGCCCGAGCATTTGGGCTGTGGGCGGGCTGCGAACCCATCGCCGTATCCGCGTGGGCCACGCTCTTGAGCCCAATCCCGTCTCATCATGCCTCCCCCGGGCAGGCTGCCGGTGCTTCTGCCCGAAGGATCCCCGACCGTCCCGACAATGGGTCATCGTGGTTCCGCGCTCTCCCCCAGCCCCAGCTTCTGCCACAGGTCGTATGCCCCGCGGCTCAGCGCGCCCTTCGCCTCTCGCGGTCCCACCTTCCCATGTTCCACTCGGTAACGCATGGCCGCCCGGAAATCACCCAGCCGATTCCGGATGTCCAGCCCATAGTCCTTCTGGATGAAGTGGAACGCCCGGTCCTCGGCCGCCCCCCTCTCCAAGGGGATGATTCCTTCCCAGTTGTTCAGTACGCGATAGTAAGCCGCGTCGTGCGGCGCCTCGCGATCGCTCAAATGGTAGAATGCATACGCCTTTGCTGGCTGCTCGTCGCTGAACGTTAACCGTCGCAGAAACAGCAGGTAACTGGTTCCCCGTTCAATGTGTGGGGCAACGCCCTCAGCAGAAGCAACCGTCAACCAGACAACGACGAAATGCCTGCTCGGTAGATGCCCCTTCAGTACTTCGCCAGCTCTGCCGACCCTGTAGAAGTCCTTGTTGAATGTGTCGTAAGGCCGACCAACAGAGTCCAGCGCCCCGATCACGACGACGTCCGCCGAATCCGCAAGATAGTCCAAGTTGATGCTGAACGGAGCCATCAGCGGTCGGGGCCACCCCGGCCGCGCCAGCCCGCCCAGGCACGCCGATACGATCATCCCCAGCAAGACACATCTGCGCCCTCGATCTTCCAGCGTGCTGTGCATAGCCAGCTCCCTTGTCACAGGTCACGGACGCGGAGCGGAATCGCGCCAAGCGATTCAGCGCCGGGAGGCGGTGGCCGCGGAGTCGGGCGGCGGCTTCCGCAGCAGCCGCACGGTCGGCACGCCGGGGTCGAAGTGGATGACGGGGAGACGGGTCTCGAGGTTCACGCGCTCCTCGATCATCGCGATCGCCTGCTGGAGGAGCGTGTCCCGGGTCGCCTCGCGGATCGGGAAGGTGGCGTGGAGCCTGAGGCCCGCGGT
>JAWOLC010000081.1:0-6214 GCA_033853925.1 Candidatus Eiseniibacteriota bacterium
GACAACCGGGAGAACTCGAACGACAGCCGGTATTGGGGGACGGTGCCGATGGACTACGTGAAGGGGCGGGCGATGTTCCTGTACTGGTCGTGGGACGGGCCGGTGCTGGGCGGGCACCCGCGCTGGAGCCGGCTCTTCCAGGTCATCCGCTGACGACGCGGCTCGCGCGTCCTTCGTCTCCGCACGGCTCCGGATGACGGGCGCTGGGTTCTGGGCACGCTGCGGCTGGAGGGCGTCAGCGGTACCGGAGTCGCATCGCGGTCCAATTCGGGGTCCGAGGCTCGTGTCGCATAAGAGCTATTATGTAAACCTGCGCCCCTGACTCGAGCGACTCCGCGGCCCCGAGGCAGCGGAGCCAGGCAGAGGAAGAGCCCGCAGGGTCTCCCCCGCGGGCTCGCGCCCTGGGGCGGGCCCGACGCCCGCTGCGCCTCACTTGCTCGCCACGACGAGATTCAGGAGCTTGTTGGGAACGTAGATGACCTTCTTGAGCGCAGCGCCGTCCAGGTAGCGGCGAATCCGCTCGTCGGCGAGCGCGGCCGCGCGGGCCGCCTCCTCGTTCGCGCCGCGCGGCAGCTCGAGCGTGGCCCGGAGCTTGCCGTTCACCTGAACCGCAAGGGTCACGGTGTCCTCGAGCACCAGGGCCGGGTCCCAGCCGGGCCAGGGTGCGTAGGCCAGGCTCTCGCGGTGGCCGAGGCGCCGCCACAGCTCCTCGCCGAGGTGCGGGGCGAAGGGCGAGAGGACCAGGGCCAGCCGCTCGAGCGCGGTCCGCGGGCGGCGCTCGAGGCGGGTCAGCTCGTTCACCAGGACCATCATCTGGGCGATCGCCGTGTTGAACTTGAGGGCCTCGATGTCCTCGGTCACCTTCTTCACCGTCTGCTGGACCAGCCGCTCGGTGGCGGGGTTCGGGGCCTCCGTCGTGAGGGTCCGGCTCGCGCTTCCGTCCTCGTCCACCACGAGCCGCCAGACCCGGTCGAGGAAGCGGGTGATCCCTTCCACGCTCTTCGTGCTCCAGGGCTTCATCGCCTCCAGGGGCCCCATGAACATCTCGTAGAGGCGCAGGGCGTCCGCCCCGTACTGGTCGATCACGTCGTCGGGGTTCACCACGTTGCCCCAGCGCTTCGACATCTTCTGGTTGTCCTCGCCGAGGATGATGCCCGGGTGGACGAGCTTGGGGAAGGGCTCGGGGGTGCTCACCACGCCGACGTCGTAGAGCACCTTGTGCCAGAAGCGGGCGTAGAGCAGGTGGAGCACGGCGTGCTCGGCGCCCCCGACGTAGAGGTCCACCGGCATCCAGTACTTCTCCTT
This sequence comes from Candidatus Eiseniibacteriota bacterium, assembly GCA_033853925.1. Lineage (GTDB taxonomy): Bacteria > Eisenbacteria > RBG-16-71-46 > RBG-16-71-46 > RBG-16-71-46 > JANXPZ01. The sequence continues at coordinate 1,306 of JAWOLC010000081.1, forward strand.
CGCCGGGTCCACGAGCTGCCCGTCGTTCGCCGGGTCGAGGAAGCGCAGGTAGTACCAGCACGAGCCCGCCCACTGCGGCATGGTGTTGGTCTCGCGGAGGGCCGGCTTGCCGGTGGCGGGGTCGGTCGTGTGCACCCAGGTGGTGAGGCTCGCGAGCGGGCTCTCGGGCCTCTCCCCCGTCGCCGCCGGCTTGAACGCCTTGGTCTCGGGCAGGCGCACGGGCAGCTGCTCCTCGGGGAGCGCCCTGGGCTCGCCGTCCACCCAGACGACGGGGAAGGGCTCGCCCCAGTAGCGCTGGCGCGAGAAGAGCCAGTCGCGCAGCTTGTAGTTGACCGCCCGCCGCCCCTTGCCGGTGCGCTCCAGCCAGTCGCTGATCCTCTCGATGGCCAGGTCGGGCTTCAGCCCGTCGATGGAGAACGAGCCGTCGGGCGTGTGGGAGTTGACCAGGGTGCCCTGCTCGATCTCGACGAAGGCCTCCTTGGCGATGTCCCCGCCCGAGACCACCTCGACGATCGGCAGGTCGAAGGCGCGCGCGAACTCCCAGTCGCGCTGGTCGTGGCCGGGCACGGCCATGATGGCTCCGGTGCCGTAGCTCATCAGCACGTAGTCGGCGATCCAGATGGGCAGGTGCTCGCCGTTCACCGGGTTCAGGGCGTGGGCCCCGGTGAACACGCCCGTCTTCGCCTTCGTCAGCTCGGCGCGCTGGAGATCGCTCTTGCGGGCCGCCTCCTCCTGGTAGCGCTCGACGGCGGCCCGCTGGGCGGGCGTGGTGAGGCTGGGCACCAGCGGGTGCTCGGGCGCCAGCACCATGTAGGTGGCGCCGAAGAGGGTGTCGGGACGGGTCGTGAAGACGCGCAGCGCGCCGTTGCGGCCCACGAGCGGGAAGTCCACGTCGGCCCCGGTCGAGCGCCCGATCCAGTTCTTCTGCATCTCGAGCGTGCTGGCCGGCCAGTCCACGAGCCGCAGGTCGTCGAGCAGCCGGTCGGCGTAAGCGGTGATCCGCAGCACCCACTGCCGCATGGGGCGGCGCACCACGTCGAAGCCGCCGATCTCGCTCTTGCCGTCCACGACCTCTTCGTTCGCCAGCACGGTGCCCAGGGCCGGGCACCAGTTCACGGGCACCTCGGCCACGTAGGCGAGGCCGCGCTCGAAGAGCTTGAGGAAGATCCATTGCGTCCAGCGGTAGTAGCCGGGATCGGTCGTGTCCACCTCGCGGGTCCAGTCGTAGGACAGACCGATGCGCTTCATCTGCCGGCGGAAGTTGGCGATGTTCTCCGCGGTGGTGATGGCCGGGTGGACGCCGGTCTTGACGGCGTACTGCTCGGCCGGCAGGCCGAAGGCGTCCCAGCCCGTGGGGTGCATCACGTTGAACCCGCGCATGCGCTTGTAGCGGGAGACGATGTCGGTGGCCGTGTAGCCCTCGGCGTGGCCGACGTGCAGCCCGGCCCCCGAGGGGTAGGGATACATGTCCAGGCAGTAGAACTTGGGCTTGGACGACGGCTCCTCGGCCCGGAAGGTCTGGTGCTCCTCCCAGTGCGCTTGCCAGCGCGGCTCGACCTCGGCGAAGGGATAGTGTTGGCTCATGGTCTCTCGACGGAGAAGAGGGATCGTCGGCGCAGGGAACGTCGCAGGGTACGGCATCCGGGCCGCCCGAGTCACGTTCGCCGCGAGGCCGCGCCCTCTTGCTCGGGGCCGCCCACGGGCCACGCCCGGGGCGAGCCGCCGCCCGCCCCGCTTCCCCGCCGGCGCGCCTCAGGCGCCGCCGACCGTCCGGGTGACCTGCTCCAGCACGGCCACGGCGTCGGCGCGGCCGCCCTTCCACGCGGCCTCGGCCCGGTAGATCGCGTCCAGCGCCTGGGCCAGCTCGCGCGGCCCGCGGCGGCGCCGGTACGTGGCGCTCAGCTCGGGATGCCGGGCCCAGCCGCCCAGCGCCCCGCCCACGAGGTTCCCCAGGGCGAAGAGGATCGCGCCCTCCCCCACGCCCGCGGCGAGCAGACGCGAGAGGGCGCGGCCGGCGAGCCGCGGCCGCCCCAGGGCCAGGGCCGAGAGGTACTCGGGCAGGTCGGCGTCCACCGCCGGCTTGAGGATGGCCGCCGCGTCCGCGCGGGTGACGCGACCGCGCCCCGCCTGCCGGCGCGCGGCCACGTCCAGCTTCTCCAGCTCGTTGAAGAAGGTGAGGGCGTCCCCCTCGCAGGCCTCCGCCACCGTCTCGATCACGCCCGGCTCCACTTCGAGGTCGGCATGGGCCAGCCGCCGCTCGCCCCAGCGCAGGAGCTCGGCGAGGCCCGGCGGCTCCGCCTGCCAGTGCTCGCCCACCGCCGCGCGCAGGGCGGCGAGCGACTTACGCGGCGTCTCCGCCTCGGACTCGTGGAGGACCAGGCAGGAGCCGCCGCTCGGCACGGCCAGGCCCGCCGCCAGCGCCGCCACCCGCTTCTCGCTCCGCCCCAGGTCCTCGACCTCCAGCACCAGGACGAGGTCCCGCGGGCTGAAGAGCGAGGCGCCCTGGTAGGCGGCGAGGATCGCCTCCACGCTCGACTCGGCGGCGCGGAAGACGCGGGCCAGGGGCGACTCGGGGCAGGCGCGGGCCCAGGCGCGGCGCAGCTCGGCGAGGAGCGCCGCCTTCAGCGCCTCGCTCGGCCCCTCGAGGTAGAGCGTGGCGGGGAAGTCGCCGCGGTGGAAGCGGTCGAGCAGCTCGAGCCCGCTCGCCTCCCGCGCCCGGGCGGGCGGAGCCGGCGCCGGCCTACCAGCCTTCGACCGAGCGGGCGAGGATCTCGTCGGCGAGGTTGCTGATGGCTTCCTTGCGTCCATCCAGCTCCGTCTTGGCGGTGTCACCGGGGACCGGGACCACGTAGTAGTTCGCCGTCTTCACCAGGTTGGGATCGCTCCACATCTCGCGGTTCTTCACCAGGTCCTTGAACACCACGGAGCAGGTGATGGTGACGCGGTACTCCTGGGAGCGGTTGGCCGCGGAGAAGCCGAAGACCGCGTTCTTGTAGCCGATGACCTTGCCCTCGATGACCGAGTTGGCGGAGCGCAGGTCCACGACCCGGAGATGGTTGTCGCGGACGAAGCGGTCGATCACCGCATTCGTGATGTCCTGCTCGAGGGTGTACTCGGTGGTCTGGTTGTCGAAGACCGGGATGGCCACGGTCTTCATGTAGGACGGCAGCAGGGCCGGGCTCGCCGTGTAGCCGCAGCCGCCGAGGCCCAGGAGCAAGGCCCCGGCCGCGAGCCAGCCCGCGGACGCACGTGGGGAAGTCGTCGTGGAATCTACTCCGCTTCGCTCGCCGCCCCGCCCCGCCGCCCGTGGATCTGGTAGAGCTTCATGCGGTAGCGGAGCTTGTCGCGCTTGAGGTTGAGCAGCTCGGCCGTCTTCGACTGGTTCCAGTTCGTAGCATACGAGGCGCGCAGAATCAAGGAGCGCTCGAGCTGCTCGACGAGCTGCTCGAAGGGAATGCCCTCCGTCGGCACGCCGCCGTCGAGGTACTCGTCTAGGCGCTGTCCCAGAGTCCGCTCCACGTCCGGGCGCGGCCGTACGTTCAGCTTGAGGTGGCAGGGCTCGAGCCGCTCGCCGTTCTCGAGCAGGACCGTGCGCTCGAACAGGTTCTTGAGCTCGCGGATGTTGCCGGGCCAGGGGTAGTCGAGGAGCAGGTGCTCGGCGCCCGGGGCGATCTCGCGGAAGCCCTTCTTGAACTGCCGGGCGAAGCGGTCCATGAACAGCCGCGACAGGGGCAGGATGTCCTCCTTCCTCTCGCGCAGGGGCGGCACGTAGAGGGGCACGACCTTGAGCCGGTAGTAGAGGTCCTCGCGGAAGCCTCCCTCCTGCACCGCGCGCTCCAGGTCCTGGTTCGTGGCCGAGATGATGCGCACGTTCACGGAGATGTCCTTGGTGCCGCCCACGCGCTTGAAGGTGCGCCGCTCGAGCACGCGCAGGAGCTTCACCTGGAGCATGGCGCTCATCTCGCCGATCTCGTCGAGGAAGAGCGTGCCCCCGCTCGCCAGCTCGAGCAGCCCCTGCTTCTGCACCCGGGCGTCGGTGAAGGCGCCCTTCTCGTGGCCGAACAGCTCGCTCTCCAGCAGCTCGCTGGGGATCGCGGCGCAGTTGATCTCGACGAACGGCTTGTCGTGCCGGGCGCTCATCCGGTGGATGAGGTTGGCGAAGTACTCCTTGCCCGTGCCGCTCTCGCCCTCGATGAGGACGCTGGTCGTGTCGCCGCGCGCCACCTGCTCGGCGATCGCGTAGCATTCCTGCATACGCGGGCTGGTGGAGTGCAGGTAGTCCTCGTCCGCGAAGGCCGTGTTCCGCAGCCGGCGCAGCTCGAGCCACAGCTTCTGCGACTCCAGCGCCCGGGCGACGAGGGCGAGCAGCTCCTCGTTCTGGAAGGGCTTCTTCACGAACCAGTAGGCGCCCGCGCTCATCGCCTCGACCGCCGTCTCGATCTCGCCGAAGGCGGTCATCAGGATCACGGGCAGCTCGGGATGCGCCCGCTTCACCTCGCGCAGCAGGTCGATGCCGCTCCCGTCGGGCAGCTTGAGATCGAAGATCCCCAGGTCGGGCACGTCGTGCTCGAGGACTTGCCGCGCGTCGCCGAGGCTGCCGGTGGTCTGCACCGCGTAGCCCTGGTCGTCGAGCGCCTTGCTGACGAAGTGGCGGATGGACTCCTGATCGTCCACCACCAGGATGTTCGCCTTGCTCATGGGGTCCCTCCTTCCAAGGGCAGCTCCACGGTGAACGTGGTGCCCTGTCCCTGTTCGCTGTGCACGGCCAGGCGGCCGCCGTGGCGCTTCACGATGTCGTAGCTGATGTACAGTCCCAGACCCGTGCCGCCGGGCTTGGTGGTGAAGAACGGCTCGAAGAGCGTCTCCTGGGCCTCGGGCGCGATGCCGCACCCCTGGTCCTCGACGCGGA
>JAWOLC010000082.1:0-57902 GCA_033853925.1 Candidatus Eiseniibacteriota bacterium
GCGGCGGCCGAGCGGGCGCGCCGGCGCCCGCGGCCGGAGACGCGGCGCTGGAGGCCGAGCTGGAGGAGGCGCGTCAGCTCGCCGACGGGGGGGACCTGGCGGGCGCGCTCGAGAAGCTGCACGCGGCGCAGGCGGCCGAGCGCGTCGGGCGCACCCGCTTCCTGCGGCAGCTCGGCATGGCCAGGCTGCTGGTGGCGCAGGGCCGCGCCGCGGTGGCTCGCCCCCTGCTCGAGGAGCTGGACGAGCGGATCGAGCGCCAGGGGCTCGCGCTCTGGGAGCCCGAGCTGTGCGTGCGGGTCTGGGGCCAGCTCCAGCGCGTCTATCAGACTCTCGTGCAATCCGCGAGCGACACCGCCAAGGAGGACTATCAGCAGCGCAGCGATCGCGTGTTCGACCGCATCTGCCGTCTCGACGTGCGGCTGGCCCTCGCCGAGGGCGGCCGTGCCTAGCCTCGGAGCCCGTGATCCGCGCGCGCGAGCGGCGGGTGCCGGGATCGTCCGGGCGAAACGTTAGCGAGGTGACCCATGCCTGGTGAGAGCTTCCAGAACGAGATTCCGCCGGCACGCATCAACATCCGGTACGTGAAGAAGACGGATGGCGCCCAGAAGGAGATCGAGCTGCCGCTGAAGCTGCTGGTGGTGGGCGACTTCACGGGGCGCGAGCCGAAGAGCGGCGACACGCTGGCGACGAGGAAGAAGATCAACGTCAACAAGGACAACTTCAAGGCGGTGATGAAGGACCAGAACATCGCCCTCCGCCTGAACGTGAAGGACAAGATCGCCGGCGGCGACGAGGAGATGGTCGCCGACCTCAAGTTCGAGGATCTCGACTCCTTCCACCCCGAAGCCGTGGCCAAGCAGGTGCCCAAGCTGCGGGCCATGCTCGCGGCGCGCAACGCGCTCAAGGAGCTGCGCGCCCAGGTGATCTCGAACTCCGAATTCCGCAAGACCCTCGACAAGCTGGCCAAGGACTCCGCCGGCCTCGATGGCGCGCTGCAGAAGCTGAACTCGGTGGCACCTCTGCCCCCGGGCCTCTCGCCCCAGCCGGAGCAGAAGTAGCGGCGGGAGCGACCCGACCACCCACCCTTTGGACAGGAAAGAGGAGGACGTGACGATGGCAGAGGAAACCAAGGCAGCGGGCGAGGCGCAGGCGCGCGCCGTCCAGGGCGAGGCCAGCCCCGTCGACAAGCTCTACGAGCTGATCGACGTGGCCGCGCCGAAGGGCGCGGCGAACCTCGACACGATCGTGGAAGGGACGGCGGGCACGTCGGACATGATCACCGTGGCCCTGCAGGTGTTCCTGGCCCAGGTGAAGCAGTCCGGCACCGTCGAGAAGGTGGACAAGGTGCTGGTCGACAAGAACATCGCCGACATCGACCGGCTCCTCTCGGCGCAGCTCGACGAGATCCTGCACCACGAGGACTTCCAGAAGCTGGAGTCGGCCTGGCGCGGGCTCAAGTTCGTCGTCGACCGCACGGACTTCCGCAAGAACATCAAGATCGAGCTGCTGCAGGTGGCGAAGGACGAGCTGCTGCAGGACTTCGAGGACGCGCCGGAGACGGTGCAGACCGGGCTCTACAAGCACATCTACGTGCAGGAGTACGACCAGGCGGGCGGCGAGCCGGTCGGGGCGGTGATCGGCAACTACTACTTCGGCCGCTCCCCGCAGGACATCACCCTGCTGCAGAACATCGCCAAGGTGTCCGCGGCCTGCCACGCCCCGTTCCTCTCGTCGGCCGACTCCTCGTTCTTCGGGCTGGACGACATCCGCAAGCTCCAGCACAAGCCCGACAAGAAGGCGATCTTCGAGAGCGTCGAGTACATCAAGTGGAACTCGTTCCGCAAGACCGAGGACGCGCGCTATCTCGGCCTCACCTTCCCGAAGTTCCTGACCCGCCTGCCCTACGGCCCCGAGACGACGCCGGTCAAGAGCTTCAACTACCTCGAGGACGTGAAGGGGGCCGACCACCACAAGTACGTCTGGGGCAACTCCGCCTTCGCCATGGCCACGAACCTCACGCGCTCCTTCGCGCAGAACGGCTGGTGCGTGCAGATCCGCGGCCCGGAGGCGGGCGGCACGGTCGAGAACCTGCCCATCCACCTGTTCGACGCGGGGGGGAACAAGGAGGCGAAGGTCCCGTCCGAGTTCTACATCTCGGACACGGACGAGCTGGCCTACGCGGAGCTGGGCCTCGTCCCGCTCGTGTCGTACAAGAATCGGGACTACGCGGTGTTCTTCTCCGCCCAGTCCGTGCAGGAGCCGCAGAAGTACAACACCCCCGAGGCCACGGCGAACAGCCGCATCAGCGCCCGGCTCCCCTACATCTTCCTCGTCTCGCGTCTGGCCCACTACCTCAAGGTGATCCAGCGCGAGAACATCGGCAGCACCAAGGACCGCTCCGTCCTCGAGGACGAGCTGAACACCTGGATCAAGAAGTACGTCACCGAGATGAAGAAGCCGAGCCCCGAGGTCATCGCCAAGCATCCGCTGCGCGCGGCCCAGGTGACGGTCCAGGACATCGCCGAGAACCCCGGCTTCTTCCGGGTGCAGCTCACGGTGATGCCCCACTTCCAGATCGAAGGCATGGACATCGGCATCTCGCTCGTGGGCCAGATGCCCAAGGCCAAGTAACCCCGGAGGAGGAAGAGGATCATGCTACCCATGCCGAAGGCAGGCGGAGAAGCGAGAGTGCTGCCCACGGGGCTTCCCCTCTACATCGAGATCGAGGGGACCAAGCAGGGCAAGTTCGAGGGCGGCTGCAAGCGGAAGGGCCGGGAGAAGATGATCGAGGGCATCAAGTTCGAGCACGGGGTGGAGGTGCCCACGGACAAGATGACCGGCAAGATCACCGGCGCGCGCGTGCACGGGCCCCTCACCATCACCAAGGAAGTGGACAAGGCCTCGGTGCCGATCATGCAGGCCCTGGTCACGGGCGAGACCATCAAGAAGATGACCGTGCACTTCTGGAACATCACGCCGGAAGGCAAGGAAGCGGAGTTGTTCAACATCGTCCTCGAGGAGGCGCAGATCTGCTCCGTGGAGACCAAGCTCCCCAACATCAAGGAGGAGGGTGGGCTCATGAGGGAGGAGGTCTCGCTGCGCTACTCGACGATCACCTGGACCTACCTGGACGGCAACCTGACGGCCACCGACTCCTGGCTCACCCCGGTGACGTGAGAGCCTGGGCGCGGGCCGCATGAACATCGCCCTGCTCGAGGCCGTGACGGGCCGCTTCCTGAACGGCGAGCCCGTCACGGACCCCGACAGCGACGAGGCGCGTCTGCACAGCGTCCTCGACTACCTGACCCGGCTCTTCAACACGCGCCGCGGCTCGGTCCCGCACTTGGACGACTTCGGCCTGCCCGACGTGGGCGAGGTCTACGCCGAGATGCCGACGTCGCTCCAGGGCTTCAAGCGCGCGCTCGTCGAGGCCACCCGGCGCTACGAGCCCCGCATCGACAACGTGGACTGCCGGGTCGAGCAGGTCTCGGACGCCGAGTTCCGCCTGCAGGCGGTGCTCACCGCGCGCATGGTGGAGGGACGCTCGATGCGGGTGCGGGCGGTGTTCTCGAGCGCCGGCAAGGCCGAGGTCACGCCCGCGGTGCGGCGCTGATGGCTCTCGATCGCTACTACGAAGAGGAGCTGCGCTACCTCACGGAGGCGGGGCGCGAATTCGCCGAGAAGCACCCCGAGCGCGCCGCCTTCCTGCGCCTCGACAGCCAGGACCGCGATCCCTACGTCGAGCGCCTGCTCGAGGGCTTCGCCTACATCGCCGCGCGCATCCGCGAGCGGCTGGACGACGACTTCCCCGAGTTCACCCACGGGCTGTTCGAGGTGCTCTTCCCGCACTACGTGCGGCCCGTGCCCTCGATGGTCATGGTGCAGCTCCAGCCGCGGCGCGGCGCCCTGCAGGAGACGCGCGTCCTGCCCCGCGGGCTCTCGATCCACTCCTCGCCCGTCGGCCGCGAGGGCGTCTCGTGCCGCTTCACCACCGCGGCCCCCGTGCGCCTGCACCCGCTGAGCCTCGAGGAGGCGCGGCTCGAGCGCACGCCGCAGGGACGCCACCTGATCCGCCTGCGCTTCGCCTTCGAGCGCAGCGTGGACCCGCGCCGGCTGGACCTCGATCCCCTGCCGCTCTACCTGCACGGCGAGCCCACGCTCACCGCGGGCCTGCACCTGGCCCTGACCCGCCACGTGGCGAGCGTGCGGCTCAAGGCCGCCGACGGCCCCGGCGAGCCGTGCGCGCTGCCGGGCGACGAGGCCCTCGTGCCCGGCGCCTTCGCCGAGGACGAGGCCCTCCTGCCGTACTCGCTGCGCTCCTTCCCCGGCTTCCGCCACCTGCACGAGTACTTCGCCTTCCGCGAGCGCTTCCTCACCGTGGAGCTGCGCGGGCTCTCGCGCCTCCCGTTCGCGCCGACCTCGCCGTCGTTCGAGGTCGAGTGCCTGCTGGACCGCGACTACCCCGAGGAGAAGCGCTTCACGGCCGACAACTTCCGCCTGTTCTGCGCGCCGGCGGTGAACCTCTTCGCGCTGGATCCCGAGCCCATCGCGGCGAGCGCCGAGACGCTGGAGTATCCGGTGGTGGCGGACGCGCGCTACCCGACCAGCCTGGAGGTCTACGCGATCGCCGGCGTCACCGGGGTGAGCGAGCGCCGGCGGCGCGCCTACCGCCCCTTCTTCGCTTTCGGGCACGAGACGGCCGACCTCGACGGCGGCCGCCCGGACGCCACGGAGCCCGGCGGCACCTTCGTGGTCAGCCAGCGGCTGGGGGCCACGGGCCGCTGGCACACGGCGGTGCGCCTGAACCGCGCGGCCGTGGCGGACGCCGAGCCCGAGACCCTCTCGCTCAAGGCCTGGTGCACGAACGGCACGATCCCGCGCGACCTGGGCGAGAACACCGTCACGGTCCCGGGGCCCGGCTTCCCCGAGTACGCGCGCTGCACGAACCTCACGCGCCCGACCGCGGCGGCCTACCCTCCCGAGGGTCAGGAGCTGGAGTGGCGCCTGGTCGCCCACCTGGCCCTGAACCAGCGGTCCATCGTCTCGCTCGACTCGCTTCGCTCGGTGCTCGAGCTCTACGACTGGAGCGGATCGGCGGCCAACCGCCGGCGCATCGCCGGGATTCGCCGCCTGGACCTCGAGCCCGACGCCGCCGTCTGGCGCGGCGCCCTGGTGCGCGGCACCCGCGCGCGTCTCGAGCTGGCCGAGGAGCACTTCACCGACCGGGCCGACGCCTACCTCTTCGGCCTGGTGCTGAGCCGGTTCCTCCAGCTCTACGCCACCGTCAACTCCTACGTGAAGGTCGTCGTCGACACCGTGCCGAGCGGAGACCACTACGAATGGCCGGCGAAGCCGGGAGAGATCACGCTGCTCTAGTCGCCCGCCTGACCGGCGAGGGGTACCGCTTCGGCTTCTGCCAGGCGATGCTGCTGCTGGAGCTGCTGAGCGAAGGCAGCCCGCGGCCCGGCGAGGCGGGCCCCCTGGCGGCGGAGCGCGTCCGCCTGCGCTCCCATCCGAGCTGGGGATTCCCGCCGGCGGACGTGCACGAGATCCGCGGCACGGCGCGCGCGGACGGCCTCCTGCGCTTCGACGTCGCGCTCAACTTCCTCGGCCTCACCGGCGCCTCCTCACCCCTGCCCTCGTTCTTCAGCGAGCCGATCATCCGCCAGCAGGAGGGAGGCGAGGCGCTGGGCGACTTCCTCGCCCTCTTCGAGCACCGCCTCTACTCGCTCTACTGGCGCGCCTGGAAGCGCTCGCGCCTGGACGTGGCGGCCCACACCGGGGAGCGCCGCGCGCTGCGGCTGCTGCTCCACCTGGCGGGGATCGCTCCCGAGACGCTGCCCGCCGCGAGCGCCCTGGAGCCCGTGCGCCTGGTGGCCTTCGCCGGCTACCTGGGCACGCCGCACCGCACCGCCGCCGGGCTCAGGGGCCTCGTCTCCGGGTACTTCGGCGGCGTGCCGGCGCGGGTCGAGCAGTGCCGGGCGCGCCGCGTGCCGGTGCCGCGGCCGGCGCGGCTCGGCGCCGCGGCCGCCCGCCTGGGCGACAGCGTCCTGCTGGGCGACACCACGCTCGACGCGGCGGGCCACCTGGGGCTGCGACTGGGCCCGCTGGATCGCCGAGCCTACGAGGCCCTGCTGCCGGCCGGCGCCTGGGCCAAGGCCCTGGGCGAGCTGGTGCGCTTCTACCTGCCGGCCGGCGTCGGCTTCGAGGTGGAGCTGGAGCTTCTTCACGACCAGATTCCTGGCTGCCGGCTGGGCGCGCCCGAGGCGCGGCTCGGCTGGCTGTCCTGGCTGGGCCGCCCCGCCGGCAACGGCGTGAGCGGGGCGCTGCCCGCCTCGGCCTACGCCGAGGCCTGAACCGCAGAAACGAGGGACGCCCGATGGTGACCAAGGACCTGCGCCGCCTGCTGCTCCGCCTGGATTCCCACCTCACCCGCGCCCTCGAGGGCGCGGCCGGCCTGTGCATCAGCCGGACGCACTACGAGGTGACGCTCGAGCACGTCCTGGCGAAGCTCGCCGAGGACGCCACCAGCGACCTGCCCAAGGTCCTCCAGCGCTACGAGGTGGATGTCGCGCGCTTCTGGTCGCTGCTGCAGCGCGAGCTGGACGCGATGCGCACCGGCAACCCCGGCAAGCCGGCCTTCGCCCCCGCGCTGCTCGAGCTGCTGGAGCGCGCCTGGGTGCTCGGCTCCGTCGAGCTGGAGCTGCCGCTGGTCCGCTCGGGCGCGCTGGTCGCGGCCATGCTCGACTCGCCCGCGCTCAAGGCGCTCCCCTGGATGGAGCCGCTCGAGAAGATCCCCGCCGAGGACCTGCGCCGCAACTTCATGCACGTCGTGGCCGGCTCGGGCGAGGACGCCCGCCCCGGCGCCGCGCCCCTCGCCGGGGGCCGCGCCCCGCTTCCCGGCAAGGAGACGGTGCTGGACACGTACACCGTGGACTTCACCGGCCGGGCGCGCGCCGGGCAGATCGACCCCGTGTTCGGGCGGGACGCCGAGATCCGCAGCGTCATCGACATCCTGCTCAAGCGGCGCAAGAACAATCCCATCCTGGTGGGCGAGGCCGGCGTGGGCAAGACCGCGATCGTGGAGGGGCTGGCGCTGCGCATCGTCCAGGGCGACGTGCCCGAGAGCCTGCGCGACGTGGAGCTGCGCGGCCTCGACCTGGGGCTCCTGCAGGCGGGCGCGGGGGTGAAGGGCGAGTTCGAGAACCGCATCAAGGCGGTGATCGCCGCGGTCAAGGAGTCGCCCAAGCCGATCGTCCTCTTCATCGACGAGGCCCACACCCTGATCGGCGCGGGCGGCGCCGCGGGCACCGGCGACGCCGCCAACCTGCTCAAGCCTCCGCTGGCGCGCGGCGAGCTGCGCAGCGTCGCGGCCACCACCTGGTCCGAGTACAAGAAGTACATCGAGAAGGATCCCGCCCTCGAGCGGCGCTTCCAGCTCGTCAAGGTGGACGAGCCCGACGAGCGCACGGCCTGCGTGATGCTGCGCGGCCTGAAGGAGAAGTACGAGGCCCACCACGGCGTCTACATCTCGGAGCAGGCGGTGGGCTCGGTGGTGCGCTTCTCGCAGCGCTACATCTCCGGCCGCCAGCTCCCCGACAAGGCCGTGGACCTGCTCGACACGACGGCGGCGCGCGTCAAGCTCGGGCTCTCGACGCGGCCGGCGGCGCTCGACGACGTGGACCGCCGCCTGTCGCACCTGGCCACCCAGCGCGAGGCCCTGCGCCGCGACGCGGAGCGCGGGGTGCCCCTGGACGCGGAGGCCGAGCGCGAGGTGGCCGAGCAGATCGCCAAGCTGGAGGCGGAGAAGCAGAAGCTGGAGCAGCGCTGGGAGGGCGAGCGGCGCCTGGTGGAGAAGATCCACGAGCTGCGCGCCCGCCACGGCCAGAGCGGCGACGGCCCGGCGCTGGCGGCCCAGGTGGAGGCGACGCGGCGGGAGCTGGCCAGCCTGCAAGGCGACCAGCCGCTGCTCTACGCCGAGGTGGGTCCGGAGGTGGCCGCCCGCGTGGTCTCGGAGTGGACGGGGATCCCGGCCGGGCGCATGGCCCAGGACGAGGCGGAGGCGCTCCTCCACCTCGAGGACCGGCTGGGCGAGCGCGTGCTGGGCCAGGACCACGTGCTCAAGGAGCTGGCCGACACGATCCGCATCAGCAAGGCCGGCATGCGGGACGCGCGCGCCCCGATCGGCGTGTTCCTGCTGGTGGGACCGAGCGGCACCGGCAAGACCGAGACGGCGCTGGGGCTCGCCGACCTCCTCTTCGGCGGCGACCGCTTCCTCACGACGATCAACATGTCGGAGTACCAGGAGTCGCACACGGTCTCCCAGCTCAAAGGCTCGCCCCCGGGCTACGTGGGCTACGGCGAGGGCGGGGTGCTCACCGAGGCGGTGCGCCAGAGGCCCTACTCGGTGGTCCTGCTCGACGAGGTGGAGAAGGCCCACCGGGACGTGATGAACCTCTTCTACCAGGTGTTCGACAAGGGCTTCATGCGCGACGGCGAGGGACGCGAGATCGACTTCAAGAACACCGTCGTCGTCATGACCTCGAACCTGGCCACCGACACGATCATGTCCCTGTGCACGGGCGAGGGCGCTATGCCCTCGGCGGCCGAGCTGCGCGAGGCGGTGCGCCAGGACGTGATGCGCCACTTCCAGCCGGCGCTGGTCGCGCGCATGAAGGTGATCCCCTTCTACCCGATCGATCCGGCCACGATGGCGCGGATCGTCCGCCTCAAGCTGGGCCGCATCGCCGGCCGGCTCCTGCAGGCGCACCGCATCCGCCTCACCTACGACCGGCGGCTGGTGGACACGATCGCCGCCCGCTGCACCGAGATCGAGACGGGGGCGCGCAACATCGACTACATCATCGAGCGCACGCTGCTGCCCGAGCTGTCCGCCGCGCTGGTCCAGCGGCTGGCCGGCGACCAGGCCCCGCACGGGCTGCGGCTCGAGTTCGACGACCAGGGGAGCTTCCAGTACCGCTTCCTGGAGAGCGAGGCCGAGCTGGCCGCGGCGGAATCGGCGGCGCGGGCGGCGGACGAGGCGGCGGCCACGGCGGCCGCCGCTCCCGCGGGCCCGGCCGCCTGACCCGGGAAGCGCGAGGAGGAGACATCATGCCCAGCCATGACGCGTCCACCACTCACTTCCTGTTCGAGGTCGGCAGCTTCGGACCGGACGAGCTGCTGGTCGCGGATTTCGCCGGCCGCGAGGCGATCTCCCGGCCCTACGAGTTCGAGCTGCGCCTCGTCTCCGAGAACGAGTCGGTCTCGTTCGAGGACGTGATCGACAAGGAGGCCACGCTCACGCTGCTGCGCGGCGACGCGGAGGAGAAGGTCCACGGCATCGTGATCGACTTCGAGGCGGGCGGCCGCGTCGATCCCAAGCGCGTCCTCTACCGCGCGGTGCTGGTGCCGCGGCTGTGGCGCCTCGGCCTCACCCGCCGGAGCCGGGTCTTCCAGAACCTGACCGTGCAGGACATCGTCGGCGAGGTGCTCAAGGGAGACGGCATCCCCGCCGGCGACGTCAAGTGGGACCTGAAGAAGAAGTACGCGAAGCGCGAGTATGTCGTGCAGTACCAGGAGACCGACCTCGCCTTCGCCAGCCGGCTGCTGGAGCACGAGGGGATCTTCTACGTCTTCGACCAGCTCGGCGACAAGGAGACGCTCCTCCTGAGCGACGATCCCAAGGGCTTCAAGACCATCCAGGCGCCGGACTCGATCCCCTTCCGCACCGGCGTGGGCATGGGCGACGAGCACGGCGAGTCGGTGCAGGCGCTGTGGCTGCGCGAGCGACTGGTCACCGGCAAGGTCCTGCTGCGCGACTACAACTACCGCACGCCGAGCACGAAGCTCGAGGCGAAGTCGGAGATCCAGTCGGGAGGGGTGGGGCTCTACTACGCCTACGGCGACCACTTCAAGGACGGCGACGAGGGCAGCCGGCTGGCGCGCGTGCGCAACGAGGAGATCGAATCCCAGCGCGTGGTGGGGCGGGGCGGCTCGGACTGCCGCGGCCTGCGCGCGGGCTACAAGTTCACCCTCGAGGACCATTTCCGCCCGGACTGCAACCAGGAGTACGTGGCGACCGAGGTCACGCACGGGGGGAGCCAGGCGGAGGCGCTCGACCTGCCCACGCAGGGCGGGCCCTCGACCTACGCGAACGAATTCGTCTGCATCCCGGCGAGCGCCCCCTACCGCCCGCCGCGCCTCACGCCCAAGCCGAGCGTGACCGGGGTGATGCACGCGCTGGTGGACTCGGCCGGCTCGGGCCAGTACGCGGACATCGACGACCAGGGCCGCTACCGCATCAAGCTGCCCTTCGACCTCGCGGACGCCAAGGACGGCGAGGCCTCGAAGGCGATGCGCATGGCCCAGCCCTACTCCGGGGCCGACTTCGGCATGCACTTCCCCCTGCACAAGGGCACGGAGGTCATCCTCGCCCACATCGACGGGGACGTGGACCGGCCGATCATCGCCGCCTCGGTGCCCAACCCCGACACGGGCAGCCCGGTCAAGTCCGGCAACAAGACGCAGTCCATGATCCGGACCGGCGGCAACAACCAGATCGTGCTCGAGGACTCGGACGGCAGCCAGCGGATGACGTTCAGCACGCCGACCGAGGGCACGGTCCTCTCGATGGGGGCGCCCAACAGCCCCGGGCCCGGCTTCGATCTCAAGACCAGCGCCCACTGGCACCTGAACACCATGGGGAACGCGCTCTCCGACATCGGCGGCAACTGGGCGGGCGTCGTCAAGGGCAACCTGAACTGGGACGTGAACGGGAACGCGAATCAGAAGATCCGCGGCAGCAACGTGACGTTCGTGCTCGGGAACAACGAGGAGCAGGTGGCGGGGGGGAAGTGGGAGCAGGTGGCGGGCTCCAAGAACGAGCTGCTGGGCGGCATGTACAGCAACATCACCGGGGGCGCCAAGATCGAGACGGGCTGGGCGATCAAGATCGACCGCGTGGGAGGCCCCAGCCTCGTCGAGTGCCCGGTGTTCGAGCAGAAGGTCAAGGCCCTCATCCACCAGAGCGCGCCGGCCATCAAGATCGAGGGCGGGGCGACGATCGAGGAATCGGCGCCGCGCGTCCACGTGAAGGGCGACGCGGACGTGACGATCGAGTCGGGCGGCTCCACCGTGGACATCAACCCCGGACACGTGGCGATCGAGGGCTCCGACGTCGTGATCAACGCGCCGGGCAGCCTCACCCTCAAGTGCGGGGGCTCGACGATCAAGATGACCGGAGGAAAGATCGAGATCAAGAGCTCCGAGGTGCAGTGCGTGGGCAGCAGCGGCCGGCTGAACCTGGGCGGCAGCGCCAGCCTCACGGCGGGCGACATCTACCTGAAGGGGAAGGTCACCGAGACCTGAGCGATGCGCATCCTCAACGCCACGCCCTTCCCGTTCGCGCCCCTGGCCGGACGGGTGCACGCGCCGCGGCCGTCCGTGACCCTGGTCGTGAAGGGGTCCTTCGCGCTGGAGCCCGAGCGGCCCGCGCGACCGCTCGACGAGCAGCCGACGTTCGCGGGTGACGTCTACCGCGACGACGATCTCGCTCAGGACTGCCTGTACGAAGGCGACCTGGCGCCCTGGAAGCCGCGCGCCGACGTGCTGCTGGCCGGGACCTGCCACGCGCCGGGAGCGCGACCCGTGCGGCGCTGCCGCGTCTCGTTCCGCGTCGGCGGCTGGTCCAAGTCGCTGGCGGTCACGGGTGCGCGCACGCGGTCGGGCTTCCTCTTCGTGCGCTGGACCTCGGCACCCCGGCCCTTCGCCGAGCTGCCGCTCGTCCATCCGCACAGCTTCGGGGGACCCAAGTGGCCCTGGAACCCGGTCGGCTGCGGCCACCGCGGCCGGGCGCTGCCGCGGATCGAGGTCGTGCGCGAGGGGCAGCGGCCGGGCCGGGGAGCCGAAGGGAACGGGCGCGACCCCGCCGGGTTCGGGCCCGTGAGCCGGCTGTGGAAGTCGCGCACCGCGAAGGCCGGCACCTACCAGGGCGACTGGCTCGAGAAGCGCTGGCCCTGGTACCCGGAGGACTTCGACTGGGGCTACTTCAACGCCGCGCCCGCCGACCAGCAGATCGAGGGCTACCTCGCCGGCGACGAGGAGCTGGCCCTCGAGAATCTGCGGCCCGACGGCCCGCTCTTTCGCGGGCGGCTGCCGGGGCTGCGCGTGCGTGCCTTCCTCGCCGAGCGGGAGGAGGGAGGCGGGAGCCGCTTCCGCGAGGTGCCGATGCGGCTCGACACGCTGTTCGTGGACGCGGACCGGCTCGCGCTCGTCCTGCTCTGGCGCGGCGTGGCCGACGTGCGGTCGGAGGAGCTGAAGGATCTCACGGCCGCGGTGATCGCCGCGGAGCCGCTGGGCGACGCGCCGCACCCCGTGGCCCGCTACGAGAAGATGCTCGAGGAGCCGGCCGAGGCCGAGCCGGAGCCGGAGCCCGCGGTGGTCGCCGAGGCCGAGGCCCGGCCGGCCGAATCCGCGGGGCCCGACGTGCTGGCCGCGGCTCTGGCCGAGTTCGCGAAGGCGGACAAGGCCGCGGTCGAGGCGATGCAGCAGCGGGGGTTGGATCCCGCGGCGCTCGCGGCCCAGGCGCGGCCGGTGTCGCTTCCCGACGTCCGGGCCCAGCTCGAGAAGGCGGCCGCCGCGGAAGGCCTGCCGCCGGAGCTGCGGGTGAAGCTCCCGCAGGAGCTGGAGGCGATCCTGGCCCAGGTGGCGCGGCTCCAGGCGCTCCCGCTCTCCCCGCCCGCTCCCGAGCCGGTCGAGGCGGAGCCCGTGCCCTGGACGCGCGAGCGCTGCCTGGCGCACGCGGCTGCGGGCGGCTCCTTCGCGGAGGTGGACCTCTCGGGGCTGGATCTGTCGGGCGTGGACCTCGGCGGCGCGGACCTCTCGGGAGTGATCCTGCGCGGGGCGAAGCTGGCCGGAGCCACGCTCGCGGGCGCGAAGCTCACGGGTGCCGTGCTGGCCGGCGCAGACCTCGCCGGGGCGGTCCTCCGGGACGCGATCCTGGCCTCGGCCGAGGCGACGGGAGCGCTCCTGCCCGGCGCCGACCTCGCGGGCGCGGACCTGGCCGGCGCGATCTTCGCCGAGGCGGGGCTGGAGAGCGCGAAGCTCGCGGGGGCGCGCGCGGGCAAGGCCATCTTCGAGCGCGCGAACCTGGCGGGGGCGGACCTCACCGGCGCGCGCCTGGACGAAGCGGATCTGAGCGGTGCGCGGCTGGGTGGGGCGTCCCTCGCGGGGGCGAGCCTCGCGAAGGCCTCGCTCGAGGGGGCGCAGGCCGCGGAGGTCGTGTTCCGCGGCGCCGATCTGACCGGCGCCCGGGTGGGCGAGGGAGCGGACCTGTCGCGCGCGAGACTCGCCGGCGTGCGGGCCGCGGGCTCGATCTGGAGCGGCGCGACGCTGGACGGCGCCGACTTCACCGGCGCCGTGCTCGGGCGCGCCGACTTCAGCGCCGCCTCGCTGCGCGGCGCCGACTTCAGCCGGGCCGACCTGCGCGGCGCCAGCCTGGCCCAGGCCCGGCTCGCCGGGGCGCGACTGCGCCGGGTGAACCTCTTCCGCGGCTCGTGCGAGCAGGCCGACCTCACGGGGGCCGACTGCCGCGAGTCCAACTTCTTCGAGGTCGAGTTCCTGGGCGCCGTCACCAAGGACGCCGACTTCCGCGGCGCCAACCTCAAGAGGACGAAGCTCGCATGAGCCAGCCGCCGCGGGCCGTCGAGGCGTTCCTGGCCGGGCTCGAGGCCGGCGAGTCGTTCGCGCGGGTCCCGATCGCTCACCTCGACCTGCGCGGCCGCGACCTGTCGAGGGCGCGCCTGGGGGGCGCGAGCCTGCTCGGCGTGCGGCTGGAGGGCGCGAACCTCGCAGGCGTGGACCTGCACGATGCGGTGCTGGCGGAATGCTCGCTCGCGGGGGCCGATCTGAGCGGGGCGGACCTGCGGGGGGCGTTCCTGACCACGCTGGACCTCTCCGGCCTGCGGCTGGCGAAGGCCGACCTGTCGGGCGCGAACCTGATGCAGAGTCGGCTCGTCGGGGCGGACCTCGCCGAGGCGAAGCTCGTCGGGGCCGGTCTCTTCGGCGCCGACCTCGCCGAGGCGCGGCTCGGCGGCGCCGATCTCACGGACGCCAACCTGGCGCAGGCCTCGCTGGCTCGCGCCGACCTCACCCGCGCCACGCTCACCCGCGCCTCGGGGCCAGGCTGCGACGCGAGCGAGGCCCGCTTCGTCGGCGCCCGGCTCGAGGCGACGGACCTGGCGGGAGCCCGGCTCGCGGCAGCCGATCTCAGCGAGGCCGTGATCCAGCGGGCCATCCTGGATCGCGCGGACCTGACGGGCGCGAAGGGGCTGCGTGCCGTCTCGCCGGGGACCTCCCTCGCCGGGGCGCGGCTCGCCGGTCTGGACCTGGGCGGCGCCGATCTCGGGGGCGCCGATCTCTCTCGCGCCGATCTGACGGGGGCCCGCCTCGCGGGCGCGCGGCTGGGCCAGAGCGTGCTGGACGAGGCGCGGCTCGCCGGCGCCGATCTCGGGGGCGCGGACCTGGCGGGCGCCTCGCTGGCCCGCGCGGACCTGGCAGGCGCGGTCCTCCGCGGCGCCCGCCTCGAGGACGCCGACGCGGAGGGAGCGGACCTGGCCGACGCGGACCTGGGCGAGGCCAGCCTCGAGCGCGCGAACCTCGCCGCCTGCCGGCTCCAGGGAACGAGGCTCGAGGGGGCTCTCCTGCGCGGTTGTCGGCTGGCGCGCACCCGGCTCGCGGGCCTCTCGTTCGCAGGCCGCGATCTCGAAGGCTGCGATTTCACGGAGACGGATCTGGCGCAGGCGGATCTCACGGGGGCCAAGCTCGTGGGGGCCGACCTGACCCAGGCGAAGCTGGCCGGGGCCAGGCTCGCCGGCGCCGACCTCGGCGCCGCGACGCTCGAGGGCGCGGACCTCGCGGGCGCCGATCTGACGGGAGCCTCGCTGGCCAGGGCGGTGCTGGCGGGCGCCAGGCTGGCGGGCGCCGCGCTCGAGCGGGCGCGTCTCGAGGACACGGTGCTGGACGGCGTGGACCTCACGGTCGCGCGCTGGGCGAGTGCGTCGTTCGTGCGCTGCAGCCTGGCGCGGGCGCGCCTCGCGGGCCTGGCCCTCGGGGGCTGCGACTGCACGGACGCAGGCTTCGCGGGCGCCGATCTCGAGGGAACGGACTTCGCGGGAGCGAACCTCACGCGCGCGGACTTCGGCGGCGCGCGGCTCGCGGGAGCCAAGCTGGCGGGCGCGCGGGCGGAGTTCGCCATCTTCACCGGCGCCCTGCTCGGCGCGGCGCAGCTCTCCGCGGCGCGCCTGCGTGGCGCCTGCTTCGAGGACGCCCGGCTCGAGAGCGCCGATCTGGCGCGGGCCGACCTGCGCGAGGCCCGCTTCGTGCGGGCGCTGGCGGCGGGCGCGCGCTTCGGCGGCGCGCGCCTCGGCTACGCCGACTTCTCGCACGCCACCCTCGACGGCGCCGACTTCGGCGGCGCCGATCTCACGGGGGCGAAACTCCACGCGATCGCCGAACAGGGGACGCGCTGGCAGGGGGCGAACCTCGCGCGCGTCGAGCGGACGGACCAGGATCTGCTGGAGGCCGAGAACTGGTCTCCGGGGGAACGATAGGAGGACGGCATGCAGCAGCTCGAGACCACCACCACTCTGGGCCCCGCGATCGTGCGAGGAGGCGAGGGCCCGCACCTGCGGGTGACGCTGGCGGGCCGGGAGACCTGGGCGGAGCTGGCCCTGGCCCTGCCGTATCGGCCGGAGGCGGGCGACCGCGTGCTCGTGATCGGGCAGGAGGGCCGCCACTACGTGATCGGCGTGCTCCAGGCCTCGGGACCCGCACGCTGGAGCTTCCCCGGGGACGTGGAGATCGCGGCCCCGCAGGGAACGTTGACCGTGTCGGCCGGCAGGGGCGTGACGGTGAAGGGGCCGCGGGTCACGCTTCGCGGCGAGCGCATCGAGGCCGTGGCGCGCACCGTGGTGCAGCAGTGCGCGAACGCTTATCAGCGGGTGCGCGAGTTGATGCAGGTGCGCGCCGGACGCTCGCGCACGCTGGTCGAGGGCTCGAGCATCCAGAAGGCCGAGCGCACCTGGGTGCTGTCCAGCCGGGAGACCAAGATCGACGGCAGCCAGGTCCTGCTCGGATAGGAGTCCGCCATGATGCCTGCCTCCAGCAACGCGGGTGGCCAGTGCATGGCCTTTCCCGACACCTGCAAGACGCCCACGCCGGGCGGGCCCGTGCCCATGCCCTATCCGAACATGGCGCAGCTCGCGCAGGCGAACAGCGGCACCTGCTCGCAGAAGGTGAAGATCCAGAACAAGAACGCCGTGGTGAAGGACAGCGAGATCACCATGTCGAGCGGGGACGAAGCGGGCAGCGCCGGCGGGGGCGTGGTCTCGAACATGATCAAGGGCGCGTGCAAGTTCAAGCGCGGGAGCGCGAAGGCGAAGGCGGAAGGGAAGCCGATGTGCTACATCACCTGCACGGTGGGGCACAACGGCAACAACGCCAACATGCCCGCCGGCGCCCAGATCGCGCCCAGCCAGACCAAGGTGCTGATCGCGATGTGAGCCCGCGGCCGAAGATGCGTTCCCCGGCCGCCCGCCCGCCGCCGACGGCGGCGAGACCGATCAGCGCCCGATCTCCAGAGCCAGATCCATCTCGGCCTCGGCCCCCATGACGGGAACCGGGAGCCGCACGTGCACGCCGACGCCCACGCGGCCCGGCGCTTCCTCGGCCGTCTCCACGGCGACGGTCACGCGCTCCGAGCGCCGCTCCAGGCCCAGCTCGGCGGCGAGCCCCGATTCGACGTGCTCCCGGATGGCTCGGGCGGGTCCTTCCGGAGCGCTCGCCGCCACCCTCCGCAGCGCGCCCATCACCTGCGCGGCCAGCAGGCGGAAGCGCAGGGACGACTCGCGGCGGGCAGCCGACGCCTCGGCCGGGTCGGACCGGGGAGCGCGATGGATGGTGGGCGCCGAGAGCACGATCGCGGAGTCGGCATCGCGGGGTGCCCCGAGCACGACGAATCCCGCCTCGTCCAGCTCTTCGAGGATCGACTCGCGCAGGGCGGCGTCGAGCGGGACGTGCACGCTCGTCGCTTCGCGGGCCAGCTCGGCGTAGGGCAGGTCCGCGATCGTGCCGCCTTCGGCGCCCACGAAGCTCGCGGGCCAGCCCGTGGCGGCGTGACTCGCGGCGACGCGGGCCGCCACGCCGGCCACGGCCCGCCCCCACGGCAGGCAGGCGACGTCGTCGGCGTCCTCGGACCAGTGGAAGCCGCGTACCGGGTCGCTCTGCGGGCCGTACGGCATGCGCATCAGCAGCCGCGGGAAGGTGAGGGCCAGGAACCGGCTCGACTCCTGGCGGGCCAGGCTCGCGAAGGGGATGTACTGGGGCCCCCCGAGGTGATCGCGCAGCGGCGAGAGCCGATCGACCTCCTGCGCGCGCGCGACGCCGAAGAAGTCCGGACCGACGGCGGCGATCACGGGCGCCTGCAGGGCCTCGCCCAGATCGGCGAGCCGCGCCAGCGCGGCCACGTCGCGGACCGTCGCGTCGAACTCGTGATCCACCCACACGGCCGCGACGGCCGGGTCGCGCGGGGATTCCCGCTCGGGGCGGGCGAGCTGCTCCTCGAGCACCTCGACCAGCTCCTCCTTCTCGGCTGCCAGGACCTCGATCGTCACGCCCCGGCGAAAGTCCGTGCGATCCACCAGATGCTTGAGCCCGCGCCAGGCGCTTTCGTGCGCGGCGAAGCGGGGATGATGGAGGATCGTCTCCAACTGCCGGCCCAGCGCGTCGTCGAGCTGAGCGATCACCTCCTGGGCCAGCGTCCTCTCCAGCCGGCGCTGGCGGCCGGTCGCACCCGCCAGCGTGTGGACGAATCGCTGAAAGGGATCGTCTCCCGCGGCCGCGGAGGTCTCGCGCCCCGGGACGTCGACCATCGAGAGGAGGCCGGCGAGCGGATCCTGCGCCCCCTCGGGCGCGGGCGCAGCCGCGGCCGGCGCTGTGGCTGCCCGTGGCCCGCCGCGAGTCTCGAGCAGCGCGCGCTGGAAACGGGCCGCCCATTCGGGATCGGCCCCTTCGGCGACCAGACGCGCGCCCAGAGTCTCGAGCTCGAGGGGCTCGCTGACGAGCCGGTCCAGCACGCGGCGGACCGCCAGGAGCGAGTGGAGCGGGGGCACTGCCTGGGCCACCGCCTCGGGACGGAAGTCCCGGAAGTCGGCGAAGGTGAGGTCGATGTCGAGGCGTGGCGGCGTCCCGCCGAGCCGATTCGCCACCTCGAGCCTGAGCCGCGGCCGCCACTCCGCGAGGAGCGCGCGCAGCCCGTCCTTGTCCACGGCTCGTGGCCGGGCGGGCTCGCCTCCCGCGGGCGCTTCGCCGCGCAAGGGACCGACCCAGACCATGCGCAGCCGGCTCGTGCCGGAGCCGAGCCCAACGTCTCGCTTGGCGCGCGACCCAAGGGAGACCTCGGCGGAGCGGATGCGACTCTCGTCGGTCATGGCGACACCTCGGCCCGCGGAGAAGGTTGCGGGCCCGGGGGGCGGGCGCGGCGGGCGTGCTCGCGGATCGAGGCGGCCCCGGCGCCTTCTCACCACCCCCGGGGGAGTCTAGTGAAAAAGGCCGGCGCAATCCACGCCCGCGAGGACGTAGGCTCTGGCTCGGAGACGGGAGCCTCGCCGGGGCCGAATCCTGGCCTCGGCGGCCGGTATCGAACCGCAGGCAGGGTGGAAGGCTCTTGCGCCGAGAAGGGGGAGACGATGAACGCGATCCAGACTCCATACGGTTTCGGGGTGGGGGTGTCCCTGCCTTTCGAGCAGGCCGTTTCGCGGACGGTCGAGCTGCTGAAGGAGGAGGGGTTCGGCATCCTCACGCAGATCGACGTCCAGCGGACCATGAAGGAGAAGCTCGGCGCCGACTTCAGGCGCTACGTCATCCTCGGCGCCTGCAATCCCCCGCTCGCGCACCGTGCGTTCCAGGCCGAGCTGCACATCGGGCTCCTGCTCCCCTGCAACGTCGCCGTCTACGAGGAGGGCGAGGGCTCGGTCGTCGCCTTCATGGACCCCGCGGCCGCTCTCGGCGTCGTGGGGAACGACGCGTTGCGCCCGGTCGCCGAGGAGGCGCGGGCTCGGCTCCTGCGCGTGCAGCAGAAGCTCGTGGGCTGACGCGCCACTCCGCGCCGCTGAAGAGCGAGCCCACGAAGACGCAGGAGCGTCCCTCCCCCGGGCCTCGTGCGCGCTCGCACGCTCTGGGCGCCGCCGGGGACATGGAAGGTTCGAGGCGCGCGGGACCCGCGGCGGTAGCGGCCCGCTCGGCGCGCAGAGCCTCCAAGGCGAGACATTCCCGCACCTCTGCGAAGAAGCCGAGAATCTTCTAGCAGTCTTCCGCGTCCTAACAAGCCCACGGGCCGCTGCCGCGCTCCCGCAACAGGAACCAAGGGCGAGGGACTCGATGCGCCCCGCCCGAATCGCGAGCCCCCGCAGTCGCGGGACGAGATCTCGGCGGACGTGCGCAAGCTTCTGGGCAGATTCCAGGCGAACGAGGGATGCGAGCGGGCAGGGCCCCGCAGGTGGTCCGGAGCGGACGAGTGACGATCGTGAGCGAAGCCGTTTGTTGTTGCGCCGCCTGTCCGGCGCGAGATTCGGGGCCGTTCTGCCGCGTGACGGGCAAGGCGCGACAGCGGATCGAGCAGGTCAAGTCCACGCGCACCTACCGGCAGGGCGAGCACGTATTCACTGCCGGCGAGCGGCCCGGGGCCTCGTTCGTCGTGCGAACCGGCCGCTTCAAGGTCTATCGCACCTGGGCCTGCGGCCAGGAGCACGTCATCCGCCTGGTCGGAACCGGAGCGATCCTCGGCTACCGGCCGATGCTGGCGGACGCGCCGTACCTGGCGAGCGCCGAGGCGGTGGAGGCCTCAACCCTCTGCATCCTCCCCGCCCAGGCCGTGCTCGAGCTGCTGCGCGACGTTCCCGGCATGGCCTTCGAGCTGCTCCTCAAGCTGGCGAAGGATTCGCGGGCGTCCGAGAACCTGGTGATGGACCTGCTCCACGGCGAGGTCCGCGCGCGCGCCGCGCGTCTTCTGCTCCTCCTACTCGACGACGGCAAGCGCGCCCCCGGCTCCGAGCCGGTCCTTTCGCATTGTCCGAGGCGCCAGGAGATGGCGCGCATGATCGGGACGACCCCCGAAACCTTCTCGCGCGTCCTGCGCGGCTTCGTCGAGACCGGAATGATCTCGCTGTCCCGAGGCAGTATACGAATCCACGAGCGAGATCTTCTGCACAAGGTTTCCGAAGAGCGTTGCACCGAGTGGCTCGAAGGAAACTAGCCCCCGACTTGATATACGTCATGGCGCCGGCATCCGTCCCGCCGGAGAATTCTCATGGCTTCCGGGGGCCTCCGCCGAGCGGTGGGGATCCTTGCGAGTACAACTCGGCTCCTGCAACTCGCGATTCTCGAAAGGAGAACTCAACCATGCTGCCCGCCAGGCGCTGCCTGCTGGCGTCGTTCCTCCTCGGCCTGGTGCTCGCGGTCCCCGCTCACGGAGCCGCTCCGCCTCAGCCGACATACGCTCCCGCCTTCGTCGACGGGCTCACGTTCGAGTGGGACCTGCCCAACGACTTCTTCACCTACATGTACCGGGCGGGGAACCCCGCCAAGCCGATCGAGTCCAGGGCGTACGTGCGCTACGACTGCCTGACGGCGACCCTGTACGTGCTGGTGCTCAACGAGCCGGGCCATGTCGGCTACATCGACTCGACGGCTCAGACCTCCTGGGTGGCCATCGGTACGCAGACCAACAAGGTCGTCACGGAGAACTCGGGCAATGACGGGATCCCGGCCGACTTCGCCTGGGTGGGCCGTGGGTACGACGGTGATCTCCAGCACGTCCTCGGCTTCGAAGCCTCGTTCCCGCTCGCCCAGGGGAGCTACACGATCATCACGCACATCGACATCTGGGATGCCTACGGCCAGACCTCGGCATCGCCCGGGTTCCCGGGGATGGGCCCCGAGCTGACCGTCGTGTGCGCGCCGGTTCCGACACGGCCGGCGACGTGGGGAGGAATCAAGCAGCTCTATCGATGAGGTCACGCTGTGGGCGGGGACCTACGGCCGCTGGGTTCCCGCCTGAAGGATAGGAGCGAAAAGGGGGAAGACGGTGCCGCGGCCCCCGTGGAGAGCAGGTTCACGCGCCTGCCGCCTCCAGGACCCACAGTCCACGGCACCACGACACAGGGAGCGGCCCGATGAAGCACATTGCTATTCCGTTTGCGGCGGTCCTCGTGTTCGTGGGCTCGCTTTGCGCCATGCCCGCCGACGCTGGGGCTCCACTAGCCGGCACGTACAAGACTCTCTTCGGGACGATCCTGACGGGCCGGGCCACCGAGTCGATGCCCTGCGATGGCTGTGAGGGGCTCATCGGCAACCTGATCATGGCCGAGTCCTGGAATGGCGCCGCGCTCGGCACGAACTGGAAGGTCTCCTGTCCGCAGGTCTCCGCTGCGCCCACGCTGACCTATGACGATGTCGACGCGAACGGCAATGGCCAGCGCATCTACCGGACGAACTACGCGGGCGGCCAGTTGTGGATCTCGGGCGGCGGCGCCTGGGGTGGCGGCGATCCGTTCTATACGGGTCCTCTCACGCGCTTCACGGTGATCGTGACCAAGCAGTTCGCGGGTGGTCAGCTCGTGGGCGCCGTGAGCAACATCAACTTCAGCGGTCCCATCGACGGCTATCAGAACTGCTTCGAGTTCGACATCGCGAACGCCGAGCTGGTGGGGTTCACGCCGAATCCGCCCGGGGAGGCCGGCCCCTTCCCGCCCTTCATGGGTCCGTCGGACTGCAACGTGAGCGGCGCGCACGGCACGTACTGGGACGTGCACGACATCACCTTCACGATCTACGGAACGTGCGTGGTGCCCAACCGGCCCTCGACCTGGGGAGAGGTGAAGAGTCTCTATCGGTAGTTCCGCGCTTCCCGCGGTCCAGGCAGGCTCCCAACGACGGCCACCCTTCCGGGTGGCCGTCGGGCATTCACGGGGCAGGAGTGGGGCGCGGGAGGGCCGAAGGGCGAGCGTGTAGGAGGATAGCGGCTGCCACGGCGCGGGAGGGCCGAAGGGCGAGCGTGTAGGAGCATGGCGGCTGCCAGGGCGCGGGAGGGCCGAAGGGCGAGCGTGTGTGTATATAGCCGTCCTTCGGCCCTCCCGCGCCTGACCCGCGCCCGGCCCTCCCGCGCCTGACCCGCGCCTGGCCCTCCCGCGCCTGGCCTGCCCTCGCGCCGTCCCGTGCCTGATCCACGCCCGTGCGGTGCCGCGCCTCGGCGGCGTTGCCGATTCGGGCGAAGCCCTCTACAGTCCGGGTCCATCGTGCCCGCGTGCGATCGACCCCGCGGCCGGGAGGGAGCCCGTGCAGCGCACGCTCGTCTTCATCACGCTCTTCGCCCTGGTGGTGGTGCTGGCCACCGGCGTGTCCGCCTGGGTCACGTGGCACGGCGTGGCCGTCGAGCTGGAGTCGGAGTTCGAGCAGCGCATCGGCCGCATCGCCGCCACGGCCGCCCGCGAGATCGGGCCCGGCGAGCTGGCCGAGGCACGCCTGCGCGAGGAAGGCAGCGCCTACCTCGCCCTGCAGGTGCAGCTCGTCACCCTGCGCACCTCCACCGGCGTCGCGAACGCCTCGCTCGTGGACTCCACCGGCGTGACGATCGTGGACGCGCGCGAGCCCGAGTTCGCCGAGGGGCTGCCGAGCGCGCTCGACACGCTGGCGGGACCCGCGCTAGCGAGCGCCCTGCGCGGGCGGACCTCGGTCTCGCCGCCCTTCCAGCACGACGGGGAGCTGGTGCGCGCGGGCTTCGCCCCGGTGCGGGACGACGCGGGCCGCGTGCTGGGCGCCGTGGCCATCGAGGCCGCGCCGGCCTATCTGCCGGTCGTCTCGCACCTGGGGCGCACGCTGCTCGTGATCGCCCTCGCCACGATGCTGGCCATCCTGGTCCTCGCGGCCTTCGTGGTGCGGGGCGCCTGGTCGGCGGCCCGCCTCGAGAGGCGGCTGTCCCGGGCCGAGAACCTCGCGGCCATGGGGCGGCTGACCGCGACCCTGGCGCACGAGATCAAGAATCCCCTGGCCATCATCCGGGGGTCGGCCCAGCGCCTGGCCCGCCTCGAGCCCGAGGCGCAGCGCATGGCGGATTTCGTGGTGGAGGAGGCCGATCGGCTCTCGCGGACCGTGGCGCGCTATCTCGAGTTCGCCAAGGGTCCGGAGGGTGCGGCCGCGGTCGCGGGCGGGGGAGACGCGGCCGCGGCGCTCGAGGCCACGCTCGGCCTGCTCGAGGGGGAGCTGAAGGCGCGCGGGGTGACGCTCGAGCGCGGCGGCCGGCTGGAGGCGGCGCCGGTCGCGCTGGACAACGAGTCGCTGAAACAGTTGTATCTGAACCTGATCTTGAACGCGCTGGAGGCCATGCCCGAGGGAGGGCGTCTGGGGGTCGGCGTGAGCGGATCGGGGCGGGCCTTCCTCGTCCGGATCGAGGACAATGGCACGGGGATCCGGCCCGAGATCGTCGAGCGGGTCGGCAGCCCGTTCTTCACGACCAAGCCGGGCGGATCCGGCCTGGGTCTGTTCCTCGCCCGCCGGCTGGTCGAGAGCGTCGGCGGCGAGCTGGGGATCCAGAGCGACGGGAAGACGACGAGCTGCACGGTGCGCCTGCCGCGCCGGCGCGTCTGAGCGGCCGAGGCGGAGGTCGGGGAGGGAGTTCCGGTGCGAGTGCTGGTCGTGGACGACGAGGTGCGCAACGCCGAGCTGACGGCGCTGGAGCTGCGCGACGCCGGGCACGAGACCGACTTCGTGAACGGCGGCGCGGCGGCGCTCAAGCGGCTCGAGGGCTCGCCCTTCGACGCGGTGGTGACCGATCTGCGCATGGCGCCTCCCGACGGGTTGGCCCTGCTGGGCGAGGTGAAGAAGCGCTGGCCGGACGTCACCGTCGTGCTCATGACGGCGTACGCGAGCCACGAGACGGCGCGGCGGGCGCTGAAGCTCGGCGCCTACGACTACGTCGACAAGGAAGGCGAGTTCCGCGAGGAGCTGAAGGCCGTGCTCGAGAAGGCGGCGCGCGAGCGCCGGCTGGCCTTCGAGAACGTGCGGCTGGCGGGCACCGTGGACTCGTTGACCCGCGACCTGGCGACCATCGTCGGGCGCGCGCCGGCGATGGCGCGGGCCGTCGAGCTGGCGCGCAAGGTGGCGGCGACCGATTCCACCGTGCTCCTGCGGGGCGAGAGCGGGACGGGCAAGGATCTGTTCGCGCGCGCCATCCACTTCTCCAGCCGGCGGGCGGCCGGCCCCTGGGTCAAGGTGAACTGCGGCGCCTTGCCCGAGGCTCTGCTCGAGAGCGAGCTGTTCGGCCACGAGCGGGGCGCCTTCACGGGCGCCGTGCGCCAGAAGGCGGGCCGCTTCGAGGACGCCGCCCGCGGCACGCTGTTCCTCGACGAGGTGGGCGAGCTGTCCATGCCGCTCCAGGTGAAGCTCCTGCAGGTGATCGAGGAGAAGACCTTCACGCGGGTCGGGGGCAATCAGCCGCTCACCGTGGACGTGCGGATCGTCGCCGCGACGAACCGCGACCTCGAGGCCATGGTCCGCGAGCGCCAGTTTCGCGAGGATCTCTTCTTCCGTCTCAACGTCTTCCCGATTATCCTGCCGCCGCTGCGCGAGCGGCCGGGGGACGTGCGCGAGCTGGCCGAGTTCTTCCTGCGGCGCCACGGGGCGAGCGGCGACAAGCTCACCCCCCAGGCGCTGCAGGCGCTCGAGCGCTACTCGTTCCCCGGGAACGTGCGGGAGCTGGAATATGCGCTGGAGCGGGCGATGATCCTCGCAGGCAGTGAGGCGATCGGGTCGGAGCACCTGAGCCTCGCCGGGCCCGGGCACGAGGCGGGCGGCCGCCCGGGCGGCGTGCCGGGCTGGGTGCCCGACATCCCGCCGGAAGGGATCTCCCTCGAGGTGCTGGAGCGCGAGCTGATCGTCCAGGCGCTGGAGCGGGCGCGGGGCAACAAGAGCCAGGCGGCGCGGCTGCTGGGTCTCACGCGCCGCACGCTCTACTCGCGCATGGAGCGCCACGGCCTGCGCCGCCCCGGCGAGGAGGAGGAGGGGGGCGAAGACGAGGGCGAGCCGGCCACCGGTGCCGAGAGGGAGCGGCCATGAGCGTGCTGCGCGGGCTGTTGTTCGACAACCTGGGGCTCAAGCTCGCGGCGCTGCTGCTGGCGCTGCTCGTGTATCTGAACGTCTATCTCGACCGCCCGGCCGAGATGACCGTCTCCTTCCCCGTCGAGGTGAAGGACCTGGACGACTCGCTCACGCTCTCGGGACCGGTGCCCGCCACGGTGCAGGCCCACGTCCGCGGGACCGGCAAGCAGCTCCTGCGCATGCGGGTCACCGAGCCTCCGGTCAAGATCTCGCTCGACGGCATCGGCGTGGGGCGTTTCGAGCGGCAGGTGTCGGTCGAGGACCTGCCCCTGGCGGGCTACGACGGCGTGGAGGTGGATCGGGTGATCGGACCGGGGGTGATCGACCTCATGATCGAGCACCGGATTCGCCGCCGGCTCCCCGCGGCCGCGCGGGTCGAGGGAGTGCCGGCCAGCGGCACGACCTGGGCCGGCTCCGTCTTCCTGGACCCCGAGAGCGTGCTCGTCGCCGGCCCGCGCTCGGCCGTGGCGCGGCTGGACAGCGTGGTGCTCCAGCCGGTGCGTCTCGGGGCGCGGCGCGACACCCTGCGGGCCCAGGTCGCGGCCCAGGCCCTGCCCGACTGGTGCGTGATGGACCCGCCGCTGGTCAAGGTGACGATCCCGCTCGTCCGCCAAGCCCCCTGATGGGGCGGGGTTCAGCCGGAAGAGCCCAAAGCTGACGCCCCGGGCCCTCCCGTGACCCGGGGCGCGCTGGTGTCGGCTGGGGGGTGGCGGGCCGCGCGTGATGGCAGGCTCGGATGGTGGGACGCGGCCCTGCGCACCCTCGCCCGTGTGAAGGGGCAACCCACGTGCCACGGCGCGGGCCCTGGCCCGGAGCCGAGATCGAGCGCGACTGGCGTGGGTTTCTTGCGCTGGGCCTGAAGGCTCGGGCCAAAGTGCGCACAGAGTCGAGGGCATTCCGCGAGCCCGAGACGCACACCCTGCACGATTTCGAGAGGGTCTCGATGGTGAAGCCTTGGCGCGGCTTCAGCAATCGATCACATCAACTCGCGAACCAGTCGGCCACCACTTCGCGCTTCCGTGACTCCATCTACGTCATCAGGGACGTGCTCAGGCCCGGCTCCGAGGCCCAGGCCCGCGCGCCGGGGAGGCGATCCGCGATTGCCTCAACCTTGACACCCAGGTGGCCGATGCCTAATCTGAAGGGCGAGCAGTGGGCCGACCGCCGAGCTTCGTCGTGGCGCGCCCGGCTCACCGCACGCTTCGCATTCAGGTCCCCGAGCGCGCGGACCTCCCCGGCAACAGAGTGCGGAACTGCTTCCGTCTTTCGTACCGTCCACCCGAACGTCCAACCGAGGACTCCACTCAAGGTCGCCGAACCTCCCCGGTCAGCAGGGTATGTAGCCGGCACCTGAGTCTTCACTTCCAGACCCGAATCCCACTCCACCCAAGGCCAGCGGGTCGCCCAGCGGCCCGCGCCCACGGCCTCCCACCGCCACCCGGACCGGCGCCGGCGTCCTTCGGCCGTCGAGCGATCCCCCGGGAGGTGGCCGCGCCGGCAAGCGAAGGCGAACCATGGAACAGATCGTCACCCCCACGCCTCAGCAGACCATGGAGCTCCAACAGCTCAAGGCCCGGACCATGTCCGAGCTGCTGCACCTCGCCCAGGATCTCGACATCCAGGGCACGAGCGGGCTGCGCAAGCAGGAGCTCATCTTCAAGATCCTCGAGGCCCAGACCGAGAAGAACGGCCTGATCTTCGCGGAGGGCGTCCTCGAGATCCTGCCCGAGGGTTACGGCTTCCTGCGCTCTCCCACCTACAACTACCTGCCGGGCCCCGACGACATCTACGTTTCGCCCTCGCAGATCAAGCGCTTCGATCTCCACACGGGCGACACGGTTTCCGGTCAGGTGCGCCCGCCCAAGGAGGGCGAGCGCTACTTCGCCCTGCTGCGGGTGGAGGCCATCAACTTCGAGAGCCCCGAGGTGGCGAAGGAGAAGATCCTCTTCGACAACCTCACGCCCCTCTATCCACAGGAGAAGCTGAACCTCGAGACCAAGGATCGCTGCATCGAGACGCGCATCATCGACCTGCTCTCGCCGATCGGGAAGGGCCAGCGCGCGCTGATCACCTCGCCGCCCAAGGCGGGCAAGACGATCCTGCTGCAGAAGATCGCCAACGCCATCACCGAGAACCACCCCGAGGTCGTGCTCATCGTGCTCCTGATCGACGAGCGCCCCGAGGAGGTGACCGACATGCAGCGCACCGTCAAGGGCGAGGTCGTCTCCTCGACCTTCGATGAACCGGCCGAGCGCCACGTGCAGGTCGCCGAGATGGTGATCGAGAAGGCCAAGCGGCTCGTGGAGCACCAGCGCGACGTGGTGATCCTGCTCGACTCGATCACCCGCCTCGGGCGCGCCCACAACACGGTGGTGCCGCACTCGGGCAAGATCCTCTCGGGCGGGGTGGACGCGAACGCCCTGCAACGGCCCAAGCGCTTCTTCGGCGCGGCGCGCAACATCGAGGGCGGCGGGTCGCTCACCATCATCGCCACCGGCCTGATCGAGACGGGCTCGCGCATGGACGAGGTCATCTTCGAGGAGTTCAAGGGCACCGGGAACTCGGAGCTGGTCCTGGATCGCAAGCTCGCCGACCGGCGCATCTTCCCGGCCATCGACATCAACCGTTCGGGCACGCGCAAGGAGGAGCTGCTGCTGCCGCCCGAGGTCCTGCAGCGGATCTGGATCCTGCGCAAGTTCCTGAACGAGCTGAACCCGGTCGAGGCGATGGAGTTCCTGATCCAGAAGCTCTCCGACACGAAGACGAACAAGAAGTTCCTGGAGAGCATGAACCAGTAGCCGCCCCCCGTCCGGGATCGGCGGCAGGCGCCCCCTCGAGGCTAGGGTCTGGCGCCCGGCGTGGCGGCGCGCGGCTCGCGGCCGGGCGACCGGGAGCGGGCGGGCGTTGCCACTGGCGGCGCGGGTGCGACGATCCCGAAGGCCTTCGACACCCGTTGTGCGAGCCGCGCCGTGCTCTCCGACACGCCCGGCTCCTTGCGGTGCTTCTCGCCCCATTCCACTGGGGGGTTGAGGACGAAGTCCGCGACCTTGCCGGTGGCCAGGGCCTCCTCCAGGCGGCGGTCGATCTTGTAGAGGTCGTCGCGGAACTCGACCGCTCCCGCCGAGTCCACCCACGCCGTCCAGTAGAGGAAATGGACCGGAACCTTGTGGGCGAGCCCCACCGGGCGCGTGGCCAGGCTCTCGATCACGGCCTGCAGCGAGTCGCGCGCGTCGGGCGTGCGCGGCTTGCGCGGGCCGGGCTTCGCGGTCGCGTCCACCAGGGTGTCGCGGGCCAGGAGCCACTCGGCCAGCTCGCGGGCCTTCTCGACGCGCACGCAGCCGTGGCTGTAAGCGCGGGCGGCTGCCGAGAAGTAGCCCTTGAGCGGGGTGTCGTGCAGGTAGACGTCGTAGGGGTTCGGGCACATGAGCTTGACGCGACCGAGCGGGTTCTCGTCGCCGGGGTCCTGGATCACGAGGTAGGGGAAGCTGTCCTCCTCGACCGCGGTCCAGTCCACGGCGCTGGCGGCGATCTCCCGCAGCGCGGGCGCATGGGTGAAGTACACGCGCATCTGGTGCTTCGCGAGCCAGGTCGTGTCGCGCGCCAGCGCGGGCAGCGTCTCCTCGACGAGGATGCGCTTGGGCACCCGCCAGGTGGGGTTGAGGACGATGTAGCTCAGGGCGGCGCTGAAGCTGGGCGTGGGGTTCCGCGGCTCGCCGACCACGACGCGACTCCGCAGGAGCACCCGACCGCTGTCGCGAACCTCGAGGCGGAAGGCCGCGAGGTCCACGAAGACGCAGGGCTCCGGGAACGAGCGCGGGAGCCAGCGCCAGCGCTCCAGGTTCAGCTCCATCTGCCGCACGCGCGCGGGGGCGCTGACGTTCAGCGCCGCCCGGGTGGCCGAGTCCAGCACGCCGCTCTCGGCGAGGCCGTGCCGCGCCTGGACGGCGCGCAGGGCGCGCGCGAGCCCTGCGTCGAACTCGGGGGAGAGGCCTGTCGAATCGCCCTCGATCGCCAGCCGCCGCCGCACGGACAGCACGGCCGGGCCGCTGGCGCCGCGCTTCAGGACGGGCCCGTCGGCGAGCCGGGGCCAACCGCCGGCCTCGGCGATCGCCCGGTAGCGCCACAGCGCCACCCGCAACCGCTGGTAGTCCTCGCCCGTCGGCGCGAGGTCCGCCAGATCGAGCGCCGAGCGGTGCGACGCCAGAGCGCGGCGCAGCGTCCGGACCAGGTCGAGGCGGCCACGCGCCGCCACCCACCCGCGATCCAGCGCCGAGTCGGGCAGCCGCCCGTCGTGCAGATCCGACGCGCCGTGGAGCCAGGCGCGGGTGAGGGCGAGGTCGAGGGCGGCGAGCGGCTGGGGATCGGGCAGAAGCCCCTGCAGTCCGCCCCTCCGCAAGCGCTCGATCCGGGCCGCCAGCGTGTCCCCGCCGTAGCGGGCAGGGTCGAGACCGTCGCGGCCGAGATCCGCCAGGGCGCGCGCCGCCGCCAGTGCGTCATCGCTGGGCGTCCGGCCGTCGCTCCAGGCGGCTCGCCGGCCGCGCCGGCGGTAGAACTCGCGCGTGGCCGCCTCGATTCCATCGCCGCTCGGGGCCGGGGGGACCGAGAGCCGGGCTTCGATCTCGCGCCGCACCAGGACTTCGGCCCGAGTAGGTCGCGACACCCACCAGACGGCCGCAGCCCCCGCGAGGACGACGGCGGCCACGGCGAGCGCGACGTAGAGAACAAGCGAGGCTCTGCGAGTCATCTGGCGGCTCCGCGTGGAACGGCGTGAAGGGCCGGATCCTCGTCGTCGATCCCGGACGCTACCATCCCTTGGGCCTGGGCCGAAGCTCGCCGTGCGCCGGCCGGACATTTCGGGTAGCGTGCCCGGGCTGTCACAGGGATCGGCCGCCGGCCGCCGGTCCCACACCGGAAACCTCCGGGAGTGGTTCCCATGGATTCGCGAGGCGCATTCGCCGGCACCACCCTGCTCCTGACCGGGGAGGGCCTGGGCTCGGGGGAGCCGGAGGTGCAGCGGGCGCTGCCGCGCAGATGGAAGCCGCCAAGGTCATCACGCTCTGACTCACGGTGGGCGCGGGCCCACGCGCCCCCGGATGCGGGGGGATCCCCGAGCGAGGAGGCACATGTTCCGGAAGATCGAGGACTTCGAGCGGACGTGGGCTCACGAGAGCGAGGCCACGCTCAAGATTCTGCGCGCCCTCAGCGAAGGCTCACTGGGCCAGTCCGCGGCCCCGGGGGGACGCAGCCTGGGGCGCCTGGCCTGGCACCTCACCCTCACCCTGCCCGAGATGATGAAGGAGGCGGGGCTCCCGGTCGCCGGGCCGCCCCAGGACGCGCCCCTGCCCGCCCTTGCCGAGATCATCCGCGAGTACGAGATCTCGGCGGGGGCGGTCGGGGCGGAGGTGAAGGGGAAGTGGACGGACGCCATGCTGGCCGAGGCGATCCCCATGTACGGCGAGCAGTGGCCTCGAGGCGTGGTGCTCACGGTCCTGATCTCGCACCAGGCTCACCACCGCGGCCAGATGACGGTGCTCATGCGCCAGGCGGGGCTCAGGGTGCCCGGCGTCTATGGGCCGGCCCGGGAGGATTGGGCGGCGCTCGGCATGCCTCCGCAGGAGTGAGGGCGCGCCCGAGCAGGTGTTGCCCGGCCGAAGGCTGAGCCTGCACGGATGAGCAGTCGCCCCCAGCGTGCGCGGTGGCGGCGCCGAGCGGGGCGGAGGAGCGACCCAGGGGGCGCTCTCCGCGCTTGAATCCGAAGCCCGGGAATTCTAGCTTCAGTGTCCTCGAGAAAGGAGGCTCGAGTCATGGACATGGATCTGTCGGAACAGGAACGTGACTGCTTGATCGAGATCCTCGACGCGGCGGTGCGCGACCGGCAGTGCCAGTTGCGTCACATCGGCGGGTCGGGGGTCGAGCGCTATCTGGAGCGCCAGATCGGCCTGATGGAGAACGTGAAGTCGAAGCTCCTGCCACTCGAGGTGACGTAGGCGGTCGGAGACGGCCAGGATCTCCGGCCACGATGGGGCCGCTCGTCGAGCGGCCCCACGTCATTACGCCATGAATCCTCCCGGTCTGCTCGTCGATGCCGCGGTTCTGGCGCCCGTCTTCCGGGACGCCGGCGGCGACGTGCGCATCGTGCTCGTGCGCCGGACCGAGGGCGGGTTGCACGGGGGCCAGCTCGCTCTCCCGGGAGGGCGGCGGGATCCCGGCGACGCCTCGTTCCTGGCGACCGCGCTGCGCGAGGCGCGCGAGGAGATCGGGCTGCCGGCCGAATCCGTCCATCTCCTGGCCGAGCTGCCCTTGCTCGAGACGCGGACGACCGGCTATCGCATCGCGCCCTTCCTCGGGCGCATCGACCGCCCGCCGGCCTGGCGTCCGGCCGAGGAGGAGATCGCCGAGGTCATCGAGGCCCGCCTGGCCGACTTGGCCCGGCCGGAGGCGCGCGGGGAGGCCGTGGAGCAGTTCGCGGGCCGGCCGACCCCGATGCGCATCCAGTTCCTTCGCGTCGGCCCGCACCGACTCTGGGGCGTCACCTACCGCATCCTCGAGCCGCTCCTGCCTCGACTCCTCGCGGGGGAGTGGCCCCTGTAGGTTCGCCGGGCGGGACCGAGGTGCCCAGGCCCCGCCAGCCCGGGTCCGCCAAGGCGTCGGGTGGGAGCGGCGGCTCGGGGCCGCGCCTTCCCCCAGGGTCCCCGCCGGAAGCGGGCTCTTGTGTCGCGCCCCGCCGCCAGCCTAGGCTCTAGGGGCGAGGAAGGAGGTCGAGCCCATGACCCTGGATGTGAGCGACCAGGAGCGGGACTTTCTTCTGGAGACCCTCGACGGCGTGCTGCGCGAGACGGAGCGGGAGCTGCACCACACCTACAGCGCGGAGTTCAAGCGCTACCTGCAGCGCCGCATCGTGCTCGTCGAGAAGCTGAAGTCGAAGCTCCTGACCGCCAGCGTCGGCTGACCCTGGGGCCGGACCCTCGTCCGCCTGGCGACCCGGCCGAAGGGCTCTCGCGCGGGTGCCGCAAGTCGCCGGCCCGGCGCGCCGTTTGGCTTCGGCGCGCGCTTCGGGCATAATCGCTCGCCGCTGTCCCACCGGGGATTCAGCGCCTGCTGACCCGACCGCGCGTCGCGCTGGCCCCGGGCCGTCTCACCTGGAGGAATCGATGAAAGCCGGCATCCATCCCGTGTACAAGTTGCAGACCCTGCATTGCGGTAGCTGCGGCACCGAGTGGCAGACCCGGACGACCCAGGAGCCCAACCACTCCGACGGCAAGGTCCACATCGAGATCTGCTCCAACTGCCATCCGTTCTACACGGGCAAGCAGAAGCTCATCGACAAGGCCGGGCGCGTCGAGCGGTTCCGCAGGCGCTACGGCCAGGTCGGCGCCAAGAGCGAGCCACCCGCTCCGGCCGAGACCCCCGGACAGTAGAGCACCCTGCGCGGCTTCCGCCGATCCCCGATCGTGCGGGCCGCGCGCCGCGCGGCCCCCGCGGGCCGCACGCACTCGGAGCCACGCATGCCGTTTCTTCCCGTCGGGGGGCAGGCCGTCATCGAAGGGGTGATGATGCGCTCGCCCTCGCGCATGGCCGTGGCCGTGCGGCGGCCGGACGGCACGCTGGCCTTCCTCGAGCGCCCCTTCACCTCGATCACCCGGCGCGTGAAGCCGCTGGCCTGGCCCGTGGTGCGCGGGGCGGTCTCGCTCTTCGAGACCCTGGGGCTCGGCCTCGCGGCCCTCAACTTCAGCGCCGAGGAGGCGTCCCGCGCCGAAGGCGCCAGCCCGAGCGCCAAGGCGAGCGCCGGGCAGCAGAGCCTGCAAATGGGGATCATGGTGCTCTCGCTGGCGCTCGGCCTGCTGCTCTTCGTGGTGCTGCCCGCGCGCCTGACCTCGTGGCTCGGCTTCCACGACCGCGTGGGCTTCGGCCTCGTGGACGGGTTCTTCCGCCTGCTCGTGCTCCTGCTCTACCTCGTGCTCATCAGCCAGTGGCGGGAGATGCGCCGCGTCCTCGGGTATCACGGGGCCGAGCACAAGTCCCTCCACGCGCTCGAGCGGGGCGCGCCGCTGACCCCCGAGAGCGTGCAGACCTTCTCGCGCCTGCATCCCCGCTGCGGCACCTCGTTCCTCTTCCTGGTCGTGGTGGTGAGCGTCGTGGTGTTCGGCTTCATTGGCCGGCCCCACGGCCTGGGCGGGCACCTGCTCCGTATCGCCTGCATGCCGCTCATCGCCGGGATCGCCTTCGAGTTCGTGCGCCTCTCGGGCAAGCACGCCGAGCGGCCGCTCGTGCGCTGGCTCGTCTGGCCGGGCCTGCAGTTCCAGCGGCTCACGACGCGGGAGCCGGACCTGGAGATGTGCGCGGTGGCCATCGCCGCCCTCGAGCGCGTGCGCCAGGACGAGACGGTGCTCGCCCTGGAGCGCGCCGGGGCCCGGGCCCGCGCGGAGGTGGCGTTCATCCAATGACCCCGGCGATGTGGGAAGCCCTGCGCAAGGTCGAGGAGCGGTTCGCCGAGCTGACCGCCCTGCTCGGCCGGCCCGAGGTGGCGAGCGATCCGAAGAAGCTGCGCGATCTCGCGCGCGAGCGCGCTCGGCTCGAAGAGACGAAGCGGACGCTGGACGACTACCGGCGCGTGGCGCAGACCGTCGCGGACGACGAGCAGGCGGCCGGCTCGGGCGACGAGGAGCTGGCCGAGCTGGCGCGCACGGAGCTGCCCGAGCTGCGCGAGCGGCTCGAGCGGCTGGAGGAGGCGCTCAAGCGGCTCCTGCTGCCCCGCGACCCCGACGACGACAAGAACGTGATCGTCGAGATCCGGGCCGGCACGGGCGGCGACGAGGCCTCGCTGTTCGCCGGCGATCTCTACCGCATGTACACGAAGTACGCGGAGCGGCGCGGCTGGAAGCTGGAGTCCATGAGCTCGAGCGCCTCCGAGGTGGGAGGCTTCAAGGAGATCATCTTCTCCCTCGAGGGTGACGCCGTCTACCGGCTCATGAAGTACGAGAGCGGCGTGCACCGGGTGCAGCGGGTCCCGGCGACCGAAGCTTCGGGCCGCATCCACACCTCGGCCGCCACGGTCGCGGTGTTGCCCGAGGTCGAGGACGTGGACGTGGAGATCCAGGAGAAGGACCTGCGCATCGACGTGTACCGCGCCGGCGGGCCCGGCGGCCAGGGCGTGAACACGACCGACTCGGCGGTGCGGGTCACCCACCTGCCGACGGGGCTCGTCGTGACCTGCCAGGACGAGCGCTCGCAGATCAAGAACCGCGCGAAGGCGACGAAGGTGCTGCGCGCGCGGCTCTACGACATGAAGCTCCAGGAGCAGCAGGCCAAGTACGCGGCCCAACGCAAGTCCCAGGTCTCGACCGGCGACCGCAGCGCCAAGATCCGCACCTACAACTTCCCGCAGAGCCGCGTGACCGACCACCGCATCAACTTCACCGTCCACAATCTGCCCGAGATCCTCGCCGGCCGCCTCGACGAGCTGTCCGAGGCGCTGGCTGCCGCCGACGTGGCCGAGCGGCTCGAAGCCCTGGGGTCCGCAGCGAACGGCTGACCGCCACTGCCGTCCACCGGGTGGACGGTGGCGTGCACGAGGTGGGCGGCGGTCGAGGTCGGGGGCCGCCGGCACCGGCCGCGCCAGCCTCGCTCGTGACGGCACGCCCCTTGCGGCGCGCCCGAGTCGCCTCCCGTTCTCCCCCCGCGGAGTCCTCGATGAGCACGAGCGCCATCATCCCCCCGGCCTCCGCGTCGCCCACCGATCGGCGGAGCACCAGGACGTATGCGGTGTTCCTGGTCATCGCCCTGGTCTCGTGGTGGGAGGCGGCCTACCGGCAGGGCGCCGGCCTCGGCGGGGAGCGGCACCTCGCGCCCGCGCTCGTGGCGAGCGTGATGATCGTGGCGCGCGTCCTGGCGAGCGCGGTCGAGGCGCTGACCTACGTCCTCTGGTGGCGGTGGAGGGGCGAGCGGCTGCCGTACGCGCGCTTCCTCGTGGCCCTGCTCGCCCTGTCGATCGTGGATCGGCTCGCCTTGAGCCTGGCCGCGTGGGCCACCCGCGCCCCGAGCCTCGCGCCCTGGATCGCCCCGGTGGTCGGGCCGCACGTGCTGGGCAAGGATTGGCTCCATGGGCAGGCGGGATTGCGCGCGGCGTTCGGCAGCTTGGGCGTGCTCACCGCGGCTCGCGTCGGCCTCACGGCCTGGGTGCAGGCGGCGGCCCTGCGCCGGCGTCTGGGCGGCGTCCTGCTCCTCACGTGCGGAGCCTGGCTTCTCACGCGGATCGCCCTGTGGTGGACGGTGGACCTTCTCCGCGGTAGGAGTCTGCTCCCGTGAGCGAGCGAACGGACGTCTCGCGCGGCTGGCGCTTGGTCGGCTGGGTGGGGTGGGGGATGGTCGTCGCGGCGCTGGGCGCACTGGGCTGGCTCTGGCGCTCGGATCGGGCGCGGGTGTGGGAGTCTCCTCGTCTGGGTCCGCCGCTGGTGATTCTGCGGGCGGCCGCCTCCTCGGCTCGGGCCACCACCTGGCTCGTCGCGGTGAACCCGGACTGCCCTCACTGCCGCGACGTGCTCACCCGGCTCTCCGCCGACTCGACGGCCAGCGTCCACGTGGGCGCGCTCATCGTGGACACGCCTCGGCGGCCCGCGCCCGCGACGGTCGCGGCACTTCCCGGCAGCCCGATCTGGTGGGACGCGCGGAACGATTGGCGCCGCCGCTGGGGCCAC
This sequence comes from Candidatus Eiseniibacteriota bacterium, assembly GCA_033853925.1. Taxonomy (GTDB): domain Bacteria; phylum Eisenbacteria; class RBG-16-71-46; order RBG-16-71-46; family RBG-16-71-46; genus JANXPZ01. The sequence continues at coordinate 35,901 of JAWOLC010000082.1, forward strand.
CGCGTCTATGGCGAGGTGATGCGCTTCGACGCCCGTGGCCGCTACCTGAGCGCGCGCGTCGTGCCTGTGGCCCCCTGAGCGGGCCCAAGCCCCAGAGGCCCCCGCGTCCAGCCCCCACGAGTTCTCCAGGAGGTGATCTGGATGAAGAGGAAGAAGTCCTCCGGGATCGTCGTGCTGCTGCTGGTGCTGCTCACGGTCCTGGCGCCCTCGGCCATCGCGGCCAGTCCCTCGACCTTCGCGCCCGACGCCATCAACTGGGGCCGGCTGATCGGCTACGCCGAGTGCGGCCTCAGCGTCTACATCGCGGTTCAGTCGGGAGGGGCCTTCGGGGTGCTCGCCGGCGTGGTCTGCGCGCGGGTGCTCCTGGACCCGGACAACTAGCCCCTGGGAGATGAGCCGATGCGGCGCCTCACACAGATTTCCCTGCTCGCCCTCATCCTCACCGCCATTCTCATCGTGAGCCCGGCCTCCGTCGCCGCGGCCGGCGCCTCCGGGCTGACCGACTCGGGCCTGACCATCGGGGTCTTCAGCCCGAATTCGGCGGTCGGCGTGTTGGCGGCCGCGGGCTGCGGATTCTTCGCGCGCTGGACCGTACTGACCGCGGGCACCCAGGTCGGCATCATCGCTGGGGCCGTGGCCTGTTGCGCACTCGCGCTCGTCGACGGCCTGGTCTCCTGACCCCCCGACTGCCGCTCCAGGAGGTCCGAGGGTCGAGGCCCTCGGACCTCCGGCGGGCCCAGCGCCGAGGGCGATGTGGGTGAACCGCTGTGCTAGTGTCGCCGGTCGGCAGCCCGTCGGCCCCGCGGCCCGTGCCGGCGGCGGGCATCGTCCTCGTCGCCCGCCTGAGCGGCGGGGAAGGGCCGGGCGTCGGCAGGGGCGCGGCGGCGCGCCATCGACCGGGGATCTCTCGCGCGTGCACACGACCGTCTCCTTCGCCCTGCGCTCCGCGATCTCCTTGCTGACGACCTCGTCCTCGCCGCGGAGCGACGCCGAGGAGCTGTTGAGCCGCCTCCTCGGCGTCGAGCGATCGGCGTTGCCTGCGTTGGGCGAGCGCCTGCTCACGCCCGACGAGGCGGAGCGCTTCGCCTCGTGGCTCGTCCGCCGCGAGGCTCGCGAGCCCGTGCAGTACATCACCGGACGCGCCGCCTTCCGCGATCTCGACCTCGCCGTGGACCGCCGTGTGCTCATCCCCCGTCCCGAGACCGAAGGGCTCGTGGAGCTGGTCCTCGAGGTCCTGCGGGCGGAGAGGCAGCGCTGGCCCGCCCCGCGCGTGCTCGACCTGGGCACCGGCTCCGGTGCCGTGGCGCTGGCGATCGCGGCCGAGTGGCCCCCCGCGCTGGTCACGGCCAGCGACGCGAGCGAGGAGGCGCTGGCCGTGGCGCGCGCCAACGCCGCGGCGACCGGCCTGGCGGCGCGTGTCACCTTCCGCCACGGCGACTGGTTCGAGGCGGTCGGCCCGGCGGAGCTTTTCGAGATCGTGGTCTCGAATCCACCCTACGTCGCCACGGGCGAGCACGGCGGTCTGCCCGCGGACGTGCGGGACTTCGAGCCGCGCCAGGCCCTCCTCGCGGGGGGTAGCGGACTCGACGCGACCCTCGCGATCCTGCGTGCGTCTCCGTGGCACCTGGTCGCGGACGGCTGGCTTGCGCTCGAGCTGGCCGAGGACCGCGCGGCTGGGCTGGCCGATTGGGCCGCGGGCCGGGAGGAGTGGGCGGGCGTGGAGCTTCTCAGGGACTTGGCGGGTCGTCCACGCTATCTGCTGGCGCGGCGAGGGCCGAACCCGGCAAGTCTTGACCTGCCGCGCTGATCCTCGCCCGGCCGGCGATCGGCTTCTGCAACTCTTCCCCCCGGGATCGCATCCAACACCGCACTGGTCGCGGCGGGCCGGCGCCTGTGGCTGCCGATCTGCGGGACTCGCACCACCAGGCTCAGGAGTGCCGAGATGACGGATGTCGCTGCCACCATGTCGGAGATCCGCGAACGCGGATACGCCCACCCGGAGGTGCTGGTGAGCACGGACTGGGTGGCCGAGCACCTGAACGACCCCAACCTGCGCATCATCGAGTCGAACGAGGACCCCCTCATCTATCCCTGGGGGCACGTGCCCGGCGCGGTCCAGGTGGACTGGGCCGCCGACCTCAACGATCCCGTGCGCCGCGACTACCTGCAGCGGACCGCCTTCGAGGAGCTGATGTCCCGGATCGGCGTGTCGAACGACACGACCGTGGTGTTCTACGGCGACAAGAACAACTGGTGGGCCTGCTACGCCTTCTGGGTCTTCCAGCTCTTCGGGCACACGCACGCGCGGGTGATGGATGGCGGGCGGGTGAAGTGGGAGAAGGAGGGGCGCCCCCTCACGCGCGAGGTGACGACCCCCGCGCGCAGCAAGTACCGGGCGCGCGAGCGGGACGACACGAAGATCCGCGCCTTCCGCGACGAGGTGCTTCGGCACCTGAAGGGGCATCTGCCCCTGGTGGACGTGCGCAGCCCGCAGGAGTTCACGGGCGAGCGAACCCACATGCCCGAGTACCCGCAGGAAGGCGTGCTGCGGGGCGGGCACATCCCCGGGGCGCAGAACGTGCCCTGGGGCAAGGCCGTGCGCCTCGAGGACGGCAGCTTCAAGGCCGCCGATGCCCTGCGCCAGATCTACGAGAAGGAGGCGGGGCTGAGGCCCACGGACGAGATCGTCACCTACTGCCGCATCGGCGAGCGCTCGAGTCACACCTGGTTCGTGCTCACGTACCTGCTGGGCTACCCGCGCGTGCGCAACTACGACGGATCCTGGACCGAATGGGGGAACTCGGTAGGTCTGCCGATCGAGAGGCCATGACGGAGCGCACGACCCCGACGCTGGGGGAAGCGACAAGGCGGGAGGCGCCGGACATCCCGGCGCCCCTCGCGGCTTTAGTGGCCGAATTCGAGGGGCTGGCGCGGGCCCAGCGCATGGAGCAGCTCATCGCCTGGGCCGACGAGTTCGTCGGCGTGCCCGCCGAGGTGGCGCGTGCGCCGCACCCCGAGTCGGCCCGCGCGGCCCGCTGCGAGTCCGAGGCCTACGTCTTCGCCGTGGACAACCCCGACGGCACGCTGGCCTTCCACTTCGCGGTGGGCAGCCTGCACGCCCTCTCGGCCAAGGCCTGGGCGGTGATCCTGGCCCGAACCTGCTCGGGCCAACCCCTGGAGCAGGTGGCCAACGTGCCGGAGGAGACGATCTACCGCGTCTTCGGCCGGGAGCTGTCGATGGGAAAGGAACAGGGCCTGGCTGGAATGCTGGACCTGGTCAAGCACGCTGCGCGGTCGCGGCTGGCGGCTCGCCGGGTCTCGAGGGCGCTCGAGCCGAACTAATGCTCAGACGGTGTGCGGCCGGCGGCGGGACCCAAGGAAGGCTCGGGAGGGCTCTTACGAACGTCCTGTCCGCCGGTCGCGTTTGAGCATCCAGGCGGAGAGTGCGCGGGAATAGGATTCCTGCAGAGGCAGGTCGCGCCATCGCTCGATCACGGGGGCCGCCAGCCCGGCGCCGGCCGCGCCAGGGCTCGTCCGTCGCTCAACTGCGGGGCACCCAGCCGTCCTTCACCATCTCGTCCGCGATCGGCTGGTCCGCGATGCCGAGGCGACGCTCGATCTGCTGCTCGAGGTAGAGAACCGCTTCCGCGTCGGTCAGCTCGAGCAGCTTGATCGCCCCGCCGCCGCGGAGCACGGCGACCAGCGGGTAGCTGACGCTCCAGGACAACCAGCCCGTGTTGTCCCGCGACTCGGTCACGTTCAGCTGGCGATAGAACTGCTCGATCTCGGCCACCGGGATCGAGCCTTGGCCCCACCACGGCACCGGCGCGATCCGGACCGTGAGCCGATCGCACCGCCACGCGGATCGTCGTGCGGTTCACGAGGGCCGCCGCCGCGGCATACGCCGGGACCACGACGAACATGCCGAAGACGACGAGGAGCAGCGGGTTCGCTTGGTCACCGGCGCTCAGGTACAGAGCCCCGAAGACGACCAGCGCCCCGAGGGCGATGGCCGCCAAGGCGATCGCACGGGCGCCGAACCACCGGACCGTCCAGCAGGGCCCACCGGCGTCCTCCTCGAACGTGATGCCCGGGGGCGGCGAAAGCTCGGCGGGATCGTTCGTCGACATCGGCGCGACTCCAGCCCCGTCAATGATAGTGCGCGTCCATCTCGCCCGCGCGGATCGCGACCTTGAGCACGTTCGCCCGTGGCGGGATCGGGCAGTTGTAATCGTCCGAGACGGCGCAGGCGGGGTTGTAGCAGAGGTTGAAGTCCAGCAGGTAGCGACCGTCCGGGAGCCGCTCGGGATCCACGTAGCGCCCCACCGGGTAGCTCTCCTTCGCGGTCGTCAGATCACGGAAGAAGACGGAGAGATCGTTCTCCCCGACGCCCGGCTCGAGCAGCCGCGTGGCCTCGAGCCGGCAGCGCGCCTTCCCCACGGCGAAGTCGAACCAGCCCACCCGCACCGCCCGACGCCGGTTGCCGCGGGTCGAGAGGATGACGACCGTGTCGGGCCGCGGATTCGGGGTGAGGGGGAGCAGGTAGCGATAGGAGAGGTCCACGGGGAAGTAGCGGAGGCCCTTGTACAGCCGGAAGCGCGGACTGAGGGGATCGAAGACGATGATGGCGGGGAAGCGCTGGTGCGAGAGCCTGAGGAGGAAGCGACCGACGCCGATGCTGCTCGGGCCCAGGGTCGCGGCGCGCGTCTCGGCGTCCTTCGCCTTGAACGTGGCTCCGGGATCGAGCGCTTCGACCCGGAAGGAGTCGCCGACGACGGTGACGCGCAGGTGGTGCTCCGCCACGGAGGCCTCGTCGATGCGCACGTCGTTGTCGGCGCCGCGGCCCACCGTGAGCGCGCTCTTCGTGCCGAAGTCCACGCGCTGCACGGTCGCGAGGTACGAGGTGGGCGAGGTCTTGAGCCAGTTCTCGGTCTCTGCCCGCTCCCTGAGGATGGCCTGCGTGACGGAGTCGGCCTGGGCCCTCGTGAGCGGAACCGGCTCCGCCACGGCGCGCGGAGCGGAGGTCGGGCCAGGGCGTGTGGGTCGCGGTGCCGCGGCCGCAGGCGTGGCCCACGCGGCCTGGGCGCTCACGAAGACGAGGAGCACGGTCACGAGACTGCGCATGCGTTCTCTCCGGGGTGGGGGGAAGCCGCGACCTGAGGATCTCGGGCGGCGATCATAGGGCGGCGGCCCGGGCGGCGCCACGCCGCGCCCGACGGGCTCGCGCCGCGCCCCGGTCCAGCCGCGGACTTGGCCCATGGCTGACGCGACGAGCAGCGGACTTCGCCGCGCCAGGCTGCTTCGCGTCCTTGCGTGGCCGGGCTCGGCCCGCGATAATCCGCGCACCGCACCCATGGATGAGGTCCTGGCGCGGCCGGGGACGCCGTTCCCGCCGCAAGCGAGGTTGTGCGCATGGACGTCGACTGGCTCCAGACCGGACCGCAGACGCTCGATCCGAGTGCTCCGGCGAGCACGAGGCCGCAGACGATGGATGCCCTGATCATTCGCGGTGGGCGCAGGTTGAAGGGCCGGGTCGAGATCAGCGGCGCCAAGAACGCCGCGCTGCCCCTGATGGCCGCCACGCTGCTCACCCCGGGCGTCCATACCCTGCGCAACGTGCCCCTGCTCTCCGACACGCGCACCATGGCGCGCGTGCTCGAGACGCTGGGAGCCCGCGTGGAGTTCCATGGCCATACCTGCATCGTGGACACGACCGCCGCGAGCGGGATCGAGGCTCCCTACGATCTCGTGCGCACGATGCGCGCCAGCGTCTACGTGCTCGGGCCCCTGCTCGCGCGGCTCGGCGCGGCCCGGGTGTCGCTGCCGGGCGGCTGCGCCTGGGGACCGCGTCCCATCAACCTGCACCTCGACGGCCTCAACGCGATGAACGCGAACCTCGAGATCGAGCACGGCTACATCGTCGGGCGGGACACGCGGCTCAGGGGCGCCGACTTCCACTTCGGCACGGTCTCGGTGGGCGCCACCGCGCAGCTCATGATGGCGGCGGTGCTCGCGGACGGCGTGACCACGCTCGACAACGTGGCGATCGAGCCCGACGTCACCTCGCTCGCCGAGGTGCTCGTGCAGTGCGGCGCCGAGATCGAGGGGATCGGCTCGCGCCGCCTCACGATCCGCGGCGTGAAGAAGCTCTGGCCCATCGAGACCGACATCATCGCCGACCGCATCGAGGGCGCCACCTTCCTGGCCGCGGCGGCCATCACCGGCGGCAGCCTGGTCGTGGAGAACTGCGAGCCCGCCCACATGGCCAGCACCATGCGGGCGCTGGAGCAGGCCGGCTGCGCGGTGCGCGCCGGCAACCGCGCCGTCGAGATCGACGGCCCGCCCCGCCCGGCGGCGCTCAACCTGGTGACCGAGCCCTTCCCCGGCTTTCCCACCGACATGCAGGCGCAGATGATGGCCGTCTGCGCGGTCGCCGACGGCACGAGCACGATCACCGATACGATCTACGTGGATCGCTTCACGCACGTCCCCGAGCTGATGCGCCTGGGCGCCGACATCCGCATGCAGAACAACGTGGCCATCGTGAAGGGGGTCGAGCGCCTCCAGGGCGCCCCGGTCATGGCCACTGACATCCGCGCCAGCGCGGCCCTCGTGCTGGCCGCGCTCGTCGCCGAAGGGGAGACGACGATCTCGCGCATCTACCACCTCGACCGCGGCTACGAGGCGCTCGAGCAGAAGCTGCTCGCGCTCGGCGCCGGCGTCGAGCGCGTCGCCGCTCCCGCGGCCTAGCGCCCGCCGCCCCCGTGCCCGCGAAGCGCTACGACCGCACCTACTTCGAGCGCTGGTACCGCGACCCCCGCTACACCGTCGTGCACCAGGGCGTCCTCGCCCGGCGCGTGCAGCTCGCGGTCGCGGCGGCGGAGTACCTGCTCGAGCGCCCGCTGCGCACCGTGCTCGACGTGGGCTGCGGCGAGGCGCCGTGGCGGGGACTGCTCCGCCACGCGCGGCCGCGGATCCGCTACACGGGCGTGGACTCCAGCGAGTACGTGGTCCGGAGGTACGGCAGGAGGCGAGGCATCCGGCTCGGCCGCCTCGCCGACCTCGGCCGCCTGAAGCTGGATCCCCCCTACGACCTCATCGTCTGCTCGGACGTGCTTCACTACGTGGAGAGCGACGAGGCGCGGCAGGGGCTCAAGGCCATCGCCCGGTTGCTCGGCGGCGTGGCCTTCCTCGAGGTGTTCGCCAAGGAGGATGCGACCGAAGGCGACCAGGAAGGCTTCCAGCCGCGGGGCGCGGCCGCGTACCGCCGGCTCTTCCGCGAGGCGGGGCTCGTGCCCCTGGGCCTGCACTGCTACGCCGGTCGCGCGCTCGTGCGGACGCTCACCGTCTTCGAGCGCGGCGCGGGCGCCGGCCGGTAGCGCCCGGCTCGGGCCGCGAGGCTCGATGCGTCCTCCTCCGGCGCGCCTCGCGCGCCGGATCGGGAGAGGATCGGGCGGAGCCCCCGGCTGGCCCGCGGCCCCGGCCGGCCCCGGGGGCCGCGCGGGAGGGAGCCCGGCGCCCGGCCGCGAACGGCGACCGCCGCGGCCGAGCCTCCGGCCTCACTCGTAGGCGCGGATCTGCTGCCAGCGCCGGCCGAGCGGTTGGTTCAACCCCCGGCAGAGGAAGATCGGCGCCCCGTTCTCGTAGGGCATGCAGTGGCGGCAGCTCGTCGTGTCGGCGAGCACGACGCTGCGGAAGTCGGAGTGCGGATCGTCGCGGCGGCCCCCGACGATGATGAGCACCTCGCCCGTGGCGCCGCGCGTCCCCCAGAGCCAGTAGTTGTTGTGCGGCGAGATGGCCGGCGGCAGCCCGTAGCGCGGCCCGAAGAAGTCGATCGCCCCGGCTTCGCCGTAGTTGTGGGCGAAGATCGCGCAGCGGGCGCGCTCCGCCGGCGGGAGCGAGTCGTACACGCGCGCCACGCGGCGGGCGAGGTCCTCCCAGCCGAACATGTCGGCGAAGACCTGCGGCAGGTCGCTCTCGCGGGTGTGCTCCTGCGCCGGCGTCCGCAGGCCGAGCGCGCGCAGGTAGGCGACCTCCTGCTCGACGGGCAGGACGGGCAAGTAGGCCAGCGCGACCGGCGCGCCGAGGAGCGCGACCTCGGCGAGGGCGGCGGGCTTCAGCCAGCGAAAGCCGCGGGCGCTGGCGGCCCGCCCGATCATGGTCGCCCCCATGGCGAAGAGCGGCGCGTAGGCCACGGCCAGATAGTTCGGCCGGCTGGAGCCGCTGGCGGTCAGCAGGGCCGCGACCGCGAGATAGACGATGCCCAGGATGCGCGCCCGGCGCGTGACGAGGAGGGCCACCAGTCCGGTGAGCCAGACCGGCAACGAGGCCGGATTCATGACCAGCACCTGCTGCACCCAGAACGAGAGGAAGCCCGTGCGCACCATCTTGGCTCCGGTCGCGTTGCGCATGAACTCGAGCGTCGGCCAGCCGTTCTGGACCTGCCAGAGGACGTGCAGCAGGAAGATGAGCCCCGCGAGCAGGGCGGCCAGCCACGGCCCGGACGTGCGCAGCGCCCGGCGATGCTCCGTGAGCACGAGCCCGATGAAGGCCGCGCCGCCGAACCACAGCATGCTCGTCTTGTTGAGCAGGCCGAGCCCGAGCACGAGGCCGAGCGCGAGCCACGGGCCCGGCCGCCGGCCTTCCAGGGCGCGCAGCAGGAGCAGCGCGGAGAGCGTCCAGAACAAGGTATCGAACGCGTTCATGCTGAAGAAATGGTCGACCGCCAGCCACACGGGCGGCATCACCGCGCACAGGCAGGCGAGCGACTGGGCGAAGCGGCCGCCGCCGAAGCGACGCACGAGCAGGCCGACGAGCACGACGGTGATCGCGCCCGACAGCGCCGGCAGCCAGCGCAGGGCGACGAGCGAGTCGCCGAACAGCGCCCGGTCGAGGGCCAGGAGCGCGATCGAGAACGGCGGCTGGTCCACGTAGCCCCAGGCGAGGTGCTTGCTGCAGGCGATGTAGTACAGCTCGTCGCGGAAGTAGCCGTAGTGCGTCATGGCCAGCGCGTGCAGCGCCAGCTTGAGCGCGGCGAACGCCAGGGGGACGACGAGCACCTCGGGCAGTCTCGGGCGGCCGGGCAACGGGGCCTCCTGCATGGCGCGTGGGGGAGGAGGCGCGCAGTCTACCCGATTGCGGGCCGGAGCGAACGGCGCGCGGGCGGCGTCACCTGCGGCCGAGGCGCGCTGGCCCTTTCGTCGGCCCGGCCGCGTGCCGGAGGTCGCGGCGCCGTCTGCGTCCCTGCCCGCCATGCACTAGAATCGCCGGACCATGGCCCCTGACCCCGCGCCTGCGGCCGCGTCCGAGCGCCTCGCCATCGTCGGCACCGCCGGCCACATCGATCACGGCAAGACCGCCCTCGTCCGTCGCCTCACGGGCATCGACACGGATCGCCTGCCCGAGGAGAAGAAGCGCGGCATCTCGATCGACCTCGGGTTCGCGCCGTTGGTCACGCCCGCCGGCGTCCACGTCGGGATCGTGGACGTGCCGGGGCACGAGCGCTTCGTCAAGAACATGCTCGCCGGCGTGGGCGGCATCGACCTGGTGCTGCTGGTGATCGCCGCCGACGAGGGCGTGATGCCGCAGACCCGCGAGCACCTGGCCATCGTGAAGCTGCTCGGGGTGACGCGCGGCGTCGTGGTGCTGACGAAGGTCGACCTGGTCGAGGCCGAGTGGGTGGCGGAGTTGCGCCAGGACGTCGCCGCGCTGCTGGCGGGGACTCCCTTCGCCGCGGCGCCGGTGGTCGAGTTCTCGGCGGCGACCGGGGCGGGCGCGGCGGAGCTGCTCGCGGCGATGGACGCGCAGCTCGGCGGCCTCGCGCTCAGGCCCGCGGGCGAGGCCGCGCGGCTGCCGGTGGACCGCGTCTTCACCGTGGAGGGCTTCGGCACCGTGGTGACGGGCACGCTCTGGCGCGGGCGCGTGCGCCCCGGCGACGCGCTCGCGCTCGAGCCCCGCGGGCTCGCCGTGCGCGTCCGGCGCGTGCAGGTGCACGGCCAGACCGTCGAGGAGGCGCGCGCCGGCCAGCGCACGGCCGTGGCCCTGCACGGCGTCGAGCGGGAGCAGGTCGAGCGCGGCGACTGGCTCCTGGCGCCCGGCTCGCTCCGGTCCTCGAGCGTCCTGGACGTGCGCTTCGAGCTGCTCGCCGATGCGGGGAAGGAATGGCCGGCGAACACGCGCGTCCGCTTCCACCTGGGCGCCAGCGAGATCATCGGCCGGCTCGTGCTCCTGGAGAGCGAGAGCGTGCGACCGGGAGCCAGCGCGCTCGCCCAGGTGCGGCTCGAGCGGCCCACCGTGGCGGCGCGCGGCGATCGTTTCGTGATCCGCCAGTACTCGCCCTCGCACACGATCGGCGGCGGCAGCGTGATCGAGCCCGTGGCGCACAAGCGGCGGCGGCGCGCCGCCGAGCTGGGCGCGCTCGAGGTGCGCGAGAGCGGCTCCCTCGAGGCGCGGCTGGCGCAACTCGTCGAGGCCGAGGCGACCCCGATCTCGACCGCGCGGCTCGCGCAGGCGGCGGGCGAGAGCCAGACCGTGACGCAGGCCGCGCTCGAGCGGCTGGAGGCGGAGCACGAGGTCGCGCAAGCCGCGGAGGGGCGCTGGCTCGCGCCGGGGAGGTGGCACGCCGCGCTCGAGGTCATCGAGCGCGAGGTGCGCGCCTACGCGGAGAAGTTCCCCGCGCGCTTCGGCATCATGAAGGGCGAGCTGAAGAGCGGGCTCAAGCCGGTCATGGACGCCGCGCTCTTCGACCTGGCGTTCCATCTTCTCGAGGCGGAGAGCCGGATCGAGGTGCGGAGCCAGCGCGTGCGTCCCGCCGACTCGCCGTGGCAACCGCCGGCCGAGACCCTGGCCGCCCTGGAGCGCGTCGAGGGCGAGCTGGAGGCGGCGGGCCTGGCGGTGCCCGAGGCCTCGGCCTGGCAGGGCAGGCTGGGGGCCGTCGCGGCCGAGGTGGTGGCGCTGGGGCTCTTCCTCGAGCGGCTCGCCCGGGTGAGCCAGGAGCTGATCTACACGACCCGGCAGCTGGAGCGGCTGCGCGCGAAGCTCGCCGCGCACTTCGCGAAGAAGCCCGCGCTGAGCATGGCGGAGTTCAAGGAGCTGGCGGCCGTGAGCCGCAAGTGGTCGGTGCCCCTGCTCGAGCACTGCGACCGCGTCGGCTGGACGGTGCGGGTCGGGGACGAGAGGCGGAGGGGAGGAAGACTGGGCGGGGCGTGACGCGCGGGCCGCGAATCCACGCGGCGCGTCGCGCCGGACTCGCCCTCAAGCGGAGCCGCCCGAGTCGTCTCGCCGTCGCTCCGGGCGGTCCCGCTCCGGCTCCTGCGGCCGCACCATCACCGTCTTCTCGTGCTCGACGAGCGCCAGGCCCGGCTTCCCCTTGCGCGGCTTGCGCACGTAACGCTTGCGGGCGACGATCACCGGCACCTTGCCGGCGGTGCGCGCCTGCGAGTAGAAAGCCGCCCAGGAGGCGACCTCCTCGAGCGTCTGCCTGGACGGCTCGTTCCTGCCCTTGCCGCGGCGGAGAACGACGTGCGAGCCGCTCGCGCCGCTCACGTGGAACCAGTAGTCCTCGGGCCGCGCGAGACGATGCGTGAGGTAGTCGTTCCCCTCGCTCGTGCGCCCGATCAGGACGTCCCAGCCCTCGGCGCTGCGCAGCCGCCGCGGCTGGAGCTTGGCCGAGGGCGCGCGCTCCTCGCCGGCCGCCACCTTGGCCGGGGACACGTCCTCGCGGCCGCGCGCACGGCCCGCGCCGGCGATCCCGCCCGTCCTCGGCGCCGGCGGCGCGCCGATGCTCTCGCGCACCGTGGGGGGCAGCTTGGCGATCGCCGCTTCGACCGCGCGCGACAGGGCGTGATCGGGCGCGGCCGGCTCCCCCTCGGCTTCTCCCTCCAGCCGGGGCACGGCCCGCTCGAGCAGGCGGTCGAGCGCGTGCAGCTCGGCCTCGACCGCGGCCAGCCTCGGCGGGACCTCGGCGAGCCCGCGCTCGGCCTTGGCCGCGCGCTTGAAGTAGCGCGCCGCGTTGCCCTGCGGATTCGCGCGCGGGTCGAGGGGGATCTCGTGGATGACACCGGGCTCGGCCGGATCGGGCAGCGAGACGCGCGCAGCCCGCTCCGGCACCTGGCGAAGATAGACGAGCAGCGTCTCGGCGAAGCGCCGATGCTGCGGCGCGCGCTCCGCCTCGGCCAGATCGCCGCGCAGGCCTTCGCGCTTGCGGGCCAGGCGCGCGCGATACCGTCGCAGGGCGCGCACGGCCAGGGCGAAGCGCGCGCGCGCCTCCTCCGGCGGCGAGGGGGGCGGGAGAGGGTTCATGACGAGTGAACCTAGTGCAGGCACTGGCGCCCGGCAACCGGAGCGGGCGGCCGGGGCGGTCGCGGAGGTGGCCGCCTCGGGCCGGGGCGCGGGCGGGAGCCGCCCGTCGTCAGTCCCTTGCCAAATCGCGCGCGGCCTCGCGCGGCGGGGCGCTTCTCCCTGGCCTCGGCCCTCCCCCTCGCTATCATGCGCGCGTGGCTCCTCCAGCTTCGCCGCGGCGGCCGAGCCCAAGCTTCCCGGCCGCACGTTCGAGGCGATCGCGGACGGCGCGAGTGGGCGCCGCTGCGACAACCGCGAGGAGACGTCGATCATGTACATCATCCGCGAGACCTTCACCGCGAAGCCCGGCATGGCCTCGAAGCTGGCGAAGCTGTTCGCCGAGACTTCGAGGCAGGACAGCACGCGAGTGCACACGCGCGTGATGACCGACTTCGTGGGCCCCTTCAACACGGTGGTGATGGAGACCGAGGTCGAGAACCTCGAAGAGTTCGGGCGGATGCAGAAGGAGTACATGGAGCGCACGGACGTGCGCGAGCGCATGAAGGGCTACACGGACATGTACCAGTCCGGGAGCCGCGAGATCTGGCAGGTGGTGCCGGTGCCGGCGATGACCCACCGGTGAGGTGCCGAGCGCCGCGTGCCTGATCGGAGGCGGCGAGGCTCGCCCGATCCGGGAGGTGGCTACATGAACCACGCTCGCCTCCCGGACGGGGTCGTCGCCCCGCCGCGTGCCTGATCGGAGGCGGCGAGGCTCGCCCGATCCGGGAGGCGGCTACAGGAACCACGCTCGCCTCCCGGACGGGGTCGTCGCCCCGCCGCTCTCGCGTCGGTCCGCGCGGCGGGCGGCTTGACTCGGCCGGCTGGCGCGGGCAGGCTCGGCGCATGTCCTCGTACCAGTGCCAACAGTGCGGCGCGCCGGTCCCCTTCGACGACCCGATTCCCCGCGACAGCGAGTGCGAGAGCTGCCATCGCGACCTGCGCTGCTGCATGAACTGCCGACACTACGATCCCGCCTATCACAACTCCTGTCGCGAGACCGAGGCCGATCTGGTGGAGGACAAGGCTCGCCGTAACTTCTGCGAGTTCTTCTCCTTCAATCGCGTGCCCTTCGCGGCCGGGAAGGGGAAGAACCCGCGCGAGGCGGAGGCCCGGGCGAAGCTCGAGGGCCTGTTCGGCGGCAAGCCGGTCTCGCCGGGCGGCGTGAGCGACGCCCGCCGCAAGCTGGACGACCTCTTCAAGAAGCCCGGCCCCGGCGGGAGCGAGTAGCCGCCGGCGGCTTGCCCCGCCGTGGCTGCGGGCGAGCCAGCGGGCCGGCCCCTTCCTTCCTGCGCGGGGCCTGGCGGAGTCCTCCGGCCCCCGCCGCGGCGCGAGTCGCCGGCGCGCCAGCCGACTCGGCCACAATCCCCACGCCCTGGTGGAGAAGCGGTGGGAAACGGGGCCTCGCCCGAAGCCCGCGCTCGCCCACGCAACTGCGCCTCCCGCTTTGACTTTTCCGCGACCTGTGGCCTATTTTGGCCGTCCCCGCAGGAGGTCTCAATGATCCGAAGCATGACCGGTTACGGCTCGGCCGAGCTGGAGCGCGACGGCCTGCACCTGACGGCCGAGATCCGGTCGGTGAACCACCGCTTCTGCGAGGTCTCGCTGCGCGCCCCCAAGGTGGTGGGCCTGTTCGAGGATCGCATCCGCCAGCTCATCGCCGAGCGCTTCTCGCGGGGCAAGTTCAACTTGACCATCACCTGGGCCGGTGCGGGCGAGACGGGCGAGGAGCTCAAGGTCAACGAGACGGTGGCCGACCGCTACGTGGCGCTTCTCGAGAAGCTGCGCGAGCGCTACCACCTGGACAGCGGCCTCGACCTGCGCACCCTGGCTGCGCTTCCCGACGTGTTCAGCTGGGAGCACACGGCGCTCACGGACGAGGAGACCTGGGTTCTCGTCAAGGACCTGGTGAACGGCGCCTGCGACAGCATGAACGTGATGAAGGGGCGCGAGGGCGAGGCGCTGGCGCGCGACCTCGTCGGCCGCCTGCGCGTGCTGCGCCAGCAGCTCGACCTCGTGGCCGAGCGGGCGCCGCACCGGCCGCAGGAGGCGAAGGAGCGCTTGATGGCGCGCCTGAAGGTGCTGCTGGCCGACGTGGAGATGGACGCGGTGCGCGTGGCGCAGGAGGTGGCGCTCATGGCGGACCGCCTCGACTTCACCGAGGAGTGCGTGCGCCTGGCCGCCCATCTGGAGCAGTTCCACCACCTGATCGACAGCCCGGAGCTGGCGGGGCGCAAGCTCAACTTCCTCCTGCAGGAGATGAACCGCGAGGCCAACACCATCGGCTCCAAGGCCAACGACATCGAGGTGGCGCGGGCCGTCATCGTCATGAAGGAAGAGATCGAGCGCCTGCGCGAGCAGGTGCAGAACGTGGAGTGAGCGTGAGCGGCCCCGGCGGCGACGTCACCGATGCTCGATCCGCAGCCGGGCCGACCGGAGATCCGGGCGGGTCTCCGGCCGGCGGGGACGAGCCCATCCCCTTCCGCTTCGAGCCGGCCGGCTTCCTCCTCGTTCTCACGGGTCCGAGCGGCGCCGGCAAGGGCACGCTCGTCGAGCGTCTCGTGGCGGAGCGGCCCGAGTGCGTGTTCTCGGTCTCGGCCACCACGCGCCCGCGGCGGGCGAACGAGGCGAACGGCGTGCAGTACGAGTTCGTGGACCGCGAGGAGTTCGAGCGCCGCCGCTCCGCCGGGCAGTTCCTCGAGTGGGCCGAGGTGCACGACCATCTCTACGGCACGCCCGCCCGCTTCGTGGACGACCACGTGCGCGCGGGCCGCGTCGTCGTGCTGGACGTGGACGTGCAGGGGGGCGCGAGCGTGCGCCGCGCGCGGCGCGACGCCGTCTCGGTGTTCATCTATCCGCCCTCGATCGAGGCGCTGCGCCGGCGGCTGCTGGGGCGCAACATGGACGCCCCCGAGGTGGTCGAGACGCGGTTGCGCAACGCTCCCGGCGAGCTGGCGCAGTGGCGAGAGTACGACTATCTGGTGATGAACGACGATCTGGAGCAGGCGATCGCGCGGCTGCACGCGATCGTGGACGCCGAGCGCGCGCGCGTGCGGCGCCTGCACGCCGGGGCCTGACCCGGCGCCGTGCCGGCCGGGCGGCACTCCCGGCCCCAATGAAGGAGTGAAAAGCGGATGACCAAGCTGGCTTCGTTGATCCCGCCCGTGGGCAGCAACAAGTACGAGCTGTGCATCGTCGCCGCCCGCGAGGCGCGGCGCTTGAACGACTGGTCGCGACGCACCGGCGAGAACATCCAGGGCAAGGTGACGGCGGCGGCGCTCGAGCGCACCATCCGCCAGGATGTCCCGTTCTTCTACGAAGACTCCCAGCCGCCGCAGCCGTAGTCTCATGTCGCTCCGCGGCCGCACGGTGCTGGTGGGGGTCTCGGGCGGCATCGCCGCCTACAAGGCCTGCGAGCTGGTCCGCTGGCTGAAGCGCGAGGGAGCCGCCGTCGTCGTGGTGATGACGCCGGCTGCCGAGCGCTTCGTCACGCCCCTCACCTTCGAAGCGCTCTCCGGCAATCCGGTGGTGACCTCGCTGTGGGGCGAGCAGAAGCAGGATGTCTCGCTGCCCGAGGCGGCGCGGGCGCGCACGGGTGGCAAGGTCGGGCACATCGATCTGGCGGAGGCGGCCGACGTGATGGTGCTGGCGCCGGCGACCGCCGATCTCATCGCCCGGCTGGTGCACGGCGAGGCGCCCGACGCGCTCACCACGATCGTGCTGGCGAGCCGCGCCCCGCTCGTGGTCTGCCCGGCGATGGACCTGGGCATGTGGCGGCACCCGGCGACGCGGGAGAACGTGCGCCGGCTGCGGCAGCGCGGCGTGCGGGTCGTGGATCCCGCCAGCGGGCCGCTGGCGTCGGGGCTCTCGGGTCCCGGCCGCCTCGCCGACCTGGAGGCGATCGGCGCGGCGGTCACGATCGCCGCCCGGCGCCGCGAGAGCCTGGCCGGCCTGCGCGTGCTGGTGAGCGCCGGCCGCACCGAGGAGCCCGTGGATCCGGTGCGCGTGCTCACCAACCGCTCCAGCGGGCGCATGGGCTTCGCGCTGGCCGAGGCGGCGCGCGACCGCGGTGCCGAGGTGACGGTGGTGGCGGGAGCCACGAGCGTGGAGCCGCCGCTGGGCGTGCGGCTCGTGCGCTGCGGCACGGCCGCCGAGATGGCGCGGGCGCTGGGCCGGGCGGTGGCCGGCGCCGACGTCGTGCTGATGGCCGCCGCGGTCGCCGACTACCGGCCGCGACGGCCGGCCCGGGAGAAGCTCCGGCGGGGGGCTGGGCCGCTCACCCTGGAGCTGGAGCCGAACCCCGACATCCTCGCGGGGCTCGCGGCGGCGCGGCGCCCGGGGCAGGTCTTCGTGGGCTTCGCCCTGGAGACGACGCGCGGCGTGGCGCGCGCGCGGGAGAAGCTCGTCGCCAAGGGTCTCGACCTGGCGGTGCTGAACGCCCCGGACCGGGCGATCGGCGGCGACACGAACGAGGTGACCCTCGTGGAGCGCCGCTCGGTTCGCCGCCTGCCGGAGCAGGGGAAGCGCGAGGTCGCCGAGGCGATCCTGGACCGCGTGCTGGAGCTGCGGGCGGCGCCCGCGCCGAAGCGGAGGGAGCGGCGGGGGCGATGAGCGGGAATCCCTCGGACGAGGTGGCGGCGATCGCCCGCGGCGTGCGGCGCTATCTGGAGCGCGAGCTGCACGCCGGCCACGGCGACCTCGTGGCCCAGGCGGCGAGGAGCGCGCGCGCCCGGCGCGCGCCGGTGACGCCCGGGGGGCCGGCGCCCGCCACCCGCGCCGCGGCGGCGGAGCCCGAGCGGGACCTCTTCGGCCAGCCCGTCGTGCGCCCGCAGGCGGCGCCGGCGGAGGCGCCGTCCCTGGAGATCCGGCTCCAGCCGCGCGATCCCGAGGCGCGCCGGGCGATCGCCGCGGAGGCGGCGCCCGTGCTCGAGCAGATCGCCGCCGAGGTGCGGGCCTGCGAGAAGTGCGGTCTGTGCGAGACGCGCAACCAGGCCGTGCCCGGCGTGGGCACGGCGCTCTCGGGCATCGCCTTCGTGGGGGAGGCGCCGGGCGCCGACGAGGACCGCCTGGGCGAGCCGTTCGTCGGCCGCGGCGGGCAGCTCCTGGACCGCATCATCAAGGCGATGGACGACGCGCACCTCATCCCCGGCGTGGCCCTGAACCGCCAGACCGTGTTCATCGGCAACGTCATCCACTGCCGCCCGCCCGAGAACCGGGTGCCGCTGCCGCACGAGGTCGAGCAGTCCTCGCCCTTCCTGCGCCGCCAGCTCGAGGCCATCCGGCCGCGCATCGTCTGCTGCCTGGGCAAGACGGCGGCCGAGCACCTGCTGGGCTCCAGGGCCAGTCTCGCCAGCATGCGCGGCAAGGTCTACGGTTTCCACGGCGCCAAGCTGATCGTGACCTACCACCCGGCGGCGGTGCTGCGGAATCCCGACCTGAAGCGCCCCGTCTGGGAGGACATGCGGCTGCTGGCGCGCGAGTATCTTTCCGATTGAGTTCCCGCCCGGAGACGGGAGGCGCCGCCTTCCGTCCGTCTGAGGAGCAGCCATGAGCGACACGATGCCGGGCTCGGTGACCCTGGGCGACGCGATCACGCCGCCGCAGGCGCTGGATGCCGAGCGCTCGGTCCTGGCCGCGATGCTGCTCGACCCCGAGGCCATCGGCCGCGCGGTCGAGCTGATCGAGACCCGGACCTTCTACCGCACGGCCCACCAGAAGATCTACGAGGCCATCCTCGCCCTCTACGACCGCAACGAGAAGCCGGACCTGGTGACCCTGTCCGAGGAGCTGCGCAAGCGCGGCGACCTGGAGGCGATCGGCGGGCCGCCGGCCCTGGCCCAGGTCCTCGAGTACGCGACGACCACGGCCAACCTCGAGCACCACATCCGCATCATCCACGCCAAGGACATCCTGCGCCAGCTCATCAAGGCCGCGACGGAGATCCAGCAGGAGGCCTACGCGGGCAGCGAGGAGACGCCGGCCATCCTGGACCGCGCCGAGCAGCGCATCTTCGCCATCACCGACCAGCGGGTCCGCGCGGGCTTCGTCTCGGTGCGTGATCTGCTGAAGCCTTCCTTCGAGCACATCCAGCGGATGTTCGAGCGGCAGGCGCTGGTGACCGGCGTGCCCACGGGCTACACGGACCTGGACGAGCTGACCGCCGGATTCCAGAACAGCGACCTCATCATCCTCGCGGGCCGGCCGGCCATGGGGAAGTCGGCGATGGCCCTCAATTTCGCCGAGAACGCGGCGATCCCGACCGGCAAGCTCGCCCGCGTGCCGGTGGCGGTCTTCTCCCTGGAGATGAGCAAGGAGCAGCTCGCGCAGCGCCTGCTCTGCTCGCAGGGCGGCATCGACCTGCATCGCGTGCGGAGCGGCCGGCTGCGGAACGAGGACTGGCCACGGCTCACCACCGCCGCGGGCCTGCTGAACGACGCGCCCATCCTGATCGACGACTCGCCCTCGCCGACGCTGATGGAGATCCGCGCCAAGTGCCGGCGGCTGCGGGCCGAGAGCAAGCTGGGACTGCTCATCATCGACTACCTGCAGCTCATCCGCTCGAGCGGCCAGGCCGAGAACCGCGTGCAGGAGATCTCGCAGATCACCCGCGGCCTCAAGGCGCTGGCCAAGGAGCTGAACGTCCCCATCATCGCGCTGTCGCAGCTCTCGCGCGCGGTCGAGACGCGCGACAAGCTCGGCCGCCCGCAGCTCTCGGACCTGCGCGAGTCGGGCTCGATCGAGCAGGACGCGGACCTCGTCCTCTTCATCTACCGCGAGGTCATGTACAACAAGGAGACGGAGGAGCCCAACAAGGCCGAGCTGATCATCGCCAAGCAGCGCAACGGGCCCACGGGCGCCGTCCCGCTCACGTTCCTGCGCGAGAGCACGAAGTTCGTCCCCTATTCGCGCACCTTCGCGGGCGAGACCCAGCCGGAGTTCTGAGCCATGCCCAACGGCGTGACCCCCGACGACCTGGCCCTGAGCGGTCTGCGCATCGTGCGCGCGCGCCTCGGCGACTGGCTCGCGGAGATCGGTCGCGCCACCTCGATGATGCTCGAGACCACGCAGGCGAGCCTCGAGCGTCTTCCTTCGGCGCGGCTGATCACCCAGCAGATGGAGGCGATCGGCGTCGGCTCGCTGTGGCTGGTGATCGTGGTGAGCGTGTTCACGGGGGCGGTGGCCGCGGTGCAGGCGGCCTACCAGTTCACCGCGGTCGTGCCGCTGAAGTACCTGAGCGGCGTGATCCTGCGCTCGGTGGTCATCGAGCTGGGGCCCGTGCTCACGGCCCTGGTGATCGGCGGGCGGGTGGGCGCCTCGATCGCCGCCGAGCTGGGCACCATGAAGGTGACGGAGCAGATCGACGCGCTGCGGGCCATGGGCATCAGCCCGGTGCGCTACCTGGTCGCGCCGCGGGTGATCGCGGCGATCATCATGCTCCCGATCCTCACGATCTACGCCGACGCGATCGCGGTGCTCGGGGGCTACGTGGTGGCGGTGGTCTCCCTGAACGTCTCCACGCCCACCTACATGCAGGGCCTGCGCGAGTTCTTCCACATGAAGGACCTGCTCTCGGGCCTGCTCAAGGCGGTGTTCTTCGGCAACATCATCGGCATGATGGGCTGCTACTACGGCTTCCAGACCGAGGGGGGAGCCGAGGGGGTGGGCAAGGCCACGACCTCGGCGGTCGTGACCTCGTGCGTGCTGATCCTCATCCTCGACTACATCCTGGCCACGATTCTCTTCCGGATCATCTTCCTATGATCGAGATCCGCCGCCTCGCCAAGCGGCTCAGCCACCGGTCGGTCCTGGACGGCCTCGACCTGGACGTGCGCACGGGGGAGACGCTGGTGGTGCTGGGGCCGAGCGGCACGGGAAAGAGCGTCCTGCTCAAGCACATCATCGGGCTCATGCAGCCCGACGCCGGCTCGATCCGCATCGACGGCGAGGAGATCGTCGGCCTGAGCGAGAAGGAGCTGAGCCGGGTGCGCCGCCGCTTCGGCATGCTGTTCCAGGGCGCGGCCCTCTTCGACTCCATGACCGTGGGCGAGAACGTGGCGCTGGCGATGCTGGAGCACGCCCGGGAGATGGACGCCGCGGAGGTGCGCCGGCGCGTGCTCGAGCGGCTCGAGTGGGTGGGGCTCAAGGGGGCGGAGACGCTCAAGCCCGCCTCGCTGTCGGGCGGGATGCGCAAGCGGGTGGGCCTGGCCCGGGCGCTGGCGATGGACCCGGAGTACATTCTCTACGACGAGCCCACGACGGGCCTCGACCCGATCATGGCCGACGTCATCAACCAGCTCATCCGGGACCTGCAGAAGCAGCTCAACGTGACGTCGGTCATCGTCACGCACGACATCAAGAGCGCGTACAGCGTGGCGGACCGCATCGTCCTCCTCTACGAGGGGCGGGTGCGCTACGACGGGACGGCCGAGGAGACGCGCCGCACCCAAGATGCGATGATGCGGCAGTTCATCGAGGGCTCGAGCCAGGGCCCGATCAAGCCGGTGTAGCCGGGACAGGGACGGGACCGGACAAGGGGGAAGACCTCTCACATGAGCCGAAAGACGGAGATCCAGGTCGGGGTCACGGTGCTCGTGGCCATCGCCATCCTGCTGTGGGGCATCGCCTGGCTGAGCACGCTCGCCAAGGCCAACGTCCAGCGGGTCTGGCACGTGCGCTTCCCGCAGGCCGGCGGCCTCGCCGAGGGCAACGAGGCGCAGGTGAACGGCGTCCGCAAGGGCGTGGTGAAGTCGCTGCGGCTGGCCGGGGACCACGTGGTCGTGGATCTGGCGCTGGCCAAGGACGTGGAGCTGACGCACGACAGCCGGGTGGTGATCCGCAGCGTGAGCATGATGGGCGACAAGGTCATCGCCGTGGACTACCGCCACTCGGGCGAGCCCTGGAGCGCGAAGGACACGATCCCCGGCGACTACGAGAAGGGCCTGCCGGAGGTCATGGCCGACGTGGGCAAGGCCACGGGCAGCATCACCACGATCGCGGCCCAGCTCGACAGCCTGGCCTCGGCCATGTACCGGAGCGGCGGCCTGCTCGAGACGGTGGACAACTTCATGCGCACGAGCCGCGAGCTGGCGATGGCGGTGGCGGAGAACCGCGCGGCCCTGAAGACGACCATGGACAACTTCGCGGCCACCTCGTCGGCGGCGAAGGAGCTGGTCGTGGACCGGCGCGCCGAGCTGGCCGCTTCCCTCGACCACTTCGCCGACGCGGCCGAGAAGCTCGACCACCTCTCCGGGAAGCTCGACTCGCTCCGCGCCACGCTGCAGAGCACGGCCTCCAAGCTGGATCGGGGGCAGGGCACCCTGGGCCGGCTCGTGAACGACGAGCGGCTCTACTCGGACCTCTCGACCTCGGTGCACGACCTGCAGGCGCTGATCCAGGACGTGAAGAAGAACCCCCGGAAGTACTTCAAGTTCTCGGTGTTCTGAGCGCCGGCGCGGCGCGCGGGGGGCGGCAGCGGCATGGCCAAGGTGACGAAGGCGGACAAGCCCCACTTCTTCTGCACGGCGTGCGGGAACGAGGAAGCCCGCTGGTTCGGGCGCTGTCCTTCCTGCGGGGCGTGGAACACCGCGGCCGAGGCGCCCGCGGCCGCGGCGGCGCCGGCTTCGGGCCGCGGGGCGCGCGTGCGCTGGGCGCAGCGGCCCGGTGCCG
>JAWOLC010000083.1:0-2620 GCA_033853925.1 Candidatus Eiseniibacteriota bacterium
CGCACTGCCCGGGGGCGCGAGACCGCGACCCGTGACGGTCCTTTCACCGGTGGGAGGTACGCGGAACGATGGAGCTCCGCATAGCCCTGGCCTTCAATCAGAAACCGGCGGAGCTGCCGGCGGAGGACGCCGAGCCTCCCAGCGGCGAGCCTCCCCATAGTCCGTCCCACGACCGCTTCGCGGAGTGGGACGAACCAGCGACCATCGCCGCCGTCGAGGCGGCGCTGCGACGCGTCGGCTCCGTCATCCGTCTCGAGGCCGACGCCCATTTCCCCCGGAACCTCCGGGACGCTCACGCCGACATCGTCTTCAACATCGCCGAGGGGCTGAACGGCCCCAACCGGGAAGCGCACGTCCCGGCGATGTGCGAGTACTACGGCATCCCCTACACCGGCAGCGATGTCCTCACCCTGGCCCTGGCGCTGGACAAGCGCCGGGCGAAGGAGGTCTTCGTCGCCCGGGGCGTGCCGACCGCGCCCTTCACCGTGCTGGGTGCCGACGAGCCGCTCCCGCCGGACTTCCCGCTCCCGGCCGTGGTCAAGCCCGTGCACGAGGGCTCGAGCATGGGGATCCCCGAGCGTGCCCTCTGTGCCACGCCCGAGCAGGTGCGCCGCCGCGCCGCCGAGATCGCCGAGGGGTACCGCCAGCCCGCGCTCGTCGAGGGCTTCCTCCCGGGTCGCGAGTTCACCGTGGCGGTCATCGGCAACAACGGGGACGCCCGCGCGCTCCCCGTCGTCGAGATCCGCTTCGACGCGCTCCCGCCAGGCGCCGCTCCGCTCTACGGCTACGAGGCCAAGTGGGTCTGGGACACCACCGAGGCCCCGCTCGAGATCTTCGACTGCCCGGCCAGGCTGCCCCATGCCCTCGCGCGCGAGATCGAGGGCGCCGCGCTGGACGCCTTCCACGCCCTGGGCTGCCGGGACTGGGCCCGCGTGGACATCCGGCTCGACTCCGCCGGCCGCGCCAACGTGATCGAGATCAATCCGCTCCCGGGCATCCTGCCGGACCCGCGGCAGAACTCCTGCTTCCCCAAGGCCGGGCGCGCGGCGGGGCTCGACTACGATTCGCTCATCGCGACGGTCCTCCGGACCGCCCTTCACCGATACGGCATCCGGCCATGAGAGTCGCCCTGTTGCACGACGACGTGCTGGGCCGGACCGCCGCCAGTCCGGACGAGCTGGGCGTGCTCGAGGCCATCGAGGCAATCGGCGGCGCCCTGACCGAGCTGGGCCACGTTCCCGTCTATGTCTCCGTGGGCGAGAGGCTGGACGACTGGCTGCGGGAGCTGCGCGCGGCCGATGTCGCCCTCGTCTTCAACCTGTGCGAGGGCGTGGGCGGGTCCAGCGCGGGCGAGGTGGGCGTGGCGGCCGTGATCGAGCTGCTGGGGCTGCCCATGACGGGGAGCCCGGCCGACACGCTGGCGCTCGCCCGCCGCAAGGACCGCGTCAACGCGTTGCTCGCCGCCGCCGGCCTGCCCGTGCCCGCCTGGACGCTGGCCGAACGCCTCAACGGCTGGCGCCGCTTCCCCGCCATCGTCAAGCCGGCGGCGGAGGATGCATCCGTGGGTATCACCCAGGCGTCGGTGGCGGCCGACGACGCGGCGCTGCGCCACGTCATCGCCACCAGCCGCCACACCCCCCTGCTGGTGCAGGAGTTCCTCTCCGGCCGTGAGCTCAACGTGGGCATCGTGGGCGCCTCCGTCCTGCCGGTGGCGGAGATCGAGTTCTCCGCGCTGGTCGGCGCCGGCTGGCCCCTGGTGAGCTACCGCGCCAAGTGGGAGGAGGGCTCCGACGAGGACCGCGCCACGATGCCCCGCTGCCCGGCGGCGCTCGACCCGGCGCTGGAGGAGCAGGCCCGCGCGCTCGCCCGCGCGGCGTGGGCGCTCGTGGACGGCCGCGGCTACGGCCGCGTGGATCTGCGCGCCGACGTCGCCGGCCGGCTGCACGTGCTCGAGGTCAACCCCAACCCCGACCTCTCCCCGTCCGCGGGGCTCGCCCGGATGGCCAAAGCCGCCGGCTGGAGCTACCCGGAGCTGATCGGGCGCATCGTCGAGGAGGCGACGTGAGCGCCGACGTGCACCGAACCCCGGCGATGTCGGCCACCGCGGCTTGGCCCGCGCTCGCCGACGTCGCCCTCGCACCGCTCAGCCGCGACCACCGCGACGACGTGCGCCAGATCCTCGAGGAGACCGCTGTCTTCCGCGAGGACGAGGTCGCTGTCGCCCTCGAAGTGCTGGACGCCTACCTCGATCACCCCGGGCAGGACTACACGGCCGTGGGCGCCTTCTCCCACGACGGGAAACTGCTCGGATACGCCTGCTACGGCCCTACCCCCTGCACGCTCGGCACCTGGGATCTGTACTGGATCGCCGTGTCGCCCGAGACGCAGCGGACCGGGGTCGGCACAACACTGCTCCAGGAGGTGGAGCGAAGGCTTGCCCGGGAAAGCGCCCGACTCGTGCTCATCGAGACCTCGTCGCAGCCGATCTACGACAAGACCCGGCGCTTCTACCTGCGCCAGGGCTACCCCGAGGTCGCACGGGTCCCCGACTTCTATTCGGAAGGCGACGATCGCGTGATCTACGCCAAGCGCATCCACCCGTCGAACGGGCAAGAATGAT
>JAWOLC010000084.1:0-47947 GCA_033853925.1 Candidatus Eiseniibacteriota bacterium
CTGCACGGTGGGATCGCGGAAGAGGGCGAGCATGGCGGTCACGCTCCCGCCCGCGGCAGCGCGGCCGCGGCGCGCACCCGCACGCGCAGCCCCGCGCCGGCCGGGGGCCCGAGACGATTCAGCTCCACGTCCCGGTAGGCGTAGGGAACGAACACGGCGCCCGGCGGGACGCTCTCGTCCACCGCCGCGGGCAGGGTGATGCTCCCGGCGGGCCCGGCCAGCTCGATCCGCTCCCCCGCTTCGAGCCCCAGGCGCCGCAGCTCGTCGGGATGCAGGCCCGCGTGCGCCTCTCCCGCCAGCTTCGCCAGCAGCTCGACGCGCTGGCCGAGGCTGCCCTGCTGGAAGAGCACGCCCCCCGAGAGGAGCCACAGGCCCGCGGCGGACTCCGGCGCGCTCTCCGGAGCGAGGACGCGTGCCTCGGCCGCGGGGAGGACCTCCCCCGCCTCCCGCGCCCAGGGCACGCCGTCGGGCAGGAGCACGCCCCACGAGAGGCCCGCGTAGCCGGGCACGAGCCGGGCGATCTCCCGGAACACGTCCTCGTTCGTGCGGTAGGCCCAGGCCGCCCCGAGCGCCCGCGCCACCGCCTGGAAGACGTCGCCGTCGCTCCGCGCGCCGCGCCGCGGCGGCAGCGCCCGGGCCGTGCGCTGGATCCGGCGCTCGCAGTTGACCTGCGTGCCCTCCTTCTCGGCGAAGGACGCGGCCGCGAACACCACGTGCGCCCGGCGGGCGGTCTCGCTGAGGAACAGCTCGTTCACGATCACCAGCTCGGCGCGGGCGAGAGCCTCCTCGACCAGGGCCCGGTCCGGGGCGCTCCTGACCCACTCGTCCCCGGCGATCCACAGCGCCCGGATCCTTCCCGCGGCGACCGCGGCCAGGATCTCGGGCGCGCTCAGGCCCGGCGCCGGGTTCAGCGTCGCCCTCCACTGCTGCTCGAGTCGGGCGCGCGCCGCGGCGTCGCGCACCGGGAGGTAGCCGGGCAGGCAGTCGGGCACGAGCCCCATGTCGAGCGCTCCCTGCGAGCCGGCGTGCGGACCCGCCCAGAGCACGCAGGAGCGCTCGGCCGTGATGGCTCCCGTGGCCCAGCCCAGGCGCTCCACCGCCTCGAGCAGCGCCCCGGCCTGGGGATGCTCGGTGTAGGCGCGACCGACGAGGATCGCGCGGCTCGGCGCCTGGCGGAGCCGCCGGGCGGCAGCCTCGATGGCCGCGGCGGGTACGCCCGTGGCCCGCTCCACGACCGCGGGGGTCCAGGTCGAGAGGGCGCCGAGCTCGCGCGTCCCGCTGGCCTCGAGCGCCGCGCGCGTCAGCCCGTAGACCAGCGCCAGCTCGCTCCCGGGCCTCACGCCCAGCCACTCGCCGGCGAACTTCCGGCTCGCCAGCTTGACGCGCCGGGGATGGGCGACGGTCAGGTGCACGCCCTGCTGGTGCTGGCCGCGGACGAGGACCGCCTGGAGGAACGGCGACTCCCCCTGCAGATCGTCGCCCAGGACGAGCACCTCCTTCGTCCGCCCCAGATCCGCCAGCGAGACGAGCGGCCGGCCGCCGCCCGTGGCCCGGAGGATCGCGTCGCCGGCCAGCGGCGCCGCCAGGCGCGTGCGCGCGTCCACGTGGTTCGTGCCGAGGACGGCGCGGGCCAGCTTCTGGAAGAGGTACTGCTCCTCGAGCCCGAGCTTCTCGCCGCCCAGGAAGGCCACGGCGCCGGGGCCGTCACGGACGACGATCTCCCGCAGCCTCGCCGCCGCGTACGCCACGGCCTCCTCGAAGGAGGCGGGCTCCAGGGCCCCGGCCTGCTTCACCAGCGGGCTCGTCAGCCGCGCCGGATCGTTCACGAAGCCGTAGCCGAAGCGCCCCCGCGCGCAGAGGTACTCCTGGTTCACGCCCCGCCGCTCCGTGCCGCGCGCGCGCAGGATCTCCGTGCCCCGCACGCCGAGCCGCACGGAGCAGCCGTTCGAGCACCACGGGCAGATCGTGATGTGCTGCCGGAGGTCCCAGGGCCGGGCCTGGAAGCGGTAGGGCAGCGCCGTCAGCGCGCCGACCGGACAGACCTCCACGCAGTTGCCGCACTGCTCGCAGGCGAGCGGCTGCCGGTCGAAGGACGAGATCTCGGTGCGCACGCCGCGCTGGTGCGCGGTGAGCGCGTCCTCGCCCATCACCTCGTCGCAGTAGCGCACGCAGCGCAGGCAGACGATGCAGCGGTTCGCCTCCTTCTTGACCACCGGGCCGAGGTACTCGGAGACGAACGTGCGCTTGGCGTCGCCCATGCGCGAGAAGTCGGCCCCGAAGGCGAAGGCCAGGTCCTGGAGCTGGCACTCGCCGCCCTCGTCGCAGACGGGGCAGTCCAGGGGATGGTTGACCAGGAGGAACTCCATCACGCCCTTGCGGGCCTTGACGGCGGCCGGCGAGTCCGTCGCCACGACCATGCCCTCCGCCACCGGCGTCGTGCACGCCGTCTGCGGCTTCGGACCCCAGGCGATCTCGGGCCGGCCGTCGGCGCCCAGCATCGGCTTGCCGTCGCGATCGCGCCGGGGCAGCCCCACCTCGACCAGGCAGATGCGGCAGGCCCCGAGCGGCGGCAGCTTCGCGTGCGAGCAGAAGACCGGGATGTGCACCTCGGCGACGCGCGCGGCCTCGGTGATGAGCGTGCCCGGGGGCACCTCGACCCGGCGGCCGTCGACCGTCACCCGCACGCGCTCGCTCATGCCGGCGCTCCCGCGCGCTCGCCCACCCGCCGCCCGCCGGCGGCGGCCAGCTCCTCGCGACGCCGATTCACCAGGCAGGCGCGGTGGGTGACGTGGTGCTCGAATTCGTCGCGGAAGTGCCGGAGGAAGCCCTGGACCGGCATGGCCGCGGCGTCGCCCAGCGGACAGAAGGAGCGGCCGAGGATGTTGTCCGCGAGGTCGGCGAGCAGGTCGAGGTCGCCGGAGCGGCCCCCGCCGCGCTCGAGGCGCTCGAGGATCTGGCTCATCCAGTAGGTGCCCTCGCGGCACGGCGTGCACTTGCCGCAGGACTCGTGCGCGTAGAAGCGCACGAGGTTCCAGAGCGAGTCCACCAGGCAGCTCCCCTCGTCGATGACGATCACGCCGCCCGAGCCGAGGAAGGTGCCCGCCGCGTTCAGGGACTCGAAGTCCAGAGGCGTGTCGAGCAGGCTCGCCGGCAGCGGCGGCACCGAGGAGCCGCCGGGGATGACGGCCTTCACCTTCCTCCCGTCCCGGAGGCCCCCGCAGCGCTCCTCGAGCAGCACGCGCAGCGGCACGCCCAGCGGCAGCTCGTAGTTGCCGGGCCGCGCCACGGGGCCCGAGACGCTGAACACCTTGGTCCCCGGGCTCTTCTCGGTTCCCCACTGCCGGTACCAGGCGGCGCCGTGCGCCAGGATGTGGGGCACGTTCATCAGCGTCTCGACGTTGTTCACGACGGTCGGGCAGCGGTAGAGCCCCTCGACCGCGGGGAACGGCGGCTTCAGCCGCGGCTGGCCGCGGAAGCCCTCGAGCGACGAGAGCAGCGCCGTCTCCTCGCCGCAGATGTACGCCCCCGCTCCCAGGTGGGTGTGGAGGTCGAAGCGGAAGCCGCTGCCCGCCACGTTTCCGCCGAGGAGCCCGGCCGCCCGCGCCTCGGCGATGGCCCGGTCCAGGATCGCCTGCACGTAGGCGAACTCGCCGCGGAGGTAGACGTAGCCCGTGTTGGCCTGGACCGCCCAGGCCGCCAGCGCCACGCCCTCGATGAGGCCGTGCGGGTTCTTGACCAGGAGCTCGCGGTCCTTGAAGGTGCCGGGCTCGCTCTCGTCCGCGTTGCACACGAGGTACTTCGGACGCTCGCCCCCCTTCGGCACGAAGCTCCACTTCAGCCCGGTGGGGAAGCCGGCGCCGCCGCGGCCGCGGAGGCCCGACTCCTTCACGATCTGGATGCACTCGTCGGGGCTCTTCCCCGCCAGCACGCCGGCCAGCGTCGCGTAGCCGCCCTGTCGCCGGTAGGTCTCCAGCTCGGCCAGACCGGGGGTGTCGATGTCCTTGAAGAGGAGCGGACCCCGCGGCGACGCGCCCGGCGCCGGCGGCTCGCTCGTCCCCCGCTCGCCGCCCGGCCTCGGGCCGCTTCCCGGACGCCGCTCGGCGTCGCTCATCTCAGCGTCTCCAGGATGCGGTCGGCCGCGGCCTCGTCCACGTTCTCGTAGTACGCCTCGTTCACCTGCAGGCAGGGGCCGTTGCCGCAGGCGGCCAGGCACTCCACGCGGCGCAGCGTGAAGCGCCCGTCGGCGCTGGTCTCGCCGTGCCCGATGCCCAGCCGGCGCGAGAGGTGCTGGAACAGGCGGTCGGCCCCGACCAGCGAGCAGGAGAGCGTCATGCACACCTGGAGGTGGTGCCGGCCCACGGGCTTCAGGTTGAACATCGTGTAGAAGCTGGCCACGCCGAACACCTCGGGCTCGGGCAGCTCGAGGGTGCGGGCCACGAGGCGCAGCACATCGGGGGGCAGCCACCCCCACTCGCGCTGGGCGATCCAGAGGACGGGCAGGATCGCCGAGCGCCGGTTCGGGTAGCGCTCGAGCGCCTCCTCGATGCGCGGCCGCACGGCCGGAGGCCAGTCCGCGTGCCCCGCCTCCCGCCGGATCTCGGCGCCGCTCACCGGTCCACCTCTCCGAGCACGATGTCCAGCGTGCCGATCGCGGTGATGACGTCGGCCACGAGCCGCCCGCGCACCATGGTGTCGAGCGTCTGCAGGTTCACGAAGGAGGGCGAGCGCACCTTCATCCGCCAGGGCTTCGGCGTCCCGTCGGAGACGAGGTAGAAGCCCAGCTCCCCCTTGGGATTCTCGATGCCCTGGTAGGCCTCGCCCCGCGGCGGGAAGAACCCGTGGGCGACGATCTTGAAGTGATGGATCAGCGCTTCCATGGACGTCTTCACCTGCTCCTTCGGCGGCAGGACGTACTTGTAGTCGCGCAGGCGGTAGTCGCCGGGGCCGATCTCGCGCAGCCGCGCGATCGCCTGGCGGCAGATGCGCGCGGCCTGCCGCATCTCCTCGAGACGCACGAGGTAGCGGTCGAAGGCGTCGCCCCTCTCCCCGGTGGGGACGTCGAAGTCGTACTCCTCGTACGACGAGTAGGGCATGTCCTTGCGCAGGTCCCACTTCACGCCCGACCCCCGGAGCATGGGGCCCGTGGCGCCCAGGGCGATGGCCTGCTCCTTCGTCAGCACGGCCACGCCCTTCGTGCGCGCCAGCCAGATGGGATTCCCGGTGAGGAGCTTCTCGTACTCCGCGAAGTGCCCGGGCAGCGAGTCCACGAATTTCTCGGCGCGCTCGAGGAAGCCCTCCGGGAGGTCCTGCGCCAGCCCGCCCACGCGGAAATAGGTGGCCGTGAGCCGCGCCCCGCAGACCTGGTCGTACATGGCCAGGATCTGCTCGCGCTCGCGGAAGCAGTAGAAGAACATGGTCATCGCGCCGATGTCCATGGCGTGCGTGCCCAGCCAGACGAGGTGCGACGAGAGGCGGGTCAGCTCCGTGAGCAGCACGCGCGCGTGCCGGGCGCGGGGCGGCGGCGTGACGCCGAGCAGCTTCTCCACCGCCAGGCAGAAGGCCAGGTTGTTGGACATGGGGGCGAGGTAGTCCATCCGGTCGGTCTGCGGAATGGACTGCGTGTACGTCTTGTACTCCGCCTGCTTCTCCATCCCCGTGTGCAGGTAGCCGACCACCGGCTCCGCCTTCAGGATCTTCTCGCCGTCCAGCTCCAGCGCCACGCGCAGCACCCCGTGCGTGGCCGGGTGCTGCGGCCCCATGTTGATGGTCATCGTCTCACTGCGCACGGGTCCGCACCTTCTTGGGCTTGAGCCGCTTCAGCTCGGGCGACGGCTTCACGCGGTTCGGGGTGTTGTGCGTGAAGGCCACCTCCTCGTAGCCCAGCGGCGAGTCCTTGCGCAACGGCCAGCCCCGCCAGTCCTCGGGCAGCAGGATGCGCCGGAGATTGGGGTGGCCCGTGAACTCGATGCCGTAGAAGTCGTAGGTCTCGCGCTCCAGCCAATTGGCCGAGGGCCACACGCCCGTGACCGTGGGCACGCGCGGGTTCTCCTCGGGCACCTCGACCTTGAGGTTCAGGCGCGTGGCCCGGGAGAGCGAGAGCAGCCCGTAGACCACCTCGAAGCGGGGGTCGCGCGGCAGCCAGTCCACCCCCGCGATCCAGGAGAGCATGGCGAAGTCCAGCTCCGGGTCGTCGCGGAGGAAGGTGCACACCTCCACGAGCGCGGCCATCGGCAGGTAGAGCGTGAACTCGCGAACCGCCTCGCCCGTCTGCCGGCGGAAGGGCACGTCGGGGAAGCGGCTGCGCAGCCGCTCCTCGACGCGCTCCGGGGAGAGCGGGGTCATGCGACGCCCTTCCGCCTGGGCGCGCGCCGCGCGGGCCCCAGCTCGACCCGCGAGGCGAGGATCTTCTCCTGGAGCTTGAGGATGCCGTGGATCAGGGACTCCGGGCGCGGCGGACAGCCGGGCACGTAGACGTCGACGGGCACGATCTTGTCCACGCCCTGGACGATCGCGTAGTTGTTGAACACGCCGCCGCAGGAGGCGCAGGCACCCATGGCGATGACCCACTTGGGGTCGGGCATCTGGTCGTAGAGCTGGCGCAGGACCGGCGCCATCTTCACGCTCACCCGGCCGGCCACGATCATGAGGTCCGCCTGCCGCGGCGAGGGCCGCATGACCTCGGCCCCGAAGCGGGAGAGGTCGAAGCCCGGGCCGAGCGCGGCCATCATCTCGATCGCGCAGCAGGCGAGGCCGAAGCCCAGCGGCCAGATCGAGTTCGCGCGCGACCAGTTCACCATGCTCTCCACGGTCGTGAAGAGGACGTTCCGCTCCAGGTCCGCGCGGATGGCCTCCTCCTCCGCGCCGCCCCCGCCCCGGCCGCCGGCCGCCGGCGGCGGGGGCGAGCCGCCGAGAACGCGCAGGGGATTGGCCCCCCGGGGTTCCTTCGCATCACTCATCCGACACCTCTGGCGCGGCCGGCGGGCACGTCCCCCGGCTCACTCCCACTCCAGCGCCCGCTTCTTGAGGAGGTACACGTAGCCGACGAACAGGATCACGATGAAGAGGCCCATCTCGATCAGCCCGTAGAGTCCGAGCTGGCGGAAGGTGACGGCCCAGGGGTAGAGGAACACGGCCTCGATGTCGAACAGGATGAAGAGAACGGCGACCAGGTAGAACTTCACCGTGAAGCGCGCGCGGGCGTTGCCGACGGGCTCGATGCCGCATTCGTACGGGCTGTTCTTCACTGGGTTGCGCCGCATGGGCACCACGAGCGAGGAGAGCAGCGTGGTGACCGCGGCGAAGCCGCCGGCCACGACCAGCGCGATCAGGATGGGCAGGTAGGCCGTCATGCGGCACTCCGGTCGGGCGCGTGCCCGACAGCGCCCGACTCAGGCATGCGCGTCGAGCTTCCTCACGGCCTCGGTGAGAGCCGGCACGACCTCGAAGAGGTCGCCCACGATTCCGTAGTCGGCCACCTTGAAGATGGGGGCCTCCGGATCCTTGTTGATCGCCACGATGCAGCGCGAGGAGGACATGCCGGCCAGGTGCTGGATGGCGCCCGAGATCCCCACCGCCACGTAGAGCTTGGGCGAGACCGTCTTGCCCGTCTGCCCGACCTGCTCCGCGTGCGGTCGCCAGCCGGCGTCCACCACGGCCCGCGAAGCGCCGACGCTCGCTCCCAGCGCCTCGGCGAGGTCCTCGATCAGCTTGAAGTGCTCCGGCCCCTTGAGCCCGCGGCCGCCCGAGACGACGATCTCCGCCTCGGTGACGTCCACCTTGCCCGCCCCGGCGGCCGCGACGCGCACGACCCGCGCGCGGGCAGCGGCCGCATCGTGCTCCACCGCCAGAGCCTCGACCGCCGCGCTCCTGCCAGGCACCGACACGGGCGCGAACACCTTCGGACGGAGCGAGGCGAGCGCCGGCGACCGGGGGAAGGCGACCTTCTGGATCGCCTTGCCCGCGTAGACCGGCCGGGCGGCCACGAGCCTCCCGTCCTGCACCGCGAGAGAGGTGCAGTCGGTCGCGAGCCCCACGCCCAGACGGGCGGCCACGCGCGGTGCGAGATCGCGCCCCATCGCCGAGGCCCCGAAGAGCACGAGGGCCGGACGCACCGCCGCCACCGCCGCCACGGCGGCCTGCGCGTAGCCGGCCGCGTCGTAGCGGTCGAACGCGGGGTGCACGGCGAGCAGCACCTTCTCCGCTCCCGCCTCGCCCAGGGCGGCCAGGCCGGGATCCGCGACGGCGGGGCAGACGCCGATCACGGGACCGCCCAGCGTCGCGGCGAGCCTCGTGGCCTCCCCCAGCGCCTCGCGAGACACCGAGCGCACTCGACCCTCGCGCTGCTCGACGAAGACCAGGATGCTCATGCGTCCCCCCGACCCCTAGATGACCTTCGCGCTCTCGCGCAGGACGCGCACCAGCTCGGGCACCGCCGCCGCCCCCTGGCCCACGACCCGCCCGGCGGCGCGGGCCGGCGGCAGCTCGAGGGCGACGACCTCGAGGTTCGGCTCGCCCAGCTCGGCGGGCTTCTCCGCGATCGTCTTCTTCTTCGCGGCCATGATGCCCTTGAGCGAGGCGTAGCGCGGCTCGTTCAGGCCCTTGTCGGCGGTGATCACGGCCGGCAGCGTCAGCTCCACGATCTCGCGCCCGCCCTCGATGTCGCGCTCCACGGTGGCCGTCTCGCCGGCCAGGGCGAAGGCGGCGGCCACCGTCGCGCAGGGCAGGCCCAGCAGCTCCGCCAGGATCGGCCCGACCTGGGCCTGGTCGTCGTCCACCGCCTGGCGGCCGAGCCAGACGAGGCCGGGCGCCAAGGCGCGGATCTCGGCGGCCAGGGCGCGCGCCACCGCCAGGCCATCGGGGCCGGGCAGGTCCGTGCGGAGCAGGATGGCGCGGTCCGCGCCCAGCGCCAGCACGTTGCGCAGCATCGTCTGCGCGCCCGCGCCCCCGACCGACAGGGCCACGACCTCGCCCCCGCCCTGCTGCTCGCGAACGCGGAGCGCCTGCTCCACCGCGTACTCGTCGTAGGGGTTCAGCACCCAGGTCACGCCGGCAGGATCGAGGCTCCGCCCGTCCGCCGCGGGCTTCACCCGGGTCTCCGTGTCGGGAACCTGCTTGACGCACACGACCTGGATCACGCGCGCACCTCGGAGCCTCCCCACCCGACAGAGGCGGAAGGGTCTGGGCCGTCACGACGGGGCCCGGCGCGCCACGCTGCTCGTGGGCAGCCGGCGCCGGGCCAGGGACGAGAGCTTCGAACCGGCAGTGTGCCCGCGGCGGGCGCGGAGTGTCAAGGCCACGAGGCGCGCCGCGGGAGGGCCGGAGGGCGGGGACGGCCGGCGCGGGAGGCGTGGCCTCACGCGGCCGCGCGGCGCTCGAGCCTTGACGCCCTTCGAAACGCTGTGGGAGACTCGAAGTGGATAGGAATGCGGCCGCCCACCGCCCCTTCGAGCGGCCGCCCGCGGCCTGGCGGCTCGCCCTCGTGCGGAGCCGGAGGCGGGTCCTGTCCCGTCCTGTCGGCAGTGCGCCACCTGCACCGAGCGGCTCCTCGTGGAGCCCCCGAACAGACCGCCGGCAGCGCGAGTCCTGGACGGACGGCACGCGGCGCACCGACAGGCAAGCGAACATGCCCGTGGCCGCCTCGAGGCATCTGCGCCCGACGCCGCGGCTCCCCGCCCCAGGGGGCTCGCCGGTCCCGCCTGCGAGGCCCCCGGGCGCGCGACGGCCCGCTCGGCGAGGGCCGGGATGAGCGAGAGCGTCGACAGCCGCGAGCTGGGGCTCCGCATCCGCCGCCTGCGAACGGAGCGCCACCTCACGCTCAAGCAGGTCGAGGAGGCCTGCGGACTGTCGGCCACGCACCTCTCGGAGATCGAGCGCGGACGGACCTCCCCGACCATCGGCGCCCTGGCGCGCATCGCGCGCGCCCTCGGCCGCGACGCCTCGTACTTCATCGAGGCCGACGACCTGCCCGACGTGGCGCATCTCCCCCGGCAGGAGATCACGGGCTTCGTCACCGCCCGGGGCGTCCACGTCGAGCCGCTGACGCCGGGCGTGCCGGGGAACCAGCTCTTCGCCTACCGGCTGCTGTTCCCCTCGGCGGACTCGGGGCCCCTCGCCCTCGGGGCTCAGCCCCTCTCCGGCGAGGTCCTCTACCTGGTGATTCGCGGCCGGCTCGAGAGCGAGTTCGGCGAGACCCGCCTCACCCTCGGCGCGGGCGACGCCGCGCAGGGAAGGCTCCTGCAGCCGCACTCCCTGCGAGCGGTCGGCGGCGAGCCGGCCGAGGCGATCGCGGTCCTGACCCGACGGATCGAGGAGAGCGACTGAGATGACGGACCGCGGCCGAGCGCCCGAGCCGCCCGCCCCCGACGCCGCCGGCCCGCCCGGCGGGGAAGCGGGCGACCTGTGCCCGCGCGATCCCACCCCGGCCGAGCTGGGGCGCCGGATCCGCAGGCTGCGCGTCGCGCGGGGCCTCACCCTCAAGGACCTGGAGGAGCGCGGGCAGATCTCGGCCACGCACATCTCGGAGGTCGAGCGCGGGCGAGCCTCGCCCACCGTGGGCGCCCTGGCCCGCATCGCCCATGCTCTCTTCCTGCGCCCCGCGGCCCTGGTCGAGCCCATCGTCCTGCCGGAGATCTCGGCGACGAGCGCGAAGAGCCGGCAGGCGCGGCGGATCGGCCTGGGCGAGGCGACGCTCGAGCCGCTCACCGGACCCGTGGAGGGAGCCATGCTCGGCGCGCAGCTCGTGACGCTGCCCGTGGGCCGAGGACCGGCCTTCTCTCACCGCCACGAAGGCGAGGAATGGGCGCTGGTGATCACGGGGACGGCGGAGGCCCGGGTGGACGGCCGCAGCTTCGTCCTCCACGAGGGCGATGCGCTCCATTTCCGCGCGCACCTCGAGCACTCCTTCGCCAACCTGGCCCAGAGCCCCTCGCAGCTCCTCGTCGCCGCCCGCCCGCGCCTGTCGCTGTGACGGAAGCGCGCCGGCCGCGCCAGCGTGGTGGGGCGACTCAGTCGCGGGACTTCGCGTCCACGTGGATCGGCTCTCCCTGCTCGAGCAGGTGAAGCTTGCCCGCGTAGTCGAGGAAGTGCCCCTCCTTGCGCGCCTTCGTCTCGAGGTAGAAGCGGTTGAAGTCGTTCGGCGGGATCGCGTGCGGCACGCGGCCCACGATCCGCACCCCCAGGCAGGTGAGGTCCTCGACCTTGCGGGGGTTGTTGGTCATGAGCCGGATGGAGCGCACGTGCAGGCTGTGGAGCATGTGGGCCGCGATCGCGTACTCGCGCTCGTCGTCGCGGAAGCCCAGGGCCTCGTTCGCCTCCACGGTGTCGAGGCCGCGGTCCTGGAGCTGGTAGGCCCGGATCTTGTTCACCAGGCCGATGCCCCGGCCTTCCTGCTGCAGGTAGAGCACGAGGCCGCACTCCTCCCGGGAGATGATCCGCAGCCCGGCCTCGAGCTGGTCGCGACAGTCGCAGCGCAGCGAGCCGAGCGCGTCGCCGGTGAGGCAGGCCGAGTGGAGTCGCGTGAGGACCTCCGCGCGTCCGAAGACGTCGCCGTGCATGACCGCGACGTGCTCCTTGCCGTCGCGATTGTTCCAGAAGGCCAGGATCTGGAAGCGCCCGAAGCGCGTAGGCAGGTCCGCGATCGCCACGATCTTCACGCAGATGTGGCGATCGCCGAAGCCCGGGCACTCGTGGGCGGCCTCCGCCCGCAGGATCTCGTCGATTCGTTCGCTGCTCAGTGCCATCGTTCGCTCGCTCGTGAGAGTGGGGCCCGCCGCTTCGCCGACGTGCGGCGCGCGCGCGAAGCGGAGGTCGTTCGGCTCGCGGCGGTGCGCGGCGACGCCAGCGGGCGCGCCCCGGGTCCGCCGGTCCGGGAGCCGTCGCGCGGCTCCGTGGGCAACTCGCGGCTCTCGGCCGCGGAGCGTGGCGCGATCTGGAACGCGCACACCCTGTCGCCGAGGGCCTGGCAGGAGGCGAGCCTAGCGCTCCCGTCAAGCAGACGGCCGAACAGGGCGGCCTCGTGGCGGCAGACCTGCGGATGGAGCCGGGCGATCTCCAGGATGGGGCAGTTGCGCTCGACCAGAGTCACGCCCTCGGGCCGCGACTCGGCCGTGGCCATGAACCCGTAGGCGCTCTGGTGCGCGGCCAGGGCTTCCGCGCGGGCCGCGAGCCCCGCGGGCAGGGCGCCGTCGAGGTGGCGGTGCAGCTCCTCTTCCCAGCGCGAGAGGATGCCCTCGAGGCCCCCGGTCGGCTCGCCGGCCAACGCCTCGGCGAGCTTGAGCGCGAACAGCTCGTAGTGGCGGGGAAAGAGGCCCTCGGCCCGCGGCGTCAGGCGGAAGCGACGCACCGGCCGGCCCACCGACCTCCGCTCCTCCTCGTGCTCGACCAGGCGTCCGGCGCGGAGGGCGCGCAGGTGCGCGCGCATCGCCGCGACTCCACCGCCCAGGCGCGTGACCAGCTCCGCGGCCGTGCTCGGACCGTGGCGCTTCAGGGCCTCGAGGACGCGGCGCTGCGCTCCGCCTGCCTCCTCGCCGACGTGGGTGGGGGTCCCGAGCATGCCACTTTCGATGGAAACGGCCAGCGAAAGTCGCGTAAAGCCTCGATCAAGGGGGGCGCCCGGCGGGCAGCGCGCGGGGGACTCGAGGGGATCGGTGGTCGCGCGGAAGGACTCGCCCGCACGCGCGCGCACCGCGTCCTGGCCGCCTCAGTAGCCCGCCCGCTTGTCGACCACGTTGAAGAGCGGACGACCGTCGAGGAAGCGCTCGAGGTTGCGCTCGAACTGCTCCACCGCGCGCTCCCAGTAGCGGGGCCCGCAGCCCGACGTGTGCGGCGAGAGGATCACGTTGGGCAGGGTCCACAGCGGGCTCTCGGCCGGCAGCGGCTCGTGGCGCACGACGTCGAGCGCCGCGCCGGCGAGGCGCCCCGCGCGCAAGGCCTCGACGAGCGCCTCCTCGTCCACGAGCGCCCCGCGGCCCAGGTTCACCAGCACGGCCCCGGGCTTCATCCGCGCCAGCTCCGCCCGGCCGATCAGGCCGCGCGTGGCCTCGGTGTGCGGCGCCGCGAGCACCACCCAGTCGGCGCGCGCGAGCAGCTCGGGCAGGCGCTCGACGCCCCATTGCTCGTGCGCGGGCGCGGGTGAGCCTTCGGGGGCCGTCACGGGGTGCCGGCGCACGGCGACGACCCGCATCCCCAGCGCGGCCGCGCGCTCGGCCAGGGCCGAGCCCACCGCCCCGAAGCCCACGAGGCCCAGGGTGCCGCCCGCGAGCTGGCCCACCGGGGGAGCGTCCATCCAGATCCCCGCCTGGTCCCAGCGCCGCTCCTGCTGCCGGTCGCGCGCCAGGTGCAGCTTGCGCGCGAAGGCCAGCATCATGCCCAGGGCGTGCTCGGCCATCGAGACGGCGTGCAGCCCGCGCCCGTTCGTGAACAGCACGTCGCTCTCCACCAGGGCCGGGAAGAGGAGCGAGCCGACGCCGGCCGCGCTCACGTGGATCCAGCGCAGGCGGCGGGCGAGGTGGAAGTTCTCCGCGCTCACGAGCGCGCCGTAGACCACGTCCGCTTCGGGTAGCAGCCGCTCGGCCGCTTCGCGCTCGGGAGGCGATTCGAAGCGCACGTCCGCGTGGCGCGCGGCGAGCCGCTCGACGAGCGGGCTCGGCAGCGTCCACACGCCCGCCTCGTCGCGGACGAACTCGAGCACGGTGAGCGCACTCATGCGGCGCGATGGTGCCACAGGCGGCGGGCCGCCGCCACGCGCGGCCGCCGCGAGTCGGAGCACGACGGGCGCGCGCGGCCGCTCGTGGGCTTCGCGTCCGCGCGACGCGGACGTTCACCACTTGTCACTTGCGCGCGCCCGCCGCCGTGGCTACAGTCACCGTGACCGGTCGTCACCATCGCCTTTCCGGAGGGTTTCGCCGCCCATGAGCGCGCGTGCCGCGTCGTCCGCCTTGATTCTCTCCCTGCTGGCCGCCTTCGGCCTGGGCCGCCCCGCGCAGGCCGGGCCCTGGCTGCCGGCGCCCGGGGACTACTATAGTCAGCTCCGCGGCGGACTCTTCTCCGCGGACACCTATCACGATGCCAACGGCAACCGCGCCGACCTCGGCGGCAAGTGGGAGGAGCGCTCGCTCCTGAGCACGACCGAGCTGGGCTGGAAGAAGCGGCTCAGCTTCGTGCTGGGAGTCCAGGGTCTCAGCGCCACGAGCCGCGACTCCCTCACGAGCCGGAGCCCCGAGGGAAGCTGGACCAGCACCGGCCTCGAGGACCTCCTGCTCGGCCTGCGCTGGGGGATCCTCCAGGGCCGCTCGGCGCTGGCCCTCGAGCTGGACTGGCAGGCCCCGCTCGGCTACAGCCGGGACAGCATCCCGGCCGACCCGGCCACGGGCGTGCCCGCCCGTCCCCTCTCGCTCTTCAACGACCCGCGGCACGGGGGCGGGGTCCAGGGCCTCTCCCTCACGGCCCTCTACGGCACCGCGCTCGCCAAGCGCGGCTTCGTGCAGGTCGGCGCCGGGCTCGGCTACCGCTTCTTCTCCCTGATCCCGGGCGCGAAGGTGAGCCTGGACTCGACCGCCCACTACACGGTCAACAACGCTCTCGGTGTCCCGGTGGTCCGGGACACCACGATCAGCTACACGGCGCCGGACGCGCTGCAGCCCGAAGGAGTCACCCGCTGGTCCTACGACATGACGACCAGCGCCGACGTGGGCTTCTGGATCTCGAAGTCCCTGCTCCTGGGCGGGCGCTGGATCGGCGCCTTCAACGTGTCCCACGGCTACCTGATGCCGGCCCGCAACACGCAGCTTCTCGGGCCGATCCTGGTCTGGCGGCTGGACGACCGCCTGGACCTCATGGCGGGATCGTGGTCCACGGCTTCGGCGAAGAACTCGCTGCACTACGATCAGTACTACGTGGCCCTGGCCTTCAAGCAGACGAAGCTGAACCGGCTGCAGGGCTTCCTCGGCGGGACCCAGGCTCCCTGACGATCCCCCGTCCCGGCCGCGGGTGGGGGGCGAGCCTCGCCGGGCGCGAGGCCCGCGGGGCGCACTCCCCCGCCGGTGGGCGCGGCGCGTCACCGCGCCGGCTCGGGGGTGGGGCCGAGCGGCTTCGGGCCGCGAGGAGAGAATCCCATCACTGATCTGAGACTGCGGCTGCTCCCCTACCTCGCGCGCCACCGGCGCACCCTCGCCTGGGGGCTGGCCTGCGTGGCCCTCACCGACCTCATCTCGCTCACCCAGCCGCAGGTCCTGCGCCACGCCGTGGACGACCTCTACCGCGGCGTCACCGCCGAGAAACTGGGCCGCTACGCGCTCATCCTGCTCGGCATCGCCGTGGTCGCGGGCGTGTTCAAGTACTGGATGCGCATCGCGGTGATCGGGGTCTCGCGCCAGGCCGAGTACGACCTGCGCAACGACCTCTTCGCCCACCTCGAGCGCCTCCCCGTCGCCTACTTCCAGCGCGAGCGAACGGGCGACATCATGTCGCGCGCGACCAACGACCTGGCCGCCGTGCGCACCATGCTGGGGCCGGGGCTGATGTACTCCGTCAACACCGTGGTGACGGCGCTGGTCTCGCTCGGCTTCATGCTGGCGATCAGCCCGCGGCTCACCGCCTTCTCGCTGCTGCCCCTGCCCCTCGTCTCGCTCACCGTCTGGTACTTCGGCGACCGCATCCACCGCCGCTTCGAGCACATCCAGGCCTGCTTCTCGGCCCTCTCGGCGCGCGCGCAGGAGAACCTGGCGGGCGTGCGCGTGGTGCGCGCGTTCGCCCGCGAGCCGCAGGAGGTCGAGGACTTCCGGGCCCTCAATCGCACCTACCTCGAGCGCAACCTGCAGCTCATCCACACCTCGGGGCTCTTCTATCCGGCGCTCGGCTTCCTCTCCGGGCTGGCCGCTCTGCTCGTGCTCTACCTGGGCGGGCGCGAGGTGGTGGCCGGGCGCATCACGCTCGGCCAGTTCGTGGCCTTCACCGTGTACATCGGCATGATGAACTGGCCCATGGTGGCGCTGGGCTGGGTCATCAACATGTTCCAGCGCGGGCTGGCCTCCTGGGGCCGCATCGTCGAGGTGCTCGACGCGACGCCGGTCGTGGCGGCGCCGCGCGCGCCGGCCGGCCGGCGCGCGGGGCGCGCGCGGGGCGAGGTGGAGTTCCGGCACCTGAGCTTCCGCTACCCCGGCGCGCGCGAGCCCGCCCTCCGCGACGTGAGCTTCCGCGTGCCGGCGGGACGCACCGTGGCGCTCGTGGGACGCACGGGCTCGGGCAAGAGCACGCTGCTCGCCCTGCTCGCCCGCACCTTCGAGCCGCCCCCGGGCACCGTGTTCCTGGACGGGGTGGACGTGCTCGAGCCCGACCTGCACGGGCTGCGCGCGCAGCTCGCGGCGGCGCCGCAGGACGCCTTCCTCTTCTCCACCACGGTCGCCGCCAACATCGCCTACGGCGTCCCCGGCGAGGATCGCGCCGCGGTCGCGCGGGCCGCGCGCGTCGCGCACCTGGACGGGGACGTGGCGGGCTTCCCCCGCGGCTACGACACGCGGGTGGGCGAGCGCGGGATCACCCTCTCGGGCGGGCAGCGCCAGCGCGCCGCCATCGCCCGGGCGGTGCTCCGCGACGCCCCCGTGCTGCTGCTGGACGACTGCCTCTCCAGCGTCGACACGCACACGGAAGAGGCCGTGCTGCGCGAGCTGCGCCGCGAGACCAGCGGACGCACGACGCTGATCGTCTCGCACCGGGTCAGCACCGTGCGGGACGCCGACGAGATCGTGGTGCTGGAGGACGGCGTGGTCGCGGAGCGCGGCACCCACGAGGGCCTGCTGGCGCTGGCCGGCTCCTACGCCGACTTGCACCGCCGGCAGCAGCTCGAGGAAGAGCTGGAGGCCTCGTGACGCCGTACCCCGAGGAAGAGGCGGCCGGGCGGGCCTACGACCACCGCTTGATGCGGCGGCTGCTGGGCTACCTGCGGCCGTACCGGCGGCAGGTGGCCTGGACCGGCGTGGTGGTCGTGATCGACGCCCTGGTGCAGCTCGCCGGGCCGATGCTGACGCGGGAGGCCATCGACCGCGGCATCCGCCACCACAACCTCGTCCGCCTCGAGCAGGTGGCCGTGCTCTACCTGCTCGTGCTGGCGGCGGG
The DNA here is from genome assembly GCA_033853925.1 of Candidatus Eiseniibacteriota bacterium. Lineage (GTDB taxonomy): Bacteria > Eisenbacteria > RBG-16-71-46 > RBG-16-71-46 > RBG-16-71-46 > JANXPZ01. The sequence goes on from JAWOLC010000084.1 coordinate 17,110, forward strand.
CTTCGGCCTGGGCTACGTGCAGAACCAGATCCTCCAGCGCGTGGGCCAGTTCGTGATGATGGACCTGAGGCTGGCGATCTTCCGCCATCTCCAGCGCCTGCCCCTCGCCTTCTTCGACCGCAACCCGGTGGGCCGGCTCATGACGCGGGTCACGAACGACGTGGACGTGCTCAACGAGCTGGTCACCTCCGGCGTGGCCGCGCTCTTCGCCGACGTGTTCGCGCTGATCGGCATCCTCGTCGCCATGTGGCGCCTGAACGCCGAGCTGCTCGGCGTCGCCTTCTCGGTGGTGCCGCTCATCTTCCTCGTCACCCTCACCTTCCGCGTCAAGGTGCGCCGGACGTTCCGCGACGTGCGCACGCGGCTGGCGCGGATGAACGCATTCCTGAACGAGAACCTGACGGGCATGGCGACGGTGCAGCTCCTGAACCGCGAGGAGCGCAATCACGCCGAGTTCGAGTCCATCAACGCCGCCCACCGCGACGCCAACCTGCAGGCGAACCTCTACCACGCCATCTTCTTCCCCGCCCTGGAACTCGTCAGCGCCCTGGCGCTCTCCCTCATCGTCTGGTACGGCGGCCGCCAGGTCATGTGGACGGGCATCACGCTGGGCACGCTGGTGGCCTTCATCCAGTACACGCAGCGCTTCTTCCGCCCGATCTCGGACCTGAGCGAGAAGTACAACATCCTCCAGCAGGCGATGGCCTCCTCCGAGCGGGTGTTCGACCTGCTCGACACGCCGCCCGATCCGGCGCTGGCGGCGCCCGCGGCCCGCCCGACGCGGTCCGAGCGCGAGGACTTCCGGGGCCGGATCGAGTTCGACCGCGTCTGGTTCGCCTACGACGGCCTGACGCCCGTGCTCGAGGACGTCTCCTTCACGGTCGAGCCCGGCGAGAAGGTGGCTCTCGTGGGCGCCACGGGCTCGGGCAAGACCACGGCGGTGAGCCTGCTGGTGGGCTTCTACACGCCGCAGCGCGGCGAGATCCGCGTGGACGGCCGCCCCCTGGCCGAGTGGGATCTGCGCGAGCTGCGCCGGCGCGTCGGGCTCGTGCTCCAGGATCCCTTCCTCTTCAGCGGGACGGTGGCCTCGAATCTCGCCCTGGCCGGCGAGGCCGTCCGCCGCGAGGCTCTGGTGCAGGCCGCGCGCGAGGTGCACGCCGACCGCTTCATCGAGCGCCTGCCGGCCGGCTTCGACGCCGAGGTGCACGAGCGCGGCGCCACCTTCTCGGCGGGGGAGCGCCAGCTCCTGGCCTTCGCCCGGGCGCTGGCCGGCGATCCCCGGGTGCTGGTGCTGGACGAAGCGACCTCGTCCGTGGACACGAAGACCGAGGTCCTCATCCAGGACGGGCTGCGCCGCCTCATGCGCGGGCGCACCTCCCTGGTCATCGCCCACCGGCTCTCCACCATCCAGGACGTGAATCGCATCGTGGTGCTGCATCACGGGCGCGTGCGCGAGGTGGGCACGCATGCCGAGCTGCTCGCCAGGGGCGGCATCTACGCGCGGCTCTACCAGCTGCAGTACGTGAGCCGCGGCGGGCTGCGCCCCGTGCCCGCGGCCGCCGGGCCGAGCGCGGGACTCGCCGAGGACGCGCCGCTGGCCCCCGCCGCCGAGACGCCCGCCGGCTCGCCCGGGGTCCCGGCCACGGATTCGGGCGCGCCGCCGGATCCCCGGCCCGCTCGGCCGTTGACACTGGGCTGAGCGCATCCTAGCCTTGGCGGGCTTCGATTCCTCTCCTCCTCCCCCACAGGAGGCGCACATGCAGCTGGGCAGCAAGATCCGGGACCTGCGCCTTCGCCGCGGCCTCACGGTCCAGCAGCTCGCCGAGGCGAGCCATCTCTCCAAGGGATTCATCAGCCAGGTGGAGAACGGCCGCACCTCCCCGTCCCTCGCCACGCTCCACGATCTCGCGGCGGCGCTGCAGACCTCCGCGGCCTATCTCGTGGTCGAGGAGGAAGAGACGATGCACGTCGTGCGGGCCGCCGAGCGGCCGCAGCTCCGGCCCGCGGGCAGCGGCTCCAGGTTCGAGGTGCTCTCGGCGCTGCCCAAGCGGAACCTGGAGATGCTCCTCGCCGAGCTGCCGGCGGGATCGTCGTCCGCGAACGAGCGGCACTCCCACCACGCCGAGGAGTGCATCCTCTGCGTCGAGGGCCGAGTGCGCGTGGTCCACGGGGACAAGGAGGTCCTGCTCGAGGCCGGCGACTCGTGCCACTACGACGGACGGGTCTCCCACTCCGTCGAGAACGCGGGCTCGGAGGCGGCGCGGGTCCTCATCGCGCTGACGCCGGCGGCCTTCGAGCCGCCCTTCGTGCCGGACGAGCGCGGCGCCGCGAACGGGCAGCCAGGGGAGGCCGGCGCGCGGAGAGCGACTCCCGCCGCGCGTCCCCTTGCGCGGGAGGATTCGGCCGGCTAACGTCCACTCCGGCGCCCGGGCAGGAAGCCCGAGCTGCAAGGGAGGGATCCCATGAAGAAGCTCTTCTTCCTCATCCTTCTCGCCGTCGCCGCCTGGTACGGCTGGCAGCACTACGGCGATCTCCTGGTCAAGCGCACGCGCCACGAGGCCGTGATCGAGAACCGCACGGGCCGCGAGATGACGCGGGTGCGCCTGAGCGTGGACGGCCAGACGATCGTGAAGGAGTCCATCCCCGACGGCGCGGAGGCCGTGATTCCCTTCCACGTCGATCAGGACGCCTCGTTCCGGCTGGTGTGGCAGTGGGGCGAGAACTCCGGCGAGCGCACGTGGTCGGGGGGCATGGTCCCCAAGGGGCCGATGGCGCAGCGCCACATCCTGACCGTGGACGGCGACGGCGAGGTGCTCTACCGGGCGGAGAACCGCTAGCCGGGATCAGGCGACGGCGCTGGTCCGCCGCTCGGAGTCGGCCGGCAGCTCCTGGCGCCGGATCTTGCCCGTCGTCGTCTTGGGGAACTCCTGCCGCCGCACGATCACGCGCTTGACGCGCTTGTACGGGGCCAGGAGCTGGCAGCGGCCCTCCACCTCGCGCCGCAGGGTCTCCTCGACGAAGGCATCGTCGCAGGCGCGGCCCTGGGCCTTCGCGTGCGCCTCCAGCGCCTGGAAGTCCGGAAAGACGTGGGCGTGCACTTCCTCGCGCTCGCCGCGCGCGTCGCGTCCGCCGACGACCACCACCTCGAGGATGTAGGGACAGTTGGCGAGGTGGATCTCGATCTCCTCGGGGTAGATCTTCTTGCCCGCGGCGGTCGCGATCATGTTCTTCACGCGCCCGGTCACCTTGAGGCGGCGGTCGGAGAGGATGCGGCCCAGGTCGCCGGTGAGGAACCAGCCGTCGCGCAGCACCTCGGCCGTGGCCTGGGGGTTCCCGAAGTAGCCCAGCATCACGTTGGGCCCGCGCACCATGATCTCGCCGTTCCCGTCGGCGTCCGGCTGATCGATCCGCACCTCGACGCCGACGAGCGGCCAGCCCACGCCGCCCGGCTTCGGCCGCTCGGGGCGGTTGCCCGCGACGACGGGCGAGCACTCCGTGAGGCCGTACCCCTCCACCACCGGGATGCCCAGGTCCACGAAGCCCCAGAAGACGTCGGCCGGCAGGGCGGCCGCGCCCGAGACGAACATGCGCATCCGCGCCAGCCCCGCCCGCTGCCGGAGGGCCCGGAAGAGCCGGCCGCCCAGGCGCGCGCCCGTCGCGTGCCGCGCCACGAAGATGAGGGCGAGCAGCGCGCGGACGAGGAGGCGGCTGCCCAGCGGGGCGTCGGCGATCCCGCGGCGGAGCGCGGCCAGCAGCTTCTCGTAGAGCAGCGGCACCCCGAGCAGGATGTTGGCCCCCGAGGTGCGCAGGTCCTCGCGCAGCTCGCTGGACTTGAGCCCACGCGCGTACGCCACGCCCCCGCCCACCCGCATCGGGCAGAGGAAGCCCACGGTGAACTCGAAGGTGTGGTGCAGGGGCAGCACGGACAGCAGCCGATCCCCCGGCCCGAACTCGAAGGTGCGCGCCACGGCCTCGACGTTCGACAGCAGGTTCGCGTGCGAGAGCATCACGCCCTTCGCCTGCCCCGTGGTGCCCGAGGTGAACAGGAGCACTGCGAGATCGGCGGGGCTCGCCGGCTCGGCGCGGGGTCCCTGGTTCGGGAACGTCTCCATCGCCTCCGGCCAGGAGGGAAGGTCGTCGCACGGATCGAGGGAGACGAGGCGCAGCTCCGGAACGCGCAGGTCGCGCGCCCGCTCGACCACGGGGCGCTGCCGGCCGCTCACGATGCAGAAGCGCGCGCCCGACTGGGCGAGGATCTCGCCGATCTCCTGCTCCTTCAGGAGCGCGTCCAGCGGGACGGCCACCGCGCCGGCCTCCAGCGCCGCCAGATAGGCCAGGCCCCACTCCGGGCGGTTCTCGCTCTGGATCGCCACGCGGTCGCCGCGCTTCACGCCCTCCCGCTCGAGCAGGGCCGTGAACGAGTGCAGGCGCGCCGCGGCTCCGGCGAAGCCCCAGGCTTCCCAGCCCGCGGGCGTGGAGCGCAGGAGGAACGGCGTGTCCCCGTACTGCCGCGACGCGAAATCGGCGAGCTGAGGGAGGAGGCGGACGGGCGGCACCGGGGCGCTGCGCGATGCGGGTGGCACGTCGCGAAGCTAGCATCAGCCTCGGAAGAGGGTCAAGAACTGACCGGCCCGGGACCGCGTTCGCGCGATCCCCGCTCAGGCCGCCGGCGCCTCAAGCCGACGGCGACTCCTCCCGCGCCAGCTCGAGCACCTTCGCGTCGGTCAGGAACACGGCGCCGTCGGCGCACAGGCGCCCGAGCAGATCGCGCAGCGCCGCGCGACCCGTCGCGGCCCAGGCGGCATCGAGGTGGGCGTAGTTGAGCCGGTGGCTGCTGACCACGGCGACCTCGCCGCGGCGCCACGCCGCCCGCACCGCCGCGTGCACGCGCGCGGCGCCCAGCCGCGCGCCCGGCGCGGCGCTGCCGCGCGGCTCGAACGCGATCCGGCTGGGCATGAGCAGGTAGCCGTCGCGCCATTCGGGCCACCGCCCGGGCACGAGACGACGCACGCGCAGCCAGGGGTCCATGTGCTCGCGCGCCCCCTGCAGCACGGAGATGCCCAGCCGCCGGCCGTCGGCTTCGAGCCGGGCGTCCCAGCGATAGTCGGGAGCGCAGAGCGAGGTCGGCGGGCGGCCGAACAGACCCGTGAAATGGGCCACCGCCCGCTCCAGGGCCCGCGTGCGGGCGGCTTCGGGCTCGGCGGCGTCGTACTCCGACCCGGCCTCGACCGCCGAGCAGACCACGCACTCCTCGGCGAACGCGTGGCGAGCGTCGTCGTCTCCGCGGCGCAGGGCGTCGAGCCAGGCGTGCGCGGGCAGGTGATGCAGCCCGTGCAGCTCGGGCCGCCACACGCCGCTCTCGATCCCCGCGCGCACCTGCTCCCAGAGGCCGGGGCGCCGCCAGCGGGGCGGAGTCTCGGGGAGGAACACCAGGGGCAGCTCCTCGCAGGCGAAGCCGGAGGCCGCGAGGCGCTCGTAGTCGGGCGCGGCCATCACGGTGTTCGCCTGGAGGACCGGGGGGCGACCGTCGCCGCCCCGGAATTCGCGGAGGACCGCGACGAGCGCCTGCACGTCGGCGGCGCCCTCCAGCGTGGAGCGCACGTATTTCGCGCGGGCCCGCTTGCCGAACATGGGAGTCCCGGCCAGCGCGCGGTGCGCCGCCTCGTCGGCGACCCAGGCACAGAGGCCCCAGTCGTCGCTCTCGAGAACGACCGCCTTGAGCATTTCCCAATCGGGCCGCATTCCCCATCCTCGCGGGTCGAGCAGCGGCGGATCATAGCACGCGGCCGCGAGACCATGGTTGCCTGGCTCCGTGCTGCGTGAGAGAGTGCGGCCGTGCGCCGCGAGGAACCCCGGTCCAGGCTCTGGCTCACCGCCGTCCTCCTCGGCGCCGCCTCCTACTGGGCGCTGGACCTGCTGGTGTTGAGGGCCGCCGTCCCGCGGCTGGTGGACGACCTGTGGGACTACGGCGTCGTCGCCCGCGAGCTGCTCCTCGGGCACGGCTTCCGCACGCTCGTGATCTATCCGCCGCTCTGGGGGCTGCGCGACGCGGCGCTCACCGTGCCGATGCTCGTCCACACGCCGGTGCTCCCCGTGCTCCTCGCGCCGCTGCTGGCCCTCTGGGGCCCGGCCAGCCTGGAGCACGTCGCGGTCATCGCCGCGGCGTTCGCCTGGCTCGCGGCCCTGATCCTCTTTCGCCTGGGCCGCCGGCTCGCCGGAGCCCCGGTGGGGGCGGCGGCGGCCCTGACGTTCACGCTCGCCCCGCTCACCTTGGACGGCGTGAACCACGACACCTCCATGATCCTGGGCGCGTTCCTCCTCGTCCTCGCCTTCGATCTGCTCGCCCGCGAGGAGCCACGCCTGCTGACGGCGGCCGTCGTCGTGGGGCTCGGCCAGCTCGTGCGGCCGGAGATGCCGCTCGCGCTCGCTGGGCTCTCCATGCTGGCGGGCGGAGCGGGCACGGTGATCCTGCTGCTCGCCCTCGTCCTCTTCGGCGGCGCCTGGTGGTGGCACAACCTGCGGGCCGCGGGCTCGCCCTTCTTCAACCTCTCGTCCTACATGGTCGCCGGCCAGCCCGGCCGCTGGCCGGGCATGGCGGTGCTGCGCGACTTCACCCTGACTCCCGAGCGCTGGCCGCGCCGGCTGGTGGAGCTGCTGCCCTCGCTGCCGCAGAAGATCGCCGCCTACGCGCCGCGCGCCCTGGGCCGGGCCGCGCTGGCGCCCGGCGCGCTCACGGGCTGGCTCGTGGCCGTCGGCTTCGTCGTCGGGGTCTCGCGCACCTCCACGCGCTGGATCGCGATCGCGGCCCTGGTCTGCGGGCTCGTGCCTCTGGCGATCATGACCCTCACCATCTACGACCCCCGCTACCTGACGCCCTTCCTCCCCCTGTGGGCGCTGGCGGCGGCGGTGGGCGCCGAGTGGCTGTGGCGGCGGCTGCCCGGAGCGGAGCGCTCCCCCGTGTGGGTGGCGGCGCTGCTGCTCCTCATGCTGCCTTCCACGGTGCCCGCGCTCGTGGGCCAGACGGGAGAGGCGCGGGAGCTGGAGGCCCGGCTCGCGAGCGAGCGAGCGCGGCTCGCGCGGGCGACGAGAAGGATCGCCCTGCCCCGGCTGACGCCCCTGGGGCTCGAGAAGCCGGCCGACGCGCCTCCCCCAGCCGCGCCGCGGCTCATGTACTCCGACACTCCCGACTTCGTGGCCTGGACCACGGGGCGGCCGACGCTCTGGATCACGCGCCCCGACTACGAGCGCCTCTCGCCGCCCCCGCCGCCGGCCCGTGGCGACGCGGCGGTCCGCTCGGCCGAGGCCAGCGCGCCGGCCGACACGCTCCCCACGCGCGGGGCTCCCGAGGACACCTGGTTCCACCCGCCGGGGCCGGAGCGTGGAGTGCGCCTTCCCGGCTTCGCGCCGTCCCGCGGGGAGTGAGCCGGAGGCGGAGCGGGGCGGCCCCGAGTCGGGACCGCCCCGCCGCTCGCGCCTCGCCGCCCGCTACTCGTACCGCAGGGAGTCCACGGGATCCAGCGCGGCCGCGCGCCGCGCGGGATAGAAGCCGAAGAAGAGCCCGATCAGGCTGGCGAAGCCGAACGCGAGCAGAACGGCGCTCGGCTGCACCACGGTGGGCCAGTGCGCGAACTGCGACACCAGCTTCGCCGCCACCGCGCCCAGCACCACCCCGAGGGCGCCCCCGCCCAGCGAGAGGAAGGCGGACTCGAAGAGGAACTGCAGCAGGATGTCCAGCTTGCGCGCCCCGACCGCGCGGCGGACGCCGATCTCCCGCGTGCGCTCCGTCACCGACACCAGCATGATGTTCATGATCCCGATGCCGCCCACGAGCAGCGAGACGGCGGCGATGCTGGCGAGGAGCAGCGTCATCACCTTCGACGTCGCCTCGGCGGTCGAGGCGATGTCGAGCTGCGTGCGGATGAAGAAGTCGTCGTTGTCGCCCGGCTTGATGCGGTGCCGCTGCCGGAGCAGGTCCGTGATCTGGTCCACGGCGGCGTTCACGGCCAGCTCGCTGCTCGCCGAGCAGACGGCACCCTGGAGGTGGGTGATGTGGAGCATCTTCCTCTGCACCGTGGTGTAGGGGCAGATGATCACGTCGTCCTGGTCGTCGTGGCCGTTCGAGCCCTTGCCCACCAGCGTGCCCACGACGCGGAACGGCATCTCCTTGATGCGGATCATCGCGCCGAGCGGGTCGTCGTCCCCGAAGAGCTGCTTCACCACGGTGGCGCCCAGCACGCAGACCTTGGCGGCGCCGCGCACGTCCGAGTCCGTGATGAAGACGCCCTCGTCCACCACCCACTGCCGGGCCACGGCGAAGTCGGGCGCCGTGCCCTGGATCTGCGTGAACCAGTTCTGATCGCCGTAGACCACCTGCGTGGAGGCCCGCACCACCGGGGCCACGGCCGCCACGGCCGTGCACTCGCGCTTGATCGCGGCTGCGTCATCGGGGGTCAGGGTGGTGACGCCGCCCATCCCGCCGTGCGCGCCGCCGGCGGTGACGATGCCGGGGATCACCATGAGCACGTTCGAGCCCATGGCCCGGATCTGGGCCTGCACCGCGGAGCGCGCGCCCTGGCCGATGGCCAGCGTGGCGATCACGGCGGCGACGCCGATGACGATGCCGAGGACCGTGAGCGTCGAGCGCATGCGATTGCGCGTGAGCGCGTCGAGGCCCATGGGGATGAGCGTGCCGAGCGTCATCGGCGGCCTCCGGGTCCACCGAAGCGGCCGCCCATGCCGGGTGGCGGCTGCATGGCGGGGCCCGAGGCCGCGACCTCGACGCCGGTCACGACCAGGTCCCCGGGCCGGAGGTCGCCGCTCAACAGCTCGACCGAGGTGCCGTCGGTGAGGCCGGTCACGACCGCGACCCGCACGGGCTTGCCGTCGCGCAGCACGTAGACCGCCCCCGGCTTGCCCGGCGAGGGGCCGCCGTCGCTCCCCGGCCCGTGGCCCCCGGGAGCCTGCGGGTCGCGCCCCCGCGCCACCGGCTCGCCGCCCGGCCCGCGGCCGTCCGCGCGCCGCATCGCCTCGCCGCCTCCACCCGGGCCTCGCGTCGCGGCCAGCGCTCCACCCTCACCGCCCCGCGCGGCGCCTGGCGCCGCCCCGCCGCCGTGGCCGTTCCGGCCGTTCTCCTGGAGACGGAAGCGCAGGCCCGCCGCGGGGATCTTGAGCACGCCGTCGTGACGAGCGATCTGCACGGCGACGTTGGCGGTCATCCCCGGGCGCAGCTTCAGGTCCGGGTTGTGAGTCGCGATGACCGTCGTGTAGGTCACCACGCCCGACGAGAGGATCGGCTCGAGCCGGACGACCGACACCGTGCCGCGGAAGCTGTCGTCGGGGAAGGCGTCCACGGTGAAGGTCACGGGCAATCCCACGCGAATGACGCCGATGTCGGCCTCGTCGATCGCCGTCTCGACCTGCATCTGCGTCAGGTCCCGGGCGATCACGAAGAGCTTCGGCGCCTGCAGGCTCGCGGCCACCGTCTGGCCGAGGTCGATGTTGCGCGAGATGACCACGCCCGAGATGGGGGCGCGGATGACGGAGTTCGCCAGGTCCACGCGAGCCGCCGCGAGCTGCGCCCGCGCGGCCTTCAGATCGGCCTCGCGCTGCTGGACGGTGACCTCGGCCGTCTCCAGGTCCGCCTGCGAGACGAGCTTCTGCCCGGACAGCTCGCGCGCCCGGCGGAGCTGCCGGCGACCGTCCTCGATCGCGGCCTCCGCGCGCGCGACCGCGGCCTCGTTCTGCGCCACGCGGGCGCGGAACCCGGAGGGTTCCAGCTCGCACAGGACGTGCCCGGCCGTCACCCGCGAGTTGTAGTCGGCGTTCAGCTTGTAGACCGTGCCGCTCACCTGGCTGCCGACCTCGACCTGCTCGACCGGCTGGACCGTGCCCGTCGCGGAGACCGTGGACTCGATCGTGCCGCGCTCGACCTCACCCGTCCGGTACCTGGGGGCCACGCGGGCCGCCCGTGACCGCCACAGCCATCCGCCACCCACGACCACCACGACCGCCACGGCGAGCAGAATCCATTGCGTGCGCTTCAAACGTCCTCCCGGGAATCGAGCCGGCCGACGGGCCGCTCGAGCGATGGTGAATGCCACGACAAGCGCGCCGATTCTAGCCCAGCCCCCGCCCGTGCGGCCACCGGCAGGGACCAGCGCGCCAGCACCGAGTACGAGCGCCCCGCGGCGGGCGCGTGCAGGGCGCCGCTCGAGCCCGCTGCGCGGGGCCGGAGGAGCGCAGGGGCCCGAAGCCCCCCCGGTGAACGACCGCTGCGGCTACGGCGGACCGGCACCCGGAGCGGCGGCCGAGGCCAGGCCCCGCAGGTCGAGGGCGAGACGATTGGCGGCGCGGACCCGGAGCAGCTCGTGCGGCTCGTCGGCGTCGAGCCAGAAGACGTCCGCCTGCCAGCCGGACGAGACCGCGAACTGCAGAGCCGGGAAGCGGCCCGCGGGAACGCGAATCGTGCCGCCGTCCAGGCGGCGAATGACGGCGTCCACGGGCACCGGGCTCGCCAGAGGGACGCCGGCGGCGAGGCTGGGGAGCATCCACACGCGCATCTCGAGCGGCGTCGACTCGCCCGCCCACGCGCGCAGCCACACGGGCAGCGCGTCCCAGTAGACGTGCGGGCGCTCCCCCGCGGGCCACCTCAGCCGCACCTCGCGCCGGGCCCGCGGGGAACGCTCGTCGCGCTCCACGACCCGCACTCCCCCGGCGGAGTCGGGAATGGCTTCGACGAGCGTCCGCTCGCGGCCCCGGAAGCGAGTGACGCTCACGCCGGTCACGTCCAGGTCGCGGGCGCGCAAGGTGGCGAAGGTGAGCACGCTGTCGGCTTCGCTCGCGGCGGGCGAGCGCACGGACAGCTCCATGCGGACGAGCCGCTCGTCCCGCGCTCCCGCCGAAGGCGCGGGCACGACTCCGGGCGCGGAGACGACCAGGCGGGCGAGCGCGGCCGCGCGCCGCGGCTCACGGTCGAGCGGGCCCGCGTAGGTGCAGACCTCGGCCTCGCCTCGAGCCCAGGTCGGCGGGCGGCCGGCGCCGCGCGCGGGCTCCCTCGGGCCACACGCCGGCAGACAGAGGAGCAGCGCCGCAGCGCACCCCCACTTCAAGTAGTCCATGAACCTCCGTCCCAGGGCAGGCTCCTCATGCCTTGAAGCAGAGCATTCGCCAGATCGGCCAACTGCCGGTCGAAGAAGTGGTTCGCGCCCTCGATCTTCACCAGCTTCCTGGGCTCGGCCCAGGCCGAGAACTCCGGCTCCAGCTCGGCGGCGGGGCAGACGTCGTCCCGGGTCCCCTGGATCACGAGCTTGGGAATGGGCGAGGTGCGAAGGGCCGCGAAGTCCATCGCGGCCACGGGCGGGGCCACGAGAACCAGCAAGCCGACACCCGCCTCGACGGCAGCCAGGGCCGCTGCCACGCCGGCTCCGAAGGAGAATCCCGCCACGACGACGGAGGCTCCCGGAAGGCGACGCCTCAGCCAGGCCAGCGCGGCCCGCGCGTCCTCCAGCTCGCCGCGACCGCCGTCGTAGCGGCCGGCGCTCCTGCCCGCGCCCCGGAAGTTGAAGCGCAGCGTGGTTCCGCCCGCCTCGTGCAGGGTCGCCGCGACGCGGTGCACCACCTTGTTGTGCATCGTGCCGCCGTGGAGGGGATGCGGGTGGCAGACCAGGGCCGCGAGCGGGGCCGGGCCACGATCGCTCTCCTCGAGCAGCGCCTCGAGGGGTCCGGCGGGGCCGGCCAGCTCCAGGGCCACGAGCCGGGAGGTGCCCTCACGGCTCATGGCTGAGGCGCAGGCTTGAAGCGCGCGCGCAGTCGCTCCGCGAGGTCGGCGTCGGGGGTCGCGAAGTTGAGCCCGACCCCGTCGCCCAGGGCCAGCAGGCAGCCCGCCTCCAGCATCCAGTCCTCGAGTCCCAGCGGCGTGGCTTCGCTGAAGTCCGTGAGGTCGCTGGTGATGCGCCCGGGGAAGGTCTCGAACTCCTCGTTCCACTCGGCGCACAGGTAGATCTCGTCGAAGCCGCGGAAGAAGCCCACGGAAGCGAGCTGGTCCAGCTCGCCGGGCGGGAGCAGCAGCACGCCGCGGTGCTGCGCGCCGCGAATGCCCTCGGCCCGCAGGCGACGGCGCACGGCCGGCCACTCGCCGGGCCGGTCCGTGCCCTCGAGCACGGGAATCGCGGCCAGCTCGAAGCTCGGGAGCAGCTCGAGGCCCGCGTCGAGCACGTCCGCCACGGAGCCGGCCAGGCAGCCGAAATGCATGCGCTCGCTCATGCGCGGCAGTCTACGTCGCGGGCCGTCGCGCGCCAACCCGTGCCCGGATCTCCGCCGGGAGACGCCCGCGGGCGCGAGAGGTGGTCAGCGCCGCGGGGCGCGCAGCGTGAGCACGGGGCAGGAGACGCGGTGCCGCAGCCCCGAGGCGGTCGAGCCGAGGAACAGATCTCCCAGCAGCCGGTGCCCGTGCGAGCCGGTGACGAGCAGGTCGGCGTGCCACTCCCCCACCATGCGGGCCAGCTCGGCCTTCACGTCGCCGTGCCCCAGCACGGCCGACACCCCCAGGCCCGACTCCCGCAGGTCCTCCGCCAGACGCTCGAGAGCCGCCAGGTCCTGGCGGCTCTCCTCGTCCGAGGACTCGGGACCGAGGTAGCGGCTGGCGGCGCTCTCGACCACGTGCATGAGCAGGACCTGGGCGTCGCCCGCCAGGGCCATGCGCCGCACGCTCTCGAGCACGGGGGCGTCGGCGGGGCTCAGCTCGAGGGCCAGCGCCACGCGACTCGGCCCGGAGGCCGCGACGACTCGGCTGCCCGCGGCCGCACGCGCGGGGAACACGCGGTGGGCGTGCATGAAGGGCGCGGCGAGCATGGGCAGCCGGCCGAGCCCCGGCCGCAGGCGCCGCGCGAGCGGCAGGACGGCGATGGCGACGAGCAGCAGGACGACCGCGGCCAGAGCCGGGAACACCAAGGACGTCAGCCACCAGGCTCCCGGCGCCGCCGTCCACCAGCTCGCGACGACGTCCCCCACGAGCTTGGCGTTCAAGACGGCGATGAGGGCGGCGACGAGCCAGGCGAGGGCCACGAGCCAGGGTGGATTCGTGAACTCCCCCATGCGCGAGCGCTGGCTGGTGAAGAGGATCAGGGGCACCACCGCGAAGGAGAGCTGCAGGCTGAGCACGACCTGCGAGAGCACGAGCAGCGCGTCCACGGCGCCGTCGCCCTGCAGGCCGATGACCAGCGCGGCGGGGAGGATCGCGAGCAGGCGGCTGACGAGGCGGCGCAGCCAGGGCTGCAGGCGCAGCCGGAGGAACCCCTCCATCACCACCTGCCCCGCCAACGTGCCGGTGATCGTGCTGGACTGCCCCGACGAGAGCAGCGCCAGGGCGAAGAGCAGGGACGCGAACCCCGTGCCGAGCAGCGGCGCCAGGAGGTGATACGCGTCCTCGAGGCGCGCCACGCTCCGATGCCCGGTGCCGTGGAAGACGGCCGCGGCGACCACCAGGATCGCGGCGTTCACGAAGAAGGCGGCGTTCAGAGCCACGGCCGAGTCCACGAGGTTCATGCTCGCCGCCTGGCGCTTGCCCTCGGGCGACTGCGCCACCCGGCGGCTCTGCACGAGCGCGCTGTGCAGGTAGAGGTTGTGGGGCATCACGGTCGCGCCGAGGATGCCGATCGCGACGTAGAGCGCGTCGCCGCGCAGGCCGAGCAGGGTCCAGCCGCCGTCGCTCGCCCGGCCGAGGAGGCTCGGTCGGCCGTCGTCGCCGCGCGGCACGAAGCCGCGCAGGACCTCGAGGAAGGCCGGCTTCGAGAGCGCGATCTCGATGGCGAAGGAGGCTCCCATCGTCGCGATCAGCACCAGGATCACCGCCTCCAGCCGGCGCACGCCCAGCCGCGACAGGGCGAGCAGGAGGAGCACGTCGAAGGCCGTCACGAGCACGCCCGCCAGGAGGGGCAGGTGGAAGAGGAGCTTGAGCGCGATCGCCGCGCCCAGCACCTCCGCCAGGTCGCAGGCCACGATGGCGACCTCGGCCAGCGCCCAGAGCGGCACGGCCAGAGCCCGTGGATAGTAGTCGCGACAGGCCTGCGCGAGATCCTTCCCGGTCACCACCCCGAGCCGGGCGGCCAGGGTCTGCAGGAGGATCGCCATCAGGTTGCTGAGCAGGAGGACCCAGAGGAGCCGGTAGCCGAAGCGCGCACCCCCGGCCAGATCCGTGGCCCAATTGCCCGGATCCATGTAGCCGACGCTCACCAGATAGGCCGGGCCCGAGAAGGCCAGCAGCCGGCGCATCCAGCCTCGTCCCGCCGGCACGGCCACGCTGCGGTGCACCTCGGGGAGCGAGCGCGCGCCCGGCTCAACGCCCACGACCGCGCCTCCGCAGCACCTCGACCCTCACGCCCTCCAGCGCCGTTCGCGCCGCGATCGCCGCGCGCGTCCCCACGCGAAGCGCCACCACGCCCTCCGAGGCGCGCACCTCCTCGACGCGCACGGCGGCGCCGGGCACGAGGCCGATCTGCTTCCAGCGGCCGAGGCGGCCCGGGTCCGAGTCGTCGATCTCCCGCACGCGGGCCCGCGTGCCCGCGCCCAGGCTCGCCAGGGCCACGAGCGCCCGGTGCGCGAAGCGCCCCCGCGCGTCCGGGATGGGCGACCCGTGTGGATCCTCCGCGGGGTGGCCCGCCAGGCGATCCAGGGCCTCGAGCACGCGGTCGCTCACGTGGTGCTCCAGCACCTCGGCGTCCTCGTGCACCTCGGACCAGTCCAGCCCGAGCACCTGGACGAGGAACGTCTCGAGGATGCGGTGGCGGCGCACCATGCCGAGCGCGGCCCGGCGGCCCCGCGGGGTGAGGCGCGCCCCCGCCCGGGGCGCGTGCGCGACCAGCTTCTCGGCGGCGAGGCGCGAGAGCATGTTCGTCACCGAGGGCGCGGAGACGCCGAGCTGCGCCGCCAGGCGCGAGGTGGCCACGGCTTCCCCCGCCGGCCCCAGCTCCCAGAGCGCCTTCAGGTAGTCCTGCTTCGAGCGCGTGAGATCGGACATCGCCCCTTAGTCTAGGCTAATGAGTGAGTTCGTCAAGCCTAAGGAGGCAGGCCGGCGGCACGGCCGAAGGGAGGCGCGGCCGAAGGGAGGCGCGGCCGCGGGGGGAGCGGCCTACGCGTGCGTGAGGAGCGGGGCGAGGAGGAGCAGGAGGAGCCCGGCGAGTGCGGGGAACCACCTCCGCCACGGGGCCCGGCCACACCGCGAGCGATGCGCCCGCGCCCAGCGGAGGATGACGCGGCCGCGCCGCCCGGCCGGCGCCCGGCGCGTGCGGCGATGCCGCCTTCTGGATCCCGGACCGCTCACGATCTCCGGTCCGTCTCGCCCGGCCGACGCGGAGGCTGCGTTCCCCGCCGCGGGCGCCCTCTCCCGCCGCGCGGGCGGCGTGGGGCCTTGCCCGACCCTGCCGGGGAGTCGCTCCGGAGCGTCGCAGTCGTCGGCGGACCGCGCCGCCCCGTGGCCCCCGGAGCCCCGCGCGCGGCGGGTCCCGAGAGCCAAGGATCGGCGCAGCACGAAGCATGCCCTGCAACGATGCGGGTGCGAGCCCGTCGCGGCGGCACGGGGCGCGCGTCCAAGCGCACGCCGCGCACGCGCCTAGCGTCGCGCCCCGCAGCGGGGGCGCGAGCGAGCGCGAGCGGCGCTCGCCCGCGGCGTTGGGAAATGCATCCGGGCGCCGCTCGGCCCGGCGCGGGCTGCAACGCCCCGTGCGGCGAGCACCGGGGGGCGCGCGCCCGCGGGGGTGTCGGATTCCGGGTCACATTCCCCGCCGCGCAGGCGCGCGGGATCCCGGACCCGACCCTCGGCCGGTCGTTGACACCCGGCCGAGGGCGAACCTATCCTTTGCCGTTTCCAAGCGTTCGTCCGCTCTGCCCGGCGCCGCGACGGGGGCGGGACGCGGGCGGAACGATCCATGCGTCCCCGCGAAAGCGGGGCATCTCGCCCCGGTCCTGCCGCGGCGCCGGGGCGTGGTACCTGAGGGATCGTCTTCCGGCCCAGACCGTCGCCGGCCGCGCGCAGAGGGCCATACCCGCCGAGGTCGCCAGACGATGACCGCACGAACCGCAGAGCACGAGACGCCGCACCCGGCCGGAGGGCCGCGTCCCGGCGACCTCACCCAGGCCTCCGGGCTCGCGCCGGGCGCCCGCGCGGAGCGTCCCCGGTGAGCACGTCCTTCCGCCTGTCCACGCGCCGCTTCGGCGAGCTGCTGATCGAGCGCGGCTGGATCACGACCGAGCAGCTGGCGCAGGCGCTGCGCTCGCGCCAGGACCCGCGCGAGAGGCTCGGCCAGACCCTCGTGCGGCTCGGCCTCCTCGAGGAGCGGAACGTGACGGAGCTGCTGGGCGAGCAGTTCTCGCTGCCCGTGGTGGACGCCGAGCACCTCTCGCTGGCGGACCCCGGCGCCGTCCAGCTCGTGCCGGAGCACCTGGCCCGTCGCGCGCTCCTCCTGGCGATCCGGCGCGAAGGCGACGTGCTGGAGGTGGCCGTCGGCGACCCGCTCGACGTCGTCTCGCTCGACTACCTGCGGGCTCTCACCGGCTGCACGCTGAAGGTGCTGCTCGCCCGTCCGAGCGAGGTGGAAGAAGCGATCGACAACTTCTACCAGGAGATCCGCGCCTCGGAGAACCTCGGCGAGATCCTCGACAAGATCGACCTCTCGGCGGCCGAGGAGGAGGAGGACGTCGATCTCGCCGCGCTGCGCCAGCAGGTGGAGGACGCCCCCGTCGTGCGCCTCGTCAACCTGATGCTGGCCGAGGCCATCGACGCGCGCGCAAGCGACATCCACGTGGAGCCCCTGCGGGACCGCATCACCGTGCGCTTCCGCATCGACGGCCTGCTGCACGAGGTGATGAAGCCGCCCAAGAACCTGCAGATGGCCATCGTCTCGCGCATCAAGGTGCTGGCCGACCTGGACATCGCGGTGCGCCTGCTGCCGCAGGACGGGCGCCTCACCGTGCACCTGCCCGACCGCGAGGTGGACATCCGCGTCTCCACCTTGCCGACCGCCTTCGGCGAGAAGGTCGTGCTGCGCCTGTTCGACAAGAAGGCCTTCACGCGCGAGATCGTGAACCTGGGGCTGGACGGCAGCGGGCTCGAGACCTTCCGCCGCGCCATCCACCTCCCCTACGGCATGATCCTCGTCTCGGGCCCCACGGGCAGCGGCAAGACCACGACGCTCTACTCGGCCTTGAACGAGATCACGAACGTGTCGCGGAACCTGATCTCGGTCGAGGACCCGATCGAGTACCACATCGAGGGCGTGAACCAGGTGCACGCGAACCAAAAGGTCGGCATGACCTTCGGGCGCGCCCTGCGCTCGATCCTCCGCCAGGACCCCGACGTCATCATGATCGGCGAGATCCGCGACGCCGAGACCGCGGACATCGCCGTGAAGAGCGCCCTGACCGGGCACCTGGTGCTCTCGAGCGTGCACGCGAACGACGCCCCCGGCACGGTGACGCGCCTGATCGACATGGGTGTGCCGCGCTACCTGGTGGGCTCCGCCGTGGCGCTGGTGATGGCCCAGCGCCTGGTGCGCCGGGTCTGCGAGCGCTGCAAGGAGAGCTATCTGGCCGACCCCGACCAGCTCGGGCCGCTGGGCGACGACGGCGCGCTGCTCGCCGGCCGGCGCCTGTGGCGCGGCCGCGGCTGCCTCGCCTGCAAGCACACCGGCTACTTCGGGCGAACCGCCGTGTTCGAGGTGCTCGAGCTGTCGCGGGCCACGCGCCGCCTGGTGCTGGACGGGCTCAACGAGGACCAGATCAAGCAGCACGCCATGGCCCAGGGGCTGGTCACCCTGCGCAAGAGCGGCATCCGCAAGATCCTCGACGGGATCACGACCGTCGAGGAAGTCCGGCACGCCACGCTCGCGGACCACGTCTGATGCCCAGCTTCCACTACCGCGCCCGCGATCCGGAGGGCCGGCCCCGCGAGGGGATCGAGGTGGCGGCCTCGGAGGAGGAGGTGCTGCGGGTGCTGGAGGCGGCGCGGCTCGTGCCGCTCTCCATCGAGAGCCGGGCCGTGGAGGCGGAGGCGGCGCCGCCCGCGGAGGCCGCGGGGCTTCGGCGCCTGCGGGCGCGGGGCTGGAACGGGCGCATCCGGCCGGCCTCCGTGGCGCTCTTCGCGCGCCAGCTCTCCACCATGGTCGGCGCCGGGCTGCCGCTCGTGCGCTCGCTGCGCTCGATCAGCCGGGACCACGAGGACCGGCGGCTGGCCGCCATCCTCGAGCGCGTGGCCGACGACGTGCAGCGGGGCGACACGCTGGCGGCCTCGCTGGCCCGGCACCCCGCCGCCTTCGACGAGGTCTTCGTCAGCCTGGTGAACACCGGCGAGGTGAGCGGCACGCTCGATCAGCTCCTGGAGCAGACGGCCGCCTACCTGGAGCGCGCGGAGGCGGTCCGCCTGAGGGTCCAGGCCGCCATGTTCTACCCGGTCGTGGTGCTGGCGTTCTCGGCGTTCCTCATGGCGGT
The DNA here is from genome assembly GCA_033853925.1 of Candidatus Eiseniibacteriota bacterium. Lineage (GTDB taxonomy): Bacteria > Eisenbacteria > RBG-16-71-46 > RBG-16-71-46 > RBG-16-71-46 > JANXPZ01. The sequence goes on from JAWOLC010000084.1 coordinate 35,587, forward strand.
GATGTTCGTCTTCGTGATCCCCCGCTTCGCGGTGATCTACTCGCGCTTCAAGGTTCCGCTCCCCTGGCCGACGCAGATCCTCCTCGCCTCCAGCCAGGCCATCACGCGGAACCTGCCGGTGGTGCTCCTGCTCGTCGCGGCCGGCGCGCTCGGAGCGTGGAACGCCCTGCGCACGGAGGGGGGCCGGTTGTGGGCGGATCGCGCGAAGCTTCGCCTCCCCCTCTTCGGCTCCCTCATCCGCATGTACGCGATCACGAAGTTCTCCCGCACGCTGGGGATGCTCACCTCGAGCGGCACGCAGATCCTCTACGCCCTCAAGGTCACGAGGCCGGTGCCGGGCAACCGCGTGCTCGAGCAGGGCATCGAGCAGGTGCGCTCGCGCGTGGAGCAGGGCAGCTCGCTCGCGCGCGCGATGGCGGAGTCCGGGGTCTTTCCCGAGATGCTCGTGCAGATGACCGCCACCGGCGAGGAGACCGGCCACCTGGACGACATGCTCAACCGCACCGCGGACTTCTACGAGCAGCGGGTCTCGGCCCGGGTGCAGGGACTCAGCTCGGTGGTGGAGCCGATCGCGATCATCGTGCTGGGGGTCGTCGTCGGCTCGATGCTGGTGGCGCTGTATCTGCCCGTCATCACCATGGGGCAGGCCATGGGACACGGGCTGGTGGGACACTGAGGGCCGCGCCGGGGCGGGCGGCGGGGACGTTCGCGGAGCCGGACGAGGCCGGCCGCCGCGAGGAGCAGGACCTCGGGCCAGGAACCAAGGAGGAGCGAGGAGCATGCGACGAACGGAGGCAGGCTTCACCTTGATGGAGCTGACGGTGGTGATCGTGATCATCGGGATCCTCGCCGCCGTGGCGGTGCCGCTCTACATCAACTACGTGCACGACGCGCAGCGCACCGAGGCCAAGGGTGCGATCGGGGCGGTGGTGACCGCGGAGCAGACGTGGTACCAGGTCCACGGCACGTACGTTGCCGACAACTTCGTGGCGAATCCGGCCCAGAACCCGGGGCAGCAGGCGCTGAGCTGCGACCTCACGGACGCGCTCAACAACTGGACGATCAGCGTGACCCAGGCGGACGCCGCGGGGTTCATTGTGGTCGCCACGGGCAAGACGGGGACGCAGGCCGCCGGCCTCACCCAGCAGCTCACCTACTCGCGGAACGGGCCGCCGGTGTGGATGCCCCAATGAGGCTCGCCGCCCCGCGCGGCACTTCCGGCGCTCCCGCCGCGCGAGGACCCCGACCCTGAAGGCGGGCGACGCCGAGCGCGGCCTCTCCCTCCTCGAGGCCGTCCTGGCCACCGCGATCGCCACGATCCTGATCGTGGGCCTCGCCTACAGCTTCGGGAACGCGCGCGCGCTGGTGAACCGCTACGCCGCCGCCCGCGTGGCCCTGGCCGCCGCCCAGCGCCGCCTGGAGATGCTCGCGGTCCTCGACCCGAGCGCCCCCGAGCTGCAGGTCGGCACGACCCACGCGGACGACGTGGTCGTGGACGGGACGCCGGTCGCTCACGAATCCTGGTCCGTCGCGGCCTACGACGATCCGGCGAACGGCACGGCCGCGGGCCCCACCGACCTGAAGCTCGTCACCGTGACCGTGAGCTGGGGAGCGAGCGCTCCGGACCAGCAGGTCCAGCTCAGCCGGTTCTTCCCCGCGCGGTGAGCGCGATGCCCCCCCGCCCACAGAGCGGAACGACCCTCGTGGAGCTGGCCATGGTCCTGGTCGTCGCCACCCTGGTCGTGGGCGGCCTCGCCGCCTTCTACCTGGGCTCGCAGTCCACGTGGCTCGACGGCTCGACGCAGGCGCTCACCCAGCGGGACGCGACGCTGCTGGTCACCACGATCGTGGACAGCGTCCGCGCGGCGGGGAGAGCGGTGGTGAGCGACGACCCCGATCCCGAGCACCAGATGTTGACGCTCTATGCCGACGCCGCCGGCACGACCGCCTGCCGCTGCTTCTACTGGCACGACTCCCTCGTCTACATGGGCGCGAACGGGCCCGCGCCCGGAGACCAGCCGGTGGTCGTCTCCAAGGTGAGCCGCTTCCGGCTCGCGACCCAGGACTCGACCCTCGTGCGCCTCGACCTCGTCGAGATTCCGTGTCCCGACGGCTGGCGCCTGCGGCTGAGCGGGGCGGCGGCTCTCTACAACAGCCGGTAGCCGATGTACGCGCGCGCCTCCGCCCCGTCCGCCGAGTCCGGCTTCGTGCTGATCGCGGTCATGCTCCTGCTCGTGGCGCTCATCACCCTGGTGATGTCCCTGTACGGCCTGTCGAGCTACGAAGCGCAGTTCTTCCAGCAGTCGGTGGACACGGAGCAGGCCTTCCAGTGCGCCGTGGGCGGAATCGAGAGGGCCAAGTTCCTCCTCTGCTCCGTGCCGCCCTACGCGCTGGCCAGCGTGCGCTCGCCCTGGCCCGCCGAGGCGCACGTGATCTCCGCCGTGGCGACCCAGACGGACGCGGCCGGCGTGCCCGACTCGCTGGGCGCCGTGCGCTGGAGCCCCGACAGCCCCGTCACCATCCGCGTGACCGCGGAGGTGAACGGCCTCCGCCGCAGCGTGGAGGGACGCTTCCGCCCGACCGACTCGCCGACCGTCTACAAGAACCTCGTGACCACGAGCGGGGGCGTCTGGTTGGACACGGGCTCGCCGCCGGGGGATCGCGACAGCACGGTCGTCCTCCTGGGCCGCGTGAGCCAGGGTGCCCCCCTGGGAAGCAACGCCTGGCTGGACTCCCTGGCGCCCCTGCCCCCGCCCCGCGCCGCGGTCGTGCTCGTGCCCGGCACCCTCGAGACCCCGGCTCTCGCGCCCTACTTCGCGGCCCATCCGGCCGCCTCCGCCGCGCCCGTCGAGCGGTCGGGTCAGGTCTACCACCTGCACTCCGGCCTGCCCGACGTGCCCGCGTACTTCCGCGGCGACGGGGCCGACCCGCAGGCCTTCTATCAGACGGCGAACGTGCCGATGCAGGTGAACGTGAACGGGCTCGTGGTCTGGCTCTTCCCGGGCGGTGTCCGCTTCGCCGGCCCGGTCACCGTGGCGGGACCGCTGGGCACGGGGAACGAGGGCTGCCTGGTGATCGTCGCGGGCCGGGCGGGCGCCGCCAACGACCCCGCCTACCCCGATGCCGGCATCCGCTTCTGCAACGGCCTCGACTCGGCGATCCCCCTGATCCTCGTCTCGGACGGGAGCGTGATGCTGGAGGAAGCGGGAGAGCCCGCGCAGAACCTGACCGTTCCGGACCTCGCCGTCTTCGCCTCCGGCGTGCGGCTCCTGGGCCCGCGCGGGACGTTCCAGCACCTCATGCAGCTCGCCCACCCGGCCGTCGGGAGCCAGCTCGACGGCCGCTACATCGACGATCTCGCCAATGCGGGGGGACTGCCCAACGTCTCCTCGTCCCATGACCTCGCGCTGGTGCCCGGAAGCTGGCGCGCGAGCAACCCGTGACCTATAACTAGGCCGATGAGAGCCAGCCTGATCTCCCGGCCGTGGGCCGGCCTCGACATCGGCAGCTTCAGCGTGAAGCTGTTCGCCCTGCAGCCGGGGATGAGCGGGGTGCGGCCGCTGGCCGCGGAGGTGCCCTACGGCGCCCGCGGAGCCACCGACGGCGACCTGCCGGCGGAGAGCGTGGCCCGCGCCATCGAGGCGTGCGCCGAGCGGGCGGGGCTGCCCCTGCGGGCCATGCGCGGCCTGACCGCGGGCATCTCCGGCGCCGACGTGATCGTCAAGCAGATCCAGCTCCCGCTCATGGACGAGCACGAGGTCGGCCAGGCCCTGCGCTTCGAGGCCCGCAAGCACCTCCCCTTCGATCCCCAGGCCATGGTGATCGACTACCAGGTGCTGGGCCGCCACCCGAGCGAGCGCCGGGTCGACGTCCTGCTCGCGGCGGTGGCGCGCGACCACCTCGAGCGGCACCTGGCCCCGCTCGCCCTCCTCGGCGTCCAGGCGGACATCGTCGACGCGGCGCCCCTGGCGCTCTCGAACGCGGTCGCCTACGCCACGGGCGGGGACCGGAGCGCACACCTGCTGCTCGACATCGGCCACCTGGCCTCGCACCTCACGCTCTACCAGCGCGACGAGCCCTACTTCACCCGGCGCCTGGACTTCGGCGGCTTCCACCTGACGCGGGCGATCGCGGGCCAGCTCGGCGTGCCCTTCGCGGAGGCGGAACGCTGGAAGCTGGCGGCGGGCTCGGATTCCCCCGGTGTCCGCGTGGACTGGTCGGGCCGCGAGCTGAAGGCGGTGCACGAGACGCTCGAAGAGGACCTGGTGGTCGAGGTGCACCGCTCGCTCGCCTTCTACCGCACCCTCGCCCACCTTCCCGATCCCCTCCGACTCCTGCTCTCGGGGGGCAGCGCGCGCCTGCCCGGTATCGCCGAGCGCCTGGCCAACCTGCTGGAGCTGCCCGTCTCCGTCCTCGACCCGTTCGCCGATCTGGGCGGCCCCGCTCGCGCCCACGTGCAGGGCGGTCCGCAATTCGCCCAGGCGGTCGGCCTGGCCATGAGGAACGTGTGAGCACGCTCTTCGCCATCAACTTCCGCCGCGACGCGCACCGGCGCGAGCTGGCCCAGACCCGGGCGCGCGCGGCGGCGCTGGGCGCGTGGCTCGCCTACTTCGGCGCGCTGGCGATCGTGATCGGGCTCGACGCCCTCAACGGCCACTCGCTGGCGCAGCGCGTGCGCCTGCTGGAGGCGCAGATCCAGCGGGCAGGGAGCGTGCGCCCGCCGGCCGCGGCCTGGACGCCGCCGCCCGCCGAGGTGCAACGGGTCGAGGCCGCGCTGGAGAATCCCGGCCGCTGGCGGGCTCGCCTCGAGCGGCTGGCGGCCGCGCTGCCCCCCGGGGCCATGCTCACCACCCTGGCGGTGAATCCGGACAACGTGTCCGGCGCGAGCGAGCAGGACCGGCTGGTCCTGACCGGCCTCCTCCCGCCGGCGGCGGGAGAGGACCGCATGCAGGGCATCATGCGGGTCCTCACCGGCCTGCGCGGCGACTCCCTGCTGGCCGCGCAGTACCGCGTCATCAAGCTCGTGGAGTCGCGCAGCGGCGGTCCCGGCACGCCGGCCGAGTTCCGCATCGAGTTCCGCCGATGAGCGCCCCCTGGGCCGGCCTCGTGCGGCGGAACGCGCCCGCCGCGGCCGCGCTGCTGATCCTCCTGGGATTCCTCGCGGGGCACGCGGCGACGGTGCGCCCGCTGCTGGCCCGCTACCGGCGCGACGTGGGGCAGGCCGTGGCCCTGGGCATGCCGCTCGACGGGAGCGCGGCGCCCGCGGCCGCGTCGGCCCGCGTGCAGGCATTGCTCGCGGCGAACACGCTCGACGCAGCCGCGGCCGAGGAGCGGGGCACTTCGGGGGCGCTCACCGGGATGCTGCTCGACCAGGCCACGCGGCTCGCGGCGGCCGACCGCCTCGAGGTCCGCGCCACCGAGCAGGGCCTGGTGACCCAGCTCCCGGCCAGCGTCCAGGTGCGCGCGCACCTCAAGCTGCGCGGCGACTACCTCGCCTTCCTCGACTTCCTCCGCGACCTGGCCCGGGCCGACCGCCTGATCGCCGTGGACCGCCTGACGATGCAGGGCGGCGCGGGCTCCGCACGCGACATCGACGTCTGGCTGAGCCAGCTCGTGCTCAAGCGCCCGCGGGGCTCGCGATGAAGCTGGATCCGGCCAAGCTGGCGGGACCACTGCTCGCGCTGTTGGTGCTGGCGATCGTCCTGCAGCAGACCGTGCACGCGCTGGGCACCTCGGGAATCTGGGCGCATCGCCGCGCCGCCGCGCCCGCTCCGAGCCCGTACGCGCAACTGGAGAGCCTGCTCGCCGCGGAGCGGCCCGCCACGGCCGGGGCGCGCGACCCGTTCACCCTCGCGGCGGCGCCGCGCCGCAGCGCACCGCGGCCCGCCCCCCCGGGGCGCGCACCCGAGCGACCCCGGGTCGTGGCCCTCGTCTCGTCGGGCGGCGGCGCGAGCGCGGTCATCGTGCAGTGGGGCGGGCGGTACTCCACCGTGCAGGAATCGGACACGCTGCCCAACGGCTACGTGGTTCGCCGAATCACCCCCGACGAAGTCACCCTGGAGCGCGGGAGCGAAACTCTCGTGCTGCCGGTCCCCAAGAAAGGAGACTAGGCGTGAACCGCTTGCCCCGCGCCTGCCGCCGCGCCGCCGTGCCGATCCTGGCGGCGGGGCTCCTCGCCTTCTCGCCGTCGCCCCAGTCCCGCGCCCAGGCGCCGGCGGGGGCGGCCGCTCCCGCGCCCGCCGCGGGGCCGACCGGCCGCCTCGTCACCCTCGACGCCGAGGAGGCTCCCCTCCCCAACGTGCTCAAGGTCCTCGCCGAGAAGGGGGATCTCAACGTCATCACCGGCCCGGGGGTCACCGCCGGCCGGCTCACCGTGCACATGAAGGACGTGCCCGTGGACCAGGCGGTGAACCTGGTCGTGCGCGCCGCCGGGCTGGCCTACGAGCGCATCGGCAATTCGATCCTCGTGGCCGAGCCCAGGGCGCTCGAGAAGGAGACGGGACTCTCCTCCTACGTGGTGGACCTCAAGTACGCGCAGGCCGACGACGTCAAGGAGGCGCTGAAGAGCGTCTCGGCCGACATCCAGGTGGACCGGGGCGGCAACCGCCTGATCGTGGTGACGAGCCCGCGGGTGATCTCCGAGATCCAGGAGGTGGTGCGCGTCATGGACGTGCCCGCGCGGCAGGTGACGCTCGAGGCCCGCATCCTGGAGGTCTCGACCTCCGACCTGAAGCGCCTGGGGATCGACTGGGACCTGCTGAACCGGCAGAACGTGATCGTGGTGGAGGGCCAGCCCCACGGCAACGCGGTCCGCGACGTCTCGCCTCCCGACTCGGTCGGCTACACGCGCGGCGGCAGCGGCAAGTACGACCTCTTCAAGACGGCGGGGTTCTGGCGCCAGACCTTCGCCTGGCACGTCGCCCTGGACCTGCTCGTGCACAACGGCAGCGCCCGCGTGCTGGCGAACCCGAAGATCGCCACGCTGAACGGCCGCGAGGCCTCGATCCTGATCGGCGAGCGCATCCCCTACGTCGTCACGGGGACCGTGTTCGCGGGCGGGGGCGCCGCTCCCGTGCAGACCGTGGAGAAGGAGGAGGTCGGCATCAAGCTGCGCATCACCCCGCTCATCAATCCCGACGGCTTCATCACCACCCAGATCACGCCGGAGGTCAGCTCGGTGACGGAGTTCCGGGGCGCGAACAACGACCTGCCCGTCGTCTCGACGCGCCAGGCCACGACCACCGTGCGGCTCAAGGACGGCAACTCGGTGATCATCGGCGGCCTGCTGAGCGAGCAGAAGACGATCACCGACACCAAGGTGCCCTGGCTGGGCGACATCCCCTTCCTGGGTCGCTTGTTCCAGCACCACGCCGCGCAGCTCGACAAGAGCGACCTCGTGATCGAGGTGACGCCGCACATCCTCCCCGAGCAGCCGTAGCGGACGCGAGATGACGGGCCTGGACCTCGCCGTCGGGGCGATGCTCGCCGTGCTCGGCCTCGTCATGGGGAGCGCCGTGACCTCGCTCTCCTGGCGCCTGCCCCGACAGCTCACCTGGGTGCGGGGCCGCTCCGTCTGTCCGGCCTGCGGGGCTCCGCTCCGGCCGGCCGACCTGGTGCCGCTCTTCTCCTTCCTCGCGGCGCGCGGCCGCTGCCGCCACTGCGGCGCGCGCATCTCCTGGCGCTACCCGCTGACCGAGCTGATGTGCGCCGCCTGGGCCGTGCTCCTCTTCGGCCGCGTGGGGCTCGGCTGGGCCTACCTCCCGCTCGCCTTCTGGGGCTTCCTGCTCGTGGCCCTGCTCTGGATCGACGTCGAGTTCCAGCTCCTGCCCGACGCCCTCACCTTCCCCGGCACGCTGCTCGGCATCGCCGCGGCGGTGCTGCTCTCCGGCTGGCCGCGCGGCGCGCACGCGGCTCTGCTCGGGGTGGTCACGGGCAGCGGCCTCCTGGCCGTGCTGGCCTGGGCGTGGCTCACCTTCCGCAAGATCGAGGGCATGGGCCAGGGCGACATCAAGCTCGCCGCCATGTTCGGCGCAGTGCTGGGATGGAAGCTCACGCTGCTCGCGCTCTTCCTCTCGGCGCTCGCCGGCAGCGCCTGGGGCCTGTGGCTGATGGCGCGCCGGCAGGGCGGAATGAAGAGCCCGCTTCCCTTCGGCGCCCTGCTCGCACCCGCGGCCATGATCGTCTTCCTCTGGGGCCCCGCCTGGATCGGAGCCTATCTGGGGCTGCTCGTCGGCCGCTGACGCTCGGCCTTCTGCCGCCCGAGCCATTGACCGGGCGGCGGACGGATGAAAGAATGCCGAGCATGGCTGATCTCGCGCCCCCAGAGACCTTCTCTCTTCCCCGGCAATCATGATCCGGTCGCGCCTCACCGGCCTCGGCTTCCACGTGCCCGCCCGCGTCGTCACCAACGACGAGCTGGCCCGCCTCATGGACACCAGCGACGCCTGGATCGTGGAGCGCACGGGCATCCGGGAGCGCCGCTTCGTCGAGCCCGGCGTGGGAGTCACCGACCTGGCGCAGGAGGCGGCGCGGAAGGCCCTGGCCGACGCGGGGCGCCGGGCCGACGACGTGGACTTCATCGTCTTCGCCAGCATCACCCGCGACTACACCTTCCCGGGCTGCGGGCCGCTCCTCCAGGAGCGGCTGGGGCTGCCTCCCGTCGGGGCCCTCGACGTGCACAATGCCTGCTCGGGCTTCCTCTACGGTCTCGCGGTCGCCGACTCCTTCGTGCGCCTGGGGCAGTATCGCTGCGTGCTCGTCGTGGGCGCCGAGGTGCAGAGCACGGGACTCAACCTCACGACCGAGGGCCGCGACATGGCCGTGCTCTTCGGCGACGGCGCCGGCGCCGTGGTCGTGGAGCCCGGCGGCGACGACGGCCGCGGGCTGCTGGCCTGGGCGCTCCACTCGCAGGGCGCGCACGCGCGGGACCTGTGGGCCGAGGCGCCGACCTCCCTCGTGCCCGGGCGCATCACGCCCGACATGCTCTGCGCCGGCCGGCACTTTCCCCGGATGAACGGCCGACAGGTCTTCAAGCACGCGACGGCGCGCTTCCCCGAGGTCATCCACGAGGTGCTGCGGCAGGCCGGGAGCACGCTCGACGAGGTGAAGCTGATCGTCCCGCACCAGGCCAACAAGCGAATCGGCGACGCCGTGGCCGACCGCCTCGGCCTGCCGCCGGAGAAGGTGTTCCAGAACATCCAGCGCTACGGCAACACCACGGCCGCGAGCATCCCCATCGCCCTCACCGAGGCCCGCGACCAAGGCCTGGTCGGGCCCGGGGATCTCGTGGTGCTCGCCGCCTTCGGCGGCGGCTTCGCCTGGGCGGGCGCCGCGCTGCGCTGGTGAGAGTCCGCCCGTCACCCGTCCCGAGGTAGCCCCCATGACGTTCCCGCGTCTCACCCGCTCCCTGCCGCTTCCCGTCTGCCCGCGCCGCGCGGGCTCGGCCCTTCTGCTCGCGCTCGTCGCGGGCGCGCTCGCCGCCGCCTTCCCGCCCGCCGCTCGGGCGGCCGCGCCCCCACCCGTCCAGCTCGTCGAGAGCCGGCCCCTCGAGAGCGGGCTGGGGAATCCCGACCTGCCCGCGGCGGTGGGCGCCTGGATCGGGCTGATCGACGGAGCGCAGAAGACACTGGACATCGAGCAGTTCTACCTCTCGACCTGGCCGCACGAGCCCATGGACAACGTGCTCGACGCCATCGGCCAGGCGGTGAAGCGGGGCGTGCGCGTGCGCCTCCTCCTCGACGCGGGCATGTACCGCACGTACCCGCGCACGGCCGACTCGCTGGCCAGGGTGCCGGGCTACGCCGTGCGCCTCGTGGACTACCGCCGCATCGCCGGCGGCATCCAGCACGCCAAGTTCTTCCTGGTGGACGGCCGGACCACCTTCCTCGGCAGCCAGAACTTCGACTGGCGCGCGCTCAAGCACATCCACGAGCTGGGCGTGATCGTCCGGGACCGGCGCGTGGCCGGCGACTTCGCTCGCGTCTTCGAGATGGACTGGGCCGCCGCCACCCCCGTGGGCCAGGCCCCCGACACCACCCGCGTCGCCCGCGCGACGCAGGTCCCGCACCCGCCCGGGAGCCTGCCCTACCGCATCCTGCAGGCGCCGCGGGACACCGTGCTCCTCTGGCCCTCGTGGAACCCCAGGCGCTTCGTTCCCGACACGACCCTCTGGGACCGCGACGAGATCGTGCGCACGCTCGACGGAGCGCGCCACGAGATCGTCCTCCAGGTGCTCACCTACTCGCTCGGCTCCCGGCGCGAGCGCGACGACGCCCTGGACGCCGCGCTGCGGCGGGCGGCGGCGCGCGGGGTGCGGGTGCGGCTCGTGGTCTCCGACTGGGAGACCGGCTCCGCCGGGCTCCGGGAGCTGCAGAGCCTGGCCAAGGTGCCGGGCATCGAGATCAAGCTCTCCACCGTCCCCGAGTGGAGCGGCGGCTACATCCCCTTCGCCCGCGTGGAGCACTGCAAGTACTTCGTCGCGGACACCCTCTGGACCTGGGTGGGCACCAGCAACTGGTCGCCGGACTACTTCCACGCCAGCCGCAACCTGGCGGTGACGATGCGCAACCGCCCGCTCGCCGCTCAGGCGCGCGCCGTCTTCGAGACGAGCTGGCAGTCTCCCGGGGCCGCGCCCCTCGCGCCCGACTCGACGTACGCGCCGAAGGTGCACGGCGAGGAACCGCCTCCGGGGGCGACGAAGTACGGGGATTGAGCCGGGCTCGACCCGGGGGATTCGCGTGAGCCGCGGACGCCGCCTGCACCCTGCGGCGGGCTGTGGTAGCGTCCGCGGCTCTGTCTTCGGCCGCGGCGACTCGTCCTGGGCTCGGCGAGCGACGCCGGGCGCCCCGACCTCATGAGGACCGCCGTTCTCGGAACCTTGCGGAACCACGCCCCCGGGCGCGAGCGCCCCGCCGTCGCCGCCGCGGCCGCGACGGCCCCGCCGCGCGAGCGCCTCGTGGCCCTCGCCCTCGTCGCCGTGGGGCTCGCCGTGCGAGCCCTCGCCGGGCTGCACCACACCGTGAATTCGGACGAGCCGCAGCACCTCCACGTGGCCTGGGCCTGGACGCAGGGGCTCCTGCCCTACCGGGACGTCTTCGACAACCACACGCCCCTCTTCAGCCTGCTGATGTCGCCCGCGCTGGCCTGGGCGGGCGAGCGGACCGACATCGTGCTCGTCATGCGCCTGGCGGTGGTCCCCCTCGTGCTCGCCGCCCTGGCGGCGACCTGGGCGATCGCCCGCCGCCTCTTCTCCGCGCGCGTCGCCTGGTGGGCCGTGGCGCTCGTCGCGGTGAACCCCGAATTCCTGCGCGCCTCCGTCGAGTACCGCACCGACCAGCTCTGGACGGCCGCCTGGCTCACGGGGCTGGCGGTCCTGGTGGCCGGCCGTCTGACGGGGGCGCGCGCCCTGCTCGCGGGCGTCCTCTTCGGCGTCGCGCTGGCGACGTCGATGAAGACCTCGCTCCTGCTCGCCTGCCTGCTGGCCGCGGCCCTCGTCGGCGCCGTCCTCCTCGCCCGCCGGGGCGTGCGTCTGCCGGCGAGGACGCTGGCTGCGCGGGCGGGAGCCGCCCTCGCGGGATTCGTGCTCCTCCCCGCCGCGCTGGCCGGCTACTTCGCGGCGAACGGCGCCTGGCGCCCGCTGCTCTACGGCGTCGTGTGGCACAACCTCGTTCCCGGGCTCGGCCTGTGGAACGCCGCACCACTGCGCCCCCTGCTGCTGCTCGCGGCCGTGCCCGTGCTGGTCGCGCTCGCCGGCGCCCTCGTCCGCGCGGGTGATCCGGGGCTCGGGGCCCGGCGCGCGCTGCTGCTCGTCGCCACGGGTCTGGCGCACGCGGCGATCGAGGGCTTCTGGCCGCTCGTGACGCGTGCCGACCTGCTGCCCCTGCTGCCGGTCGAGGCCGTGTTCGCCGCGGCGCTGCTCGTGGCGCTTCCCTCCTCCTTCCGGCGCCTCGCCCCGCGCGCCCGCCGCTGGACGGAGGCACTGGCCTGGGCGCCCGCGGCGCTCGTGGCGGCCGAGACCTGGGCGGCGGCGACCGTGGAGCCCGTGTGGCGCGACCACACGCGGCACGAGCGCGCGGTGCTTCGGCAGGTGCTGCGGCTCACGCGCCCGAGCGACCCGGTCATGGACGTGAAGGGCGAGTCCATCTTCCGCGCCCGGCCGTTCTACTACGCGATCGAGACCATCACCGAGGAGAGGTTCCGCCTCGGCCTGCTGCGCGACGACATCCCCGAGCGCCTGCTGGCCACGCGCACGGGCGCCGTGGTCGAGAGCCCGGGGGATCCGTTTCCCCTCCCGCCGCGCGCGCGCGCCTACGTCGAGGCCCACTACCTGCCGCTCGGTGCCGTCCGCGCGCGCGGCGCGCGG
>JAWOLC010000085.1:0-7240 GCA_033853925.1 Candidatus Eiseniibacteriota bacterium
CGGCCTGGGCGCCCATCCGGGACCGGATCGCCCGGGGCGCTCCCCCCGAGTGGATCTACCGGGCGGCCCTGGCCACCTGGCAGCCCGTGCACGAGCTGCCCGCGGTGGAGCGCGCGCGGCTCGCGGAAGTGGAAGGGGGACCTCCGGGACGCTGAAGGGCGGCGGTCAGCGAACGAGCACCAGCCTCTGGCTCCGCGACTGCCCCGCGCTCTGGAGCCGCACCGCATAGATCCCCGGCGGGGCCGAGCGACCCTGGGCGTCCCGCCCGTCCCAGGGTAGGACGTGGGCTCCGGCCTCGAGGGTCCCGGAGACCAGGGACCGCACCTTCGCCCCCCGCAGATCGTAGACGTCGAGCCGCACCTCGCCCGACCGCGGCAGCACGAAGGCGAAGCTCGTCGCCCCCCGCGCGGGATTGGGCCGCGGCGGGAACAGCTCCGGCCCGCCCGCGGCGGCCGGCTCCACGCCGCTGTTCGAGATCGTGCGCAGGATCCATTCGTCCGGGTCGATCTGGACCGAGGTGGGCGGCTGGGCCACGTGGAAGGTGAAGGTCTGGGCGCCGAGCGAGTCCAGGGCCACGAAGGTGTGCGAGCCCCCGGTGGTGGAGATGGCCACGTCCACCGGCATCCAGAAGAGCTGCCAGCTCTGGCGCTGCACGAGCGTGACCCGGACGTCCCAGCCGCCCCCGGCGGGCGCGGCGACCCAGCTCGCCCCGTATACCGGGTAGTACTCGCCGTAGATCCACTCCTGGAAGAAGGCGTCCAGGTTCCGCCCCGACACGGCGGCGCAGACGTCGCGGAAGTCCTCGGTCGTCGCGGTGCCGTAGCGATGCTCCGCGCCATAGGCGCGCAGGGCCTGGAAGAAGACGGTGTCGCCCAGCACGTGGCGCAGCATGTGCAGCACCCACGAGGCCTTGTTGTAGGTGAGCGAGGAGTTGAAGATGCGGATGGGGTCGTCGTCCGCCGGCACGTAGATCGTGCCCGACCCCAGGTAGCGGCTCGTGGCCATGAAGGCGTGATAGCCGGAGAGCCCCGATTGCGCCTCGGCCCACAGGGCCGGCCCGTACGAGGCGAAGCCCTCGTTGAGCCAGATGTGGTGGAAGTCGCGGCAGGTGACCATGTCGCCCCACCACATGTGCGTCAGCTCGTGGGCCGCGACGTACTCCGAGGCGGGGTTGCCGAGGCTGGTGATCGTCTGGTTCTCCATGCCGCCGCCCCAGGTGAACTGGGCCTCGCCGTACTTCTCGTCCAGGAAGGGATAGGGTCCGAAGCGCGCCGCGTACGCGGCGATCATGCCCTTCACCTCCGCGCTCACCGCGGCGGTCCCCGGGAACGTGTCGGGGAAGAAGTAGAACTGGATCGGCATCGAGTCGACCGGCGACGGCCGGTACCAGTCCGTCGAGGTGACGTAGGCGTACGAGGCGATCGAGACCAGGTAGGTGGCGATGGGGTGCCGCTCCACCCAGCGGGTGACGGCGACCGTGCCGTCGTCGCTCGCCTCCACTCGCCGGCCGTTGCTCACGGTCGTCATGCCGCTCGGGACCGTGACCCGCACGCTGACGGAGTCGGCCTTGTCCTCCGGGTGGTCCTTGCACGGCCACCAGGCCCGCGCGCCGTAGGGCTCGCTCAGCGTCCAGACGAGCGGCGCCCCGTTGTGCGTGGTGTCCGTGAAGGCGGCGACCCCGAAGGCGCCGGAGACCGGCCTGCCGTGGTACCAGACCGTGAGGTCCACGCTCTCGCCGGTGAGGTAGGCGCGCCCGAGCGTGACCGTGAGCAGGCCGAGGGCGTGGGTGAAGGGGGCCGGAGCGCCGGCCACGCGGACGCTGTCCACCCTCAGCGTGTCGTCCAGGTCCAGCTCGAGCGTGAGCAGCGGACCGCTCACCACGGTGGCGCGCGTGCGAGCGCTGGCCCAGAGCATGCGGGTGGCCGTGCTCGGCGCCAGGTCCAGGTCGTAGGCCGTGACGTCCCAGGCTTGCTGGTTGGGCGTGGGAGCCGCGGCGAGGGGCATGGTCCCCAGGGCCGCGCGCGCCTTGGCGGCGGCCACTTCCTCGACCGCGTTCGGCAGGACCGCGGCGGGCGCGGGCGGATCCGGGGGCGCGGCGGCCAGGGCCCGGCTCGCGGGGCCGGCGGGGAGACCCAGAGCCAGGAGCAGGACCGCGCGCGAGGCGAGCCGCACCGCACTCGGCTCGCGACGCGGCGGCCGCGGGCACCGACCGGCTGAACTCATGCGGCAATTCTAGCCGAGACCCGTCCCCGGCGACACCCGGCTCACGCGTGCAGCTCGACCACGTCCCGGTCCGCCAGGACGTGATCGCGGTCCACCTGCTGGCCCTCGAAGCGCGCGTGGCCCCAGATGCGCGCGAAGCGGAGGTTCTCGGCGATCTCCTTGTGCACGGCCTGGGCCAGGTCGTGGACCGTGGCCCCCGCGGGCAGGACGAACGGGCGCTCCCGGTCGGGCTTCTTCCCTGGCTCCTTGGCGTAGATGCGGATGCGCCCCAGCTCCGCGAAGAGCAGGCGGCGCAGCTCCTCGAGCCCCAGCCCGTGCTCGGCGGAGACGGCGCGCACCGGGAAGTCGGCCCCGATGGACTCGCGGGCCAGCTCCGTGAAGGTTCCGTCCGGATCCAGGTCGAGCTTGTTCACGATCACGTGCACCGGCCGCACCACGAGCAGCGGCGTGGCGTCGGCCGGCAAGGGCCGCGAAGCCGGCCACACCCGCGCCCGCTCCAGCAGGGAGCGGAAGGCGACCAGCGCCTCGTCCACGTCGTCGGCCGTGGGATCCAGCAGCAGCAGCACCCCGTCCGCGTTCCGCGCCAGATTCGTCATGTACGGCTCGGTGTGCTGCGCCGTCAGCGCGGGCGTGTCCACGAGCTGCACCTGCACGTCCTCGTACGGCATCATGCCGGGCTGGGGCGCGTGCGTGGTGAAGGGATAGGGAGCCACCTCCGCGTGCGCGTGGGTGAGGGCGGCGAGCAGCGACGACTTGCCGGCGTTGGGCGGGCCGACGAGCACCCACTGCCCGGCACCCTCGCGGCGCACGTGACCGGGATCGGCGCGTCTCGCTCCGCCCTTCGCGCCGTGCTCGGCCTCCTCCTCGTGCTTGGCGATGCGCCGCCGGATGTCCGCCTGCAGCTTCTCCGTGCCCTTGTGCTTGGGCAGGAGAGCCATCATCTCGCGGAGGGCGACGAGCTTCTCCTCGCGGGTCGCGGCCACGCGATAGCGCTCCTCGGCCTCCTTGTACTGCGGGGTGAGGTTCGCCGGCATCGCTCCCATCATAGGAAGAGCGGGGACGCCAGGGAAGGCCTCGAATCGGGACCCGGGCGCGGGGCTCTCGCGGCGGCCCCGGGTCCCCGGGCGCGCCGCGGCCGCATTTGACTCGCCCGGGTGGCCGGGCCAACATGGCGCGTAGAGTGGACCGTGCCCTTGCGGCCTTCCGGGTGCGGACGGAGCGTTCTCGACCGAGGGCAGGGGCCCGCCCGGGTCCCGGGAGCACATGATCGCCGGCATCGGAGTGGATCTGCTCGAGATCGCGCGCATGCAGCGCGAGCTCGACCGCGACCGCAGGGGATTCCCCGCGGAGGTGTTCTCGCCCCGCGAGATCGCGGAGTGCGAGGCCGGACGCTTCCCCGCCCGGGACTACGCCACCCGCTTCGCCGCCAAGGAGGCGCTCTTCAAGGCGCTGGGCGCTCCCGGGCGCGATGGCGCGACCTGGCGCGAGGTGGAGGTCCGACCGGGCGCTCCGGCCGGCGCGGCGATCGCCCTGAGCGGCCGCTTGCGGCGGCGGGCCGAGACCCTGCCGGTCCATCGCATCCTGCTGGCCGTTTCGCACACTCCGGACCTGGCGGGCGCCGCCGTGGTCCTCGAGACCCAGGCAGAGCCCCCAGGGCGGGAAAGAGGACGGAGCGCATGAGCGACACCATTCCCTACGAGAAGCGCGCGGAAGGATTCGACTGGACGATCGGCGAGCGCGAGCTGGAGTGGCGCCGCGACGAGCCCATCAACATCGGTTGGTACTGCAGCGACCGCATCTGCCGCCAGGGTCACGGAGCCCGCCCGGCCCTCGTCTGGGAGAGCGCCCAGGGAAGCGAGCGCGCCTACAGCTACGACGACCTGCGTGTGCTCTCGAACACCATCGCCGCGTACCTGCTCCGGCTCGGCCTCCAGCCGGGCGAGCGCATCTGCCTCTTCCTGGACCGGGTGCCCGAGCTGTACATCGGCTTCCTCGGCATCCTCAAGATGGGCGGCATCGCCCAGCCGCTCTTCTCCGCCTTCGGCGAGGAGTCGCTGCACACGCGCCTCGCCGACGCGGGCACGGCGGCCATCCTCACGCAGCGGAAGCACGTGACCAAGGTGCGCAAGATCCGCGACTCGCTGCCGGGCCTGCGCCACATCGTGGTGGTGGACGCCGAAGGCGCGACCCTCCAGGCGCGCGAGGTGGCGCTCGCCCTCGACCGCGAGCCGCGCGTCGAGTCCTTCGCCGTGGCCCGCACGGAGGCGGAGACTCCCTCGGTCCTCCACTACACGTCGGGCACGACGGGCCAGCCCAAGGGCGCCCAGCACGTGCACTCGTCCCTCGTCTCGCAGTACCTCACGGCGCGGTGGGTCCTGGACCTCCGCGCCGACGACATCTACTGGTGCAACGCCGACCCGGGCTGGGTGACCGGCACGTCCTACGGAATCATCGGTCCCTGGGCGAACGGGGTGACCCAGGTCGTGCTCGACTCCGGCTTCAGCGCCGAGCGCTGGTACGCCTTCATGCAGAAGCACGGCGTCACCGTGTGGTACTCCGCCCCCACCGCCATCCGTCTGCTCATGCGCGAGGGCACGGAGGTGGTGCGCAAGTACGACCTGCGCAGCCTCCGCCACCTGGCGAGCGTGGGCGAGCCCTTGAACGCCGAGGCGGTGATCTGGTCCCGCGAGGCGTTCGGCCTCCCCTTCCACGACACCTACTGGCAGACGGAGACGGGCTGCATGGTGATCACGAACTTCCCCGGCATGCCCATCAAGCCCGGCTCCATGGGCAAGCCCTTCCCGGGGATCACCGCCACCGTGCTCGATCCCCGGACGTACGAGCCCGTCGGTCGTCCGGGAAGCGTCGGGCTCATCGCCCTGCGCCCGGGCTGGCCCTCGATGATGCGCTCGTACTGGAACAACCCGACCGCCTTCCAGAACAAGTTCAGGAACGGCTGGTACCTGACCGGGGACCGCGCCAGCATCGACGCGGACGGCTACTTCTGGTTCGTCGGCCGCGACGACGACGTGATCAACACGGGCGGCCACCTCGTGGGGCCGTTCGAGATCGAGTCGGCGCTGCTCGAGCACCCGGCCGTGGCGGAGTCGGCGGCGGTGGCGAAGCCCGACCCGGTCAACATGGAGGTCGTGAAGGCGTTCGTTGTCTTGAAGCCGTCCTACGTGATGGGCGGCGATCTCGAGCTGGAGATCATGAACTTCATTCGCAAGAAGCTCTCCCCTCTCGCCATGCCGCAGGAGATCGAGTTCGTCGACTCGCTGCCGAAGACGCGCAGCGGGAAGATCGTGCGCCGCATCCTGCGCGCCAAGGAGTGGGGCGAGCCGCTCGGCGACCTGTCCACCGTGATGAACGACTAGCGGGCCCGCCCGCCCCCTCGGGCGTCGGAGCCAGGGCCGGGGCCGGCGATGCGGGGGTGCCCGCTCGCCGGGCGGGTCGGGCTCGGCGCGAAGGGGTAGTCTTCCGGGCCGCGGGGCGACGGCCCCGCCTCGGGACCGCGGCCCCGGGCCGAAGCTTCGCCAGGAAACGGAGACCGAAATGGACGAGCTGAAGACCGTGATCCTCGACTACGTGAAGCGGGAGTACCTGGAGGAGGACGACGACCGCGTCCTCACGGAGTCCTCGCCCCTGATCACCGGCGGCATCGTGGACTCCTTCTCGATGGTCTCGCTCAAGCGCTTCCTCGAGACGAAGTACGGCATCCGCATCCCCGACGCCGACGCCACGCCCGACGCCTTCGACAGCGTGGACAGGATCGCGGCGCTCGTCACCCGCTTCCGCCAGGCCAAGGCCTAGCCCGGCGCACAAGGAGCGAGTCATGGCCTACGCCGCCAGGGTTCGTGAGCACTACCAGCAGGAGCTGAACGGCATTCGCGAGGCGGGCCTCTTCAAGGAGGAGCGCTTCATCCACACCCCGCAGGGCGCGGACATCGAGGTCGAATTCCCGGCGGGGGCCGGGGAGCGCAAGGTCATCAACCTGTGCGCGAACAACTACCTCGGGCTCTCGAGCCATCCCGAGGTCGTCGAGGCCGCGCGCCGGGGCCTGGACAGCCGCGGCTACGGCATGTCCTCCGTGCGCTTCATCTGCGGCACCCAGGACATCCACCGCGAGCTCGAGCGGAAGCTGACCGCCTTCCTCGGCACGGAGGACACGCTGCTCTTCCCCTCCTGCATGGACGCCAACGCCGGAGTCTTCGAGGCCGTGCTCGGCGAGGCGGACGTCATGATCGCCGACCGCCTGGTCCACGCCTCGATCGTGGACGGCATGCGCCTGTGCAAGGCCATGCAGGACACCTTCAAGCACTCGGACATGGGCCACCTGGAGACGAAGCTCCAGGAGCACCAGGACAAGCGCTTCCGCCTGATCATCACCGACGGCGTCTTCTCCATGGACGGCGACCTGGCGAAGCTGGACCAGATCGTCGCCCTGGCCGAGAAGTACGACGCCATGGTCTTCGTGGACGACTCGCACGCCTCGGGCTTCATCGGCCGGACCGGACGCGGCACGCACGAGCACTGCGGCGTGGTGGGCCGGATCGACATCATCACGACCACGCTGGGCAAGGCCCTGGGCGGGGCGTCGGGCGGCTGCGTGAGCGGACGCCGCGAGCTGGTGGAGATGTGCCGCCAGCGAGCGCGCCCCTACCTCTTCTCCAACACCGTGGCGCCGGTCATCGTCTCGGGGGCGCTGCGGGTGCTGGACCTCGTCTCGCAGAGCACGGAGCGGCGCGACAAGCTGGAGTGGAACACGAAGTACTGGCGGAAGCTCCTGACGGAGGCCGGCTTCGACATCAAGCCGGGCGAGAGCCCGATCGTGCCGGTGATGCTCTACAACGCCAAGCTCGCCCAGGACGTGGCGCGCGACCTGTACGGCGAGGGCATCTACGTCGTGGGCTTCTTCTTCCCCGTCGTGGCCAAGGGCCAGGCGCGGATTCGCACCCAGCTCTCCGCCGCCCACGAGAAGCGGCACCTGGACCTGGGCATCGAGGCCTTCAAGAAG